>JBFHXJ010000034.1:0-37349 GCA_041598995.1 Woeseiaceae bacterium | reverse complement strand
GGGAGCAAGGTCCATCTTGTAGTTGTACGGATACTGGGTCTGGGTATAGATCGTCAGTTTGCCGTTCGCATCGTAATCGGCGATGACACAGCTCGTTCCCATGCAGCAATGAGTCACGTACGGCAACTGGAAATCGGTTTGTAATACGATGTCCGATCCCGACTCTGCGCTGTCGACATCGCCCGCCGAAAACTCGTACTTGAGTCCCAGGTTGTCGGGATGGTCTTCATGAATGACCGGTGCGTCGGCTTCCAGCGCTTCGCGGGGCGAGAACACGGCCGGCAGATTCTCGTATTCCACCTTGATCAGCGCGAGCGCTTTCGCGGCGATTTCCTCGGTTTCGGCCGCGACCGCCGCAACTTCGTCCCGCGTGCACCGGACTTTATCGCGCTTCAATGGCCTGTTGTCGCGCCGGAAACCGAAGCGGAAATCCGGTATGTCTTCACCCGTCAGGACGGCATGTACGCCCGCCAGTGATTTGGCCGCACCGGTGTCAATGGATTTGATGCGCGCATGCACGCGATCGGTGTGCAGGATCTTGCCTATAAGCATGCGCGGCAGGTTGAGATCGTTGATATAACGGGTGCGGCCGATCGCCTTGTCCATCGCATCCGGTTTCGGTACGCCCTTACCGATGATGCTGTCTTTTTCAATGATCGTCGTCGCCGGTGCCGGCTTGACCCGGACTTCCGTGACCGTACTGCCGACAGCCGCAGACTTCGTGCTTGTCGTTGTCATAAGCTGCTCACTTTTGTCGCGCCGCCAGCCACTTCTGCAACGGCATCAATGACCTTGCTGTAACCCGTACAGCGGCAGATGTTGCCTTCCAGGTTACGCTCGATCTCCTCGCGGCTCGCGCCCGGGTACTTTCGCAGCAGGTACTTCGCCTGCATGATCATCCCGGGCATGCAATACCCGCACTGTATGGCGCCATGCTCGACGAATGCGCGTTGCACGGGATCGAGTTTGTCGCCATCGCGCAATCCTTCGATCGTCTCTATTTTCCTTCCGTCACAATCGACGGCGAACATCAGGCAGGAATTGACGGTGACGTCATCGACGAGAATCGTGCAGGCGCCGCATTCGCCTTCTCCGCAGGCGAGCTTCGCGCCCGTCAAATCGAGTTTCTCACGCAACATCGTCAACGCGCTCATGTCGGGCGGCACGGTCACCTTTGTGGCACGCCCGTTGAGTGTGAAATCAATGCTTATCTGCAACATCTTGTAAGAGCCTCCTCGCATAGACGCGAATGAGATGTGTGCGGTACCAGGCGGATGCCCGTACATCGTCGATGGGTACGGCTTCCTGTGCCGCGAGTTCTGCTGCCTTGTTAATAAGCGCATCATTGAGGCGCTGCCCTTCGAGCGCGGCTTCAGCCGCCAGGGCGCGCAACGGCGTCGGCGCCGCCGCGCCGACTGCGACACGCACCCTGTGCAGCGCACCTTTTTTGAAAACGCCGGCGATGCCGAGAGATACGGTCGAAATCTCCAGCGCGGGCCGCGGGCCGGATTTCAAAAATCCGGAGACGAAGCCGGGTTCGGGAACGGCGAACTCGATCGCCGTCAACAGTTCATTGGTGCGTTTGCGAGTGGTCCCAGGCCCCTCGAAGAATTCGGCGATCGGCAATTTCCTGACGGAGACGGACTGATCAGACCAGCTCGCAAGGACCGCCTCTGCGTCGAGCAGTAATAGCGGGATGATCATATCGCCGGCCGGAGACGCATTGCAGACGTTTCCGCCGATGGTCGCGGCATTGCGGAGCTGTGAGCTGGCGAATTTATCGGCCGCCCGTGCCAGAATCGGCGCGGCCTTGGCGAGTTCATCGCTGTCCAGTATTTCGGTCATCGTTGCGAGCGCGCCTATGCAGATCCGGCCGTCCTGCATGGAAATGTCCCTGAGGCCAGCGACGCGCCGGATGTTCAGCAGTGTCTTTTCGAAGCGCCGCTTTCCCGACTCCGTTTGCGGCATCAGGTCCGTGCCACCGGCGAGTACCGTGACATTGCCTTCATGCATGATCCGCGTCGCTTCCTCGATGGACGTCGGTGCTGAGTATTGGTCGATCATGATGTCGTCCCTTGCATCCTGAAACGAATGGGTTCCTGATAACGCCCGTAAACCCCGATCAATTTGTTGGTCATCTCGCCGATCGTTGCGTAGGCCTGCACGGCATCCATGATGGCGGGCATGACGTTAATCCCCGCCTGCGCGTCGCTGGCGATCCTGTTCAAGGCCCGCTCGACCGCGGCGGCATCGCGAGTCTCACGCAGCTCCTGCAGGCGTTTAATCTGCCGCTCCGCGTCCGACTCGCTGTACGGATGACAGGCGACTTCCCTTTCTTGCTCCTCGATGCGGTGACAGTTGACGCCGACCTTGCGTATTGCACCGGTCTGGATCTTTTTCTGAGTCTCGTATGCCTGTGCAGATACCTGGGCCTGGATGACGCCTTCCGAAATCAGTTTGACGATGCCGCCGTCGGCGTCGATCATTGCCATCATCTGTTGCATTTCCTCACGCATTTGGTTGGTCAGCGTCTCCAGGTAATAGGAGCCCCCCAACGGATCGACCGTGTCACACAGGCCCATTTCCTCGATCAGGAGCTGCATCGTGCGCAGCGACAGGCGTTGCGCATACTCGGACGGGATCGTGTAGGCCTCGTCGTAGCAGCACAAGGCCATGGTCTGAGCCCCGGAAAGGGCGCTGATCAATGCGTAATAGGCGCCGCGCACGATGTTGAGCTCCGGTTGCTCCTTGGTGAGCCCGCTGCCGCCGCCACCGGCGATCATGCGTAAGCCCATGGATCGCGGATTCTCGGCGCCGTAGTCCTGCTTGATGATTTTGGCCCACAGCGAGCGCCCGGCGCGGAACTTGGCGACCTGCTCGAAAATGTTGCCGAAGATGTTGAAGTTGAACGACAGGCGCGAGGCGAATTCATCGATATCGAGTCCGCGTGCCAGCGCATCGTCGATGTAGGCTTTGGCGATGCAGAATGCGTACGCCATTTCCTGGATGGGATTTGCCCCGGATTCGCGGATGTGATAACCGCAAATGCTCACCGGGCTGTATTTCGGCGCGTTTTGGGCGCAGTACTCGATCGTATCGCCGACGAGCTTGATCGACGGTTCGACCGGATACACCCAGGTGCCGCGCCCGATGAATTCCTTCAGGATGTCGTTCTGCGCCGTGCCTCTGAGCGTCTTCAGGTCGTAGCCCCGTTTCCGCGCCATCGCCAGGTACATCGCAATGCCGATCGCGGCCGAGCCATTGACCGTCAATGAGACGGTGATCTTGTCGAGATCAATGCCATCGAATGCGATCTCGAAATCACGCAGTGAATCGACGGCCATGCCGACGCGGCCGACCTCGCCCGTTGCGAGCGGATCGTCCGAGTCGATGCCGATCTGCGACGGCAGGTCGAAGGCGACATTCAGTCCCGTCTGGCCGTTCTCGATCAGGTACTTGAAGCGCTTGTTGGTTTCTTCGGAATTCGCGAAGCCGGTGTACTGGCGCATCGTCCAGGGACGTTTGCGGTACATCTCCGGGTGGATGCCGCGGGTAAAGGGGTACTCGCCGGGCGCCCCCAGCATCGAAAGCCCGCCGGACTCCTCAACGTCCGCCGCGGTATACACGGTATTGATCGCGATGCCGGATTCGTTGATCACACGGTCGGTTGTCGTTTCCGACTGTGGCTTCATTTCGGTCTGTGGTCTCATTGGAGTCTCTCGTTCAGAAAACCGACGATGTCATCGAGGCTGCTGCCCACCGGGAACACACCATCCAATCCCAGCGACTTGAGCTCGCTTTCGTCGTCTGGCGGAATGTTGCCGCCGATAATCCACAGCTTGTCGGTCAGTTGTTTTTCCTCGAGCAGTGCCTTCAATCGCCTGCAAAAATCGATGTGCGACCCGGCCATGCTGGAGAGGCCGATGACGTCCACGTCTTCCCTGCCCGCAGCTTCGGCGACCTGTTCCGGCGTTTGCCTGAGCCCCGTGTAGATCACGTCGAATCCGGCGTCCAGTAATGCGTGCGCGACGACCTTCGCGCCACGATCGTGGCCGTCGAGGCCCGGCTTCGCGATCAGCACACGCCTTTTCGCCTTGTTCACGCGTTCAGCTCCTTGGCGATGACGAGCTTCAGGATTTCGCTGGTGCCGCCGCCGATCAGCGTGAAACGGATATCGCGCAGGAACCGTTGCACGGGATACTCCATCGCGTAGCCGTAGGAGGCGAGAATTCGCGCTGCCTGGTCACAGACACGCGTGGCCGCTTCGGAGGCGAACAGTTTTGCCATGGCCGCTTCCTTGTGGTGCGGCTCGTCGTTGTCCTTGAGCCACGCCGCATAAAGCACGAGGCGCTCCGCCGCCTCGATGTCGGTCGCCATGTCGGCCAGTTTCAACTGAATCGCCTGAAAACGGTTGATCGGCTTGCCGAACTGTTTGCGCTCTGCCGCATAACGAATCGCCTCGTCGAGCGCCGCGCGGCCACCGCCCAGCGCCATGGCGCCGGTGATAATGCGTATCTCCGCCAGCAACCGGCGCAGGTGCGTCTCGCCATCGCCTTCTTCCTTGCTCAAGCGGTGCGATTCCGGCACGAAGCAATCGGAGAGTGACAATTCCGAGGTCGGCAATGCCCAGACACCCATCTTGTCGATGGACCGGCCCACGGTGAGGCCGTCGAAATCCCGTTCCACGAGGAAGATCGTCAGCAGCTTGTCCTTGCCGCTTCTTGCGAAGATCGTGAAAAAGTCGGCGACTGGTGCGGATGTCACCCACATCTTCTGGCCGTTCAGCCGATAACCGCCGTCGGATTTTTCCGCGCGCGTGGCTATGCTGCCGAGGTCACTGCCAGCGTTGGGTTCCGTCATACAGATCGCGCCGATTTTTTTACCTTCGAGGGCAGGAACAAACAAACGCTCACGGATGTCGTCGTTGCCCAGCATGTGCAGGAACTTCGTACCCATCAGGGACTGCATCGCCGCGCACCCTGCCAGCGACATCGAGCCGCGGGCAATCTCGGCAAGAGCCAGGCTGAACGACACCAGGTCCATGCCGGCGCCGCCCACATCTTGCGGATAACGCATCGCGAAAAAACCGAGCTCGCCGAGTTTCCGGAAGGGTTCCCATGGGAACTCGTGCGCGCGATCCAGCGTGTCGGCGACCGGCATCAGCAACTCGTCGCAGAAGCGCGCGAAGTTGTCACGCACGGCCTGTTGTTCCTGTGTGAGACGAAAATCCACGCTTATCCTGCTTCTCTGTACGCATAGAGTGCGTCGGCGGCTTCCTGTGAGATGACGCCGTCTCGTATTTCGCGTGCCAGTTTCTTGCGGTCGCGCTTGCGCGGGTCACCGTAGCCGCCGCCGCCACCGGCGGCCTGGTAGTAAATCGTGCCCCTGGGCACGCCGAGGATCAGGTCCTTGTTGCGCGGGATGACCTCGCGGCCATCGGGATAGGTCAGTTTGATCTGATTGAGAGTCCCGTCATGGCCACCGAAGAGGCCGAATGCCGGTTCGAAATCGCCGTCGCCGAAAGTCACGAGTTGCGTGTCGTCGGAGCCGATCTCGAATATCGTTTCCACGCCCAGGCCACCGCGCCACTGTCCGGCACCGGCTGAGTCCGTGATGTATTCGTGCTTGATCAACAGGTGCGGCGTCTGCTGCTCGAACATCTCGTAGTCCTGGTCGAGTACCCCGCCCGAGGCGTCGATCATGCCGATGTGGTCGTAACCGTCAGTGCCCTGCATCGCGCCGGAGCCGCCTTTCAGGCCCATGAAGCCTATGTCGACGTATTTTTCGCCGATCTGCGGATCGATGCCGGTGGTCAGCGACGCGAGCAGGTTGTTCCAGCCGGCGGTGACGCGATCAGGTATGACCGGTGCGAGCGCACGGATGATCGCGTCGGCATTCGGCGGACAGAGGTGATTGCCGAACGTCGTCGCCTTCGGATAACTCGCGTTGAGGATCTTGCCTTCCGGAATAATGATCTCGATCGGTCCGACCATGCCTTCGTTGTGTGGAATATCCGGATTGACCATCTGCAAGAAAGTGAGAATCGTTGCAGAAGCGCTGGAGGTGAACGTACCGTTGACGAAACCGTCGGTCTGGGCATCCGTGTCCGAGTAATCGAAGGTAATCTTGTTGTCGTCGACGGTTATGGTGACGCGAATCGTGAACTTCGTGCCTTCATGGTGGCCATCAAAATAGACGTATCCTTCACCGGAGTAGATGCCCTTCGGTATGTGCGAGATCTCCGCCTCCATCATCTTGCGCGTAGCATCGAACAGGGCCTCCTTGTGAGACTCGAAACTCGGCCTGCCGTATTTCTTGAGTAATTCCTCCATGCGACGCTCACCGACGGTGCATGCACCGATCTGTGCGCGCAGATCATGCTGTACGATCTCGAGTCGTATGTTGGCGAAGATCAGGTCCCATACGTCTTTTCGCAGTTTTCCCTTTTCATAGACCTTGACGGGCGGGATGCGCAGGGCTTCCTGCCACACCTCCTTGGCATTGGGGTTGTAGCCACCAGGCACGGCGCCCCCGATATCAGCCTGGTGACCTTTCGCAGCTGCCCAGGCAACGAGTTCGCCCTCGAAGAAAACCGGTTTGTAAACAGCGACATCGTTGTTCTGATTGCCCATCGAGAAGACGTCGTTGTGGAAAATGACGTCGCCCGGATAGATCTCGTCGCCGAAGAATTCGACGATGTATTTGCACACTGGCGCGAGGGAGAACGCAAGGATCGGCAAATTCTCGGTCTGCTCGAGCATGTTGCCTGTGGCATCGTAGAGGCCGGTGACGAAATCCTTGGCTTCACAGAGTATGGGTGACCGCGTCGTCTTCTGCACCGAAATGCTCATCTCGTCAGTGATCGACTTGAAAGTTCTTGCATAGACGGAAAGCAGGATCGGGTCTATCTGGCTCATGACGAATCACCGTTCAAAGCTCTCGCGACCAAATCGTCGCGGCCTTTTTTGTAAAGCACAAACGATCCAAATTTATCCAGGAAACAGTTGAAAGAGTTCCCTACAAAGATCGCCGTCGTGACTTCCTCCACGATTGCGGGCCCTTCAAAGTGCTGGCCGTGCGTCAAGCGGTGTCCGTCATAGATCGGGATTGTGCGGAATGCCTGCTCGCTCGGTATGTACGCGCTGCGTTCACCTTTCAACGCAGGCGAAGCGTCGGCAGCAACCCGTTCGCGAATTGCGAGTGCAGGTTTTTCCGTGATGCCGATCGCCTGGACCCGGACGTTGATGATCTCGACCGGAACGTCCTGTTCCTCGAGCGAATAGCCGTATAGCCGGTTGTGCTCGCGGTGAAACGCCGTTGCGATCGCCGCGGTATCGTGTGCATCCACGCTGTCCCGCGGTATTTCGAATGAGACTTCGTGATACTGCTTCAGGTAACGGCAGTCGAACTTGATGCGGAAATCGCGCCGTGATTCGGGGATGTGTTCACTGTCGAGCAGTGCCGAACCCTCGGCGGTCATGTCCGAAATCAGGTCGTGCAGTGATTTCCAATCCACTGCATTAAGCCGCGATACGAAGGTGCGAACGAAATCGTGCTTGAGGTCGCCCATCAGCATACCGACCGCGCACAGGATCGACGACTCGCGCGGCACGATTTGCAGGGGAATGCCGAGTTCCTCGCAAATCAGGCAGGAGTGGATCGGGCCTGCGCCGCCTGCCACGACCATCGGAAACTCCCGCGGATCGAAGCCGCGCTTGATCGTGACCTCACGGACACCCTGCGCCATGTTGGTACAGGCAACGCGGTACATGCCCGCTGCGGCCGTCTCCAGGTCCATGCCCAGGGGCGTGGCAATGTGCTCCTCGATGGCCTGCCGCGCGGCATCGACGTCCAGTCGGATCTTGCCGCCGGCGAAGAAATCGGGATTCAGGTAACCGAGCACGAGGTCGGCGTCGGTGCAGGTCGGCAACGAGCCACTTTGCCCGTAGCAGGCCGGTCCGGGATCGGCGCCGGCGCTTTGCGGCCCCATGCGCAGGAGACCACCCTCGTCCAGCCAGCCGATCGAGCCGCCACCCGCGCCGATCGTGTGAATGCCCAGCATCGGCAGCGCAATGCGATGGCGGTCGATCAGCCCTTCGTTGACCATGACCGGGCTGTCCACGATCAGTGCAGTCTCGAAACTGGTGCCGCCCATATCCATGACGATGCATTTCCGCTGATCGTGCGCATTGGCGTACATGAGACCCGCGCCAGGCCCGCCCGCCGGTCCCGATAACAGCGTCAGCGCTGCATTGCGGCGTGCCACCTCCGGTGCCATCACGCCACCGTTCGATTGCATGATTAACAGCAGGCCGCTGAAGCCATCAGCTTCGAGACGTCCTGTCAATTGTTCCAGATAGTGGTTCAGAATCGGTCCGACGTAAGAATTCAGGGCCGTGGTACTAATGCGCTCGTAGAAACGGATCGCGGATAACAGGTCCGTCGAGACTGTCAGGTATGCGTCCGGCAAAGCGCGGCGCACGCGCTCCGCTGCTTCTTGTTCCTGGCTCGTGTTTGCAAAGGCGTTCATGAAACAGATCGAGATCGCCTCGACGTTTTCGTTCTTGAAGAGCTCGATCGCTCCGTCGATATCTTCGAGATTCAGCGGTTCGATCTCGCTGCCGTCGCGCCGTAAGCGCCCGCCGACGCCTACTCGCAGGTAACGCGGGACCAGTGGCTCCACGTTGGTGTAATGATTGTTGTACTGCTCTTCACGGATACCGCGCCGCATCTCGAGTGCATCGCGCACACCTTTCGTCGTGATCAGTCCGGATTTCGCACCGCTACGCGTCAATGTCGCGTTGGTCGTGACCGTGGTGCCGTGGACAATCGTATCCACTGATCCGAGCAGATCGTTAACCGTTGCAGCGGGCTCCTGTGCCGCGGCGATTTCGGTCAGCCCCTGCATCACCGCAATAGAGGGATCTTCCGGCGTCGACAAGACCTTGTGAATCTGTGGTGCCTTGTCGTCCCGTGCGACCAGGAAATCGGTAAATGTTCCGCCAACGTCGATGCCGATCTTCAAGCTCATTTTTCTATGCCGTCGCGTGTTGTTTCTTGCCAGCTGCCAATAAGGTAACCGTGTGCCGCAATGCATCCTTTTCGATTTTTCCCATCGCGTTGCGCGGCAGTTCCTCAACGAAAAATATTTCCCGCGGGGTTTCGAAGTGCGCTATGCGACCTTCGCAGTACTCGAGGATTCGCTGTGCATTCCGCTCTTCGCCGTTCGGTACAATCACGGCGACGACGACTTCGCCCCAGTACTCGTCGGGCCGCCCGAGTACCGCGACCTCCCGGACGCCTTCGCACTCCGCAAGGACGTTTTCGACGGCTGCCGGATAAACATTTTCACCACCGGTTATGATCATGTCCTTGCTGCGACCGTCGACGTACAGGAAACCTTCGCCGTCGAAATGTGCGATGTCTTCCGTGTGGAACCATCCGTTGCTGAACGCGGCCCGCGTTGCCTCGAAGTCCTTCCAGTATTCGGTCATCACATTCGGTCCGCGTACGAGGATCTCGCCTTTTGCGCCCACTGGTACATCTTTTCCGTTTTCGTCGACCAGTCGTATGTCGCAGTGCATGGCGCACTTGCCCGTGGACGCAGGCCGCTTCATGGTTTCGCGTGTCGGCATGTAGGCGGCGATCGGCGCGGTCTCGGTCGATCCGTAAACCTGGACGAGGGGGACGCCGCGGGCGCCGACAGTCCGGACCATCTGTTCGGGAACGATCGTCGAGCCCACGCCGACCATGCGCAGGCTGCTGAGATCAACCGTAGCCCAGCGTGGATCGTTGATCAGAGCATGCACGATCGTCGGCACGAGCAAGGTCAGCGTAATGCCCTCCCTTTCGACCGCATCGAAAAAGGCGTTTACGTCGAATCGCCGGTGTATCGCGACCTTTGCCCCGGCGTGCAGGGCGGGCAGCGTCTGGATGTTGAGTCCGCCGACATGGAACATCGGCAACACTGTCAGTATGACGTCCTGACTCGTCAGGTCGTGCATGTGCGTGGAATTCACCGCGTTCCAGGTCAGGGCGGCATTGCTGAGCAGCGCGCCCTTGGGTTTGCCCGTGGTGCCGGACGTGTAACAGAGCAGCACCGGGTCGTCGGATAGCCTGATGCCCTTGTCCGCAAATGCCGTGGAGCCGTCCGCTATCAGCGCGTCATACGATAACCAGCCGTCGCTGCTACCGCCGTAGCTGATCAGCGTCAAGGGCCCGATATCCGGATAAAGGCTCTCGATATGTCGGACGAAGTCGGGCTCGACGAAGATGGCACTGGGTTCTGCCTGCCCGAGCATGAATCGGTGTTCGGGTTCTGCAAGACGCCAGTTGAGTGGCATCAGTACGGCACCGATGCGCGCACAGGCAAACAATAAAACGACGATTTCGGGAGAATTCAGTCCTAGATAGGCGACCCGGTCACCGCGACCAATATTGAGATGGTTCGCCATGGAATCGGCAAGCTGATTGACTTTACGTGCGAGCCCGGCATAACTCAGGTCCTCGCCGGCAAAGCGGATTGCGCACCGGTCTGGTGCGAAATCTGCCTGACGTTCTATCCAGTTAGACAGGTTCATGCACTCACCACCGCCGCATTCCGTATGCTCGCGAGAAACGGAATGAGATATTGCCCGGCTACGCCCGCATTGCCTTGTTGTTGGCGGGAGGGCCACGAGACAGGAGCACACCTCTGCTTTGCACTGGCGCTCCTGCCTTTTTCACGCTACAGGCTTTGGATGTGCAAGATAATATGTATTTTCCGTGATTGTTCGGGACGCCGGACGCCGTAAGCTGCAATATAGTACATACGCTGACAGAGGCCGGATTTCCGGCGGGCTGACGTAGTCGTGCACCCGCCGACAACGCGCCGGCAAATGCGTGCGGCCCTGCGTAGATTACGTATGGCTCCTCGGTAAACGGGAGCGCGAGGTACACCGATGCGGATCAACAAGATCGATCACATCTCAATCGCGGTCAGGGACCTCGACCAGGCACGGCAAATCTGGGAGCCGGTCCTCGGCAAGTCGGGGCCTGACGACGAATACGTCGACGAGCCCGAGAAGATCAGAGTCGCGAGGTACTGGCTCGGCGAGGTCGGCTTCGAACTCATGGAATCGACGTCGGATGACGGTGAAGTCGCCAGGTTCATCGAGAGACGGGGCGAGGGGATCATGCTGGTCAGCTTCAACGTGCCCGATACCCGCGACGCCATTGCCGAGCTCGAAGCCGGTAATTATGAATTTATCGGCGGCGCGCGTCCGTTTCGGAACTGCGAGTTTGCCTTCTTGCATCCGCGACAGATGAATGGCGTGTTGACGGAACTGATCGACGACAAACGGGACGAGTCGGCAGACAGCTAGTCGTTCGCAGGAAACGATCGTGTCCAGCCACCAGAATCCACTCCTGATCCAGCCGGACCGGCCGTTGCCCGAACGCGTCGGAATCGTCGGGGCCGGCACCATCGGCCCGGATCTTGCCTATTACCTGAAAAGTGCCATTCCCGGTCTCGGACTCGTGCTGATCGATATCAAACAGGATGCGCTCGATCGCGCGCTGCAGCGTATCGACGCATACGTCGAGAAAGGGCTCGATCGTGGCAAATTGACGCCGCAACAGGCGGACGATGTCAGGGAAAACCTCACCACGAGTCGTGATTATGGCGCGCTGGCCCGGAGCGACTGGGTGCTCGAGGCGGCAACCGAAAACCTCGAACTCAAGTGCAGGATCTTCAGCGACGTCGAATCGATCGTGCGGCCCGATGCCCTGATCACTTCCAATACGAGTTCACTGCCTGCTACGCGACTGTTTTCACATTTGAACCATCCCGGGCGAACCACGGTGACCCATTTCTTCGCCCCGGCTTTCCGCAACCCGATCGTCGAAGTCGTGGAGTGGGAGCAGGCCGATCAGCAGTCGATCGATTACCTGCGCTGGCTGTTCTGTGTCACCGGCAAAGTGCCGCTCGTGACGGCCGATGCACTGTGTTTCATGCTCGACCGCGTATTCGATAACTGGTGCAACGAGGCGGGCTATCTGCTCGGGCAGGCCAGCGCGGCGGAAATCGACAGCGTCGCCCAGGAGTTCGTCCACGCGGGGCCTTTCTTCGTGCTCAACATGGCCAACGGCAATCCCATCATTGCCGAGACCAATGCCCTGCAAGCCGCCGAGGAAGGCGGACACTATCAGCCTGCGCCCGTATTTGCCTCGGTCGATCGCTGGAAGACCGTGTCGCCCGGTAATAAGGTGGATATGCCGGCAGTGAAAGCACAAGTCATCCGCGATCGCCTGCTCGGCATCCTGTTTTCGCAGAGCGCCGACATTCTCGATCGCGATATCGGCAGCAAAGCAGACCTGGATCTCGGTTGTCGCCTCGCACTGGGGTTCCGCAAAGGGCCGTTGCAGCTGATCGGCGAAATCGAGGCCGGGGAAACGCGGCGCATCCTGGATCGTTTCGCGGCGGATCGTCCAGGGATGCCGATGCCCGCGCACGATCTCGATTCGTACACCGACTTTCGTCGTTATGTCCTGGTCGATCATATCGATGACGTATGCATCATGACGCTGCGAAGGCCGGAGGCCCTGAACGCCCTGCACGACGATCTCAACGACGAAATTCTGGACGTCATTCGCCAGTACGAAGGCGATTCCGGCACGCGTGGTTTCGTCATCACCGGATACGGCGTCCGTGCATTCTCAGCGGGCGCCGACATCGGAAAATTCCCGACGATGCTCGGCGATGCAGAAGCGGCCGTGCAATACTCGCGAGCCTGTTCGCGCGTACTCAACCACCTCGACCGCATGCAAAAGCCGGTGGTCGCGGCATTGAACGGCATGGCGCTCGGCGGCGGCCTGGAACTCGCAATACGCTGCCACGGAATCGTCGCCGTTCGCGACGCCTGGATGCAGTTTCCGGAGATCACGCTCGGCATAGTCCCAGGCATCGGCGCGATGGTCATACCCTACCGCCGATGGCCCCAGGCATCCGAGGCGTTTCACGCCATGCTGCGCCAGGCGCAGAAATTGGAGGCGACCCGCGCTTTCGAGCTGGGCATCCTCGATGCCGTGGTAGAGGATCACCAGGCTTTATTGCAACGCGCGATCGAGCAAGTCGAAAAACTGGTGGACTCACCGCGACACATTCCCGACGAAGCCGTCAGCCTGAGCGCAATGTCGGGTATCAAGGCCGAATCCTGGGACGGCCAGGTGCTCAGTCGCGAGGTACTCGGCATCATGGAACGTGCCATCGAACAGGCCGCGGCAGCAGATTCACTGACCGATGCGCTGGAGGCCGGGTACGCGGCGTTCGGCGCCAGCGCCTGCACGGCTGCCGCACGCGAGGGCATCGGCGCGTTTCTCGAGCGTCGACGACCCGATTTCCGGCAAACCGGCTGATTCGAGTATCCGATCCGTCCCTGTGCCGATTGGCGATATCACCACGCTCGAACTACCGGAACATCGCTGCGAATTGCGGCACGAACGTGCAGTTACTTACTTTGTCACGGGAGCAGACGCACCAGGGAAATAGTGTGGGTGTCTTCGAATGAAGGTGAGGCCGGCCGCAACCGACATCAAGATCACGTCAGAACAGCAGCGGCACTTCGACGAGTGACGCTCAGGTAACGTTCCCCACGATCCGGTAAAACCGTAACGACGGTATTTCCCGGCCCAAGTCTGCGCGCCACCTGGGTTGCGGCCAGAACGTTTGCGCCCGACGAGATGCCCACCAGCAGACCTTCTTCGCGCGCCAGGTTTTCTGCGGCCGTTACCGCATCTGCCGTCTTTATGCGAACAATCTCGTCGATTTCGTCGAGTTTGACCAGATCGGGAATGAAGCCGTCGGCCAGGCCCTGGATGCCATGTCGCCCCGGCGTATCGCCTGACATGACGGCAGACTCGTCCGGCTCGACCGCGATGATACGCGCAGGCACATTCGCTCGACGAAGGGCGCGGCCGACGCCCATCAAGGTTCCGCCAGTGCCTACCCCCATGACAAAAGCAGAAACATTCCCTCCGGTCTGCCGGATGATCTCGACGCCCGTGGTCAATTCGTGGCAGTGGGCATTATCAGCATTGGAGAACTGGCTGGGCAGGAAGACGTCGGGCGTGGTCCTGGCAAGTTCCACGCTGCGTTGAACCGCCGACTGAATATCGTTGATCTCTTTCAGCAGATGGAGCTCGGCACCCAGCGACTCGATCATATTACGGCGCTCTTCGCTCACGGTTTCAGGCATCATGATGACGACGTGATAGCCAAGGATGGCGCCAACCATTGCCAGCGCTATTCCTGTGTTCCCCGACGTGACTTCGAGAATAGTGGCGCCTGGCTTCAGTTCACCACGGCGCTCCGCCTCGAGAATGATGTGCTTGGCGATGCGGTCCTTAATGCTGCCGCCGGGATTGGTATATTCCGCTTTCGCATAAATCCTGCAGCCCGTCGCCTCACTGGCTTGCTGGAGCAGCAACAGGGGGGTGCATCCGACGGAGTCCAGCACGCCGGATGTGACCAGGCAGGTTGGTCGATCTCTCGGACAGGCGACCAGCTGCACGGGATCTTTTTTCGCGACTGCCACGTCGTGATACCTATGTGGGCACTATCAGGGGCAACATGCTCTTCCTTGCATTAGCAGTCCATTTCTATCGCAAAATCATCAGCTTCCGGCCATACGTAGTATCCGAGGGCGCTATGCGCGTTGCGGCAGCGACCGGCTAACGTTCTCCTACGTCGACGATGAGTGCCATCGCTGTATCGCCTGCGGCGCAGCCGGTGAAGAGGCCGGTGCCGCCACCGCGGACGACGAGTTCCTCGATCAGTTCGATCGTCGAGCGCATGCCGGTGGGAGCGTTGGGATGTCCCCAAACCAGCGAGCAACCGTAGTTGTTCATTGCCATTAGGTCGGTACCGGTTTCCCTGGCGAACACGATGTCATTGACCGCGAACGGATTGTGCGTCTTGATCGCATCGATTTTTTTTAGTGACATGCCGGCCGCCTGTAAAGCTTTTCTCGCAGCGTCGATGGTCGCTTCCGGCATGTAGGCAAGGGGGGCACGCGCGAGCCCGAAGCCGGTGATCCGGACACGGATGCCCGGGTCGCGCGATATTTCGGCGGCAAGCCCGCGTTTGACGACGATCATTGCGGCGTTGCCGTCCGCCGGATGCGTTTGTGCTCCGTACGTGACGGTACCACCCTCGATGACCGGCTCGAGTCGCGCGAGCGCTTCCGGCGTCGAAAGCCGCACGCCTTCGTCGCCGTCAATGGTCGACTTATCTTTGCGAAAACGGACATCCGGCACGGCAAACGGCAGGCTCATGTAACGCTTCTGGAACGCACAGTCCTCGGCGGTCGCATCCGCATATTGCTGTTCGCGCCTCAACAGAACCTCGTGTTGTTCTTCAGTCGTGATATTGTGTTTCGCGGCGACGTTTTCCGCGGTCTGCGTCATGGAATGATTGCCCAGCGGATCGCAATTCATGTTGTCCATGATGAAGTCCTCACTGACTCCGGTACCGCCCGGCGCCGCAGGGGCCGGGTAATAGATATGCGGACCGTTCGAGGTGCGATCGCAGGTCACCGACAGCGCGAAGTCCGCCAGGCCGTCGTTTATCTCCTGTACGGCGACCTGGATCGCGCGCACGCTGGTGGCGCAGGCCTGGGACACGGTCGGGCCAGCGACGTGGCCGGCACCCGCGAGCCCCATGAGCCAGGGCAGACCATAGAAGGTACCTTGCTCGGGCCGTGTCGTGCCCAGCACGCCAAAGTCGAAGCTTTGCGGATCGATGTCGCGCTTTGCGAGTTCACCTTTGACGACATGTGCGGCAAATCTGAGGCTGTGCAAGTGTGCGAAGCTGCCCTGCCAGCGGGCAAATGGAGTCGACCAGTAACATCCATAGGGAACTTCGACCGCGAAAACCATTGTCTTGAACGTCAGGCGGCCTGCACCGAGCTTGCTTTCTCCTTGACACGCACGAGCGTCTTGTCGACGTCGACGATGAAGCGGCTGTGGCTGCCGCGACAGATCTGTTCGACCGGATCTTTCGCGCTGATGTCGAAACGGACCGAACGACCGTCGACGGAACTCACGGTCACCGTGATGTCGGCCCACATGCCGAATGGCGTCGCGGCAATATGCGAAAGGTCAACATGCGTGCCAACCGAGTCCTGACCATCGTCGATGCACTGGAGCAAGAGATTTCTGCAGGTGTTTTCGATGTCGCGCACGAGCTCCGGCGTCGCGTAGACGCGGCCTTCATCCCCCATGAAGCTGATCGTGCGTGAATCGTCGACCTCGACACGTGCTGTCTTGCTCAACCCCTGCGCGAGTTTTGTCGTCATGTTGTACTCCGTTTATTGAACTCTTTTCATCAGCGTGTTCTTCCGCGAACCGGTGTCAGAGGTATCGCGAACTTCGGAATATAGCCGGCCTTCGTGATCAGGTTGAGTTTCAGGTACCAGCCGCCGAGTGTCGCCATGATGCCGGCGAGCGCCGTCAGCGGCAGCGCCATGCCAGGCGCGATGAACCCGAGGGTAATCAGGACGGCGGGCACAGCGTGACCGATGGCCACGAATCCGGGGCTCATAGCCTTGAGTGTGGTGATCGTCGAGTCGGGCGCATCCGAGCCGGTGAGTCCCGAGAGATACGCAGCCCACGCTATGGCGCGAGCGATGATGAGCGTCGCGCACACAACCGTTAATACCGTGGGCAGCTCGCCGAAGTAGCAGACGATCACGAGGTACACACCGAAGCCTTCGGTCAGTCCGCTGAGACCGAGCAGCGGCACGATGCGGCCCTCGCTCCAGGCCGGCAGGCCTTTTGCCGAATGCATGATCTGAATCTGGCAATACAGGAAGGCGAGTGCCAGTGTGCCGGCGATCGCGGCGGGGATTACGGGCGACGGCAGTTCGAGCCCGAGCGGAACCCGCAACGCAAAAAGGACGGCAACTGCAGCTGCAGCCATCAGCGGCAGCGCGACGATCCCCTCGCGGGTCATCCAGGATGTCTGTGGCCGAAAGAACAGATTCAGGGCACGCCAAGGTTTGCCGATCTCGAGCCACACTATGAAAAGCCCGGCCGCGACAAAGAAGAGACCGGCCAAACCCGCCGGCAGGTACGGCAGGCCCGCAAAGAGCCCTAGCGCCGCCCACACGAGGAGTCCGGAACCGGTGCCGCCGCCGATGAAATTACAGGCCGCGCGCGCGTCCCAGAATCCCTGCAATCGCGCTGCTGCTCCCCACTGCACGGTTATTCCTCGTCCACGATGTAGAAGAACCCCGGACAGGTGCCTTCCTCGGTCTTCATGCGGAAGTGTTTGGTGCTTTCCAGCAGTTTGCTGACCTTGCTGTCGGGATCATCGAGGTCGCCGAAAGTCATCGCGCCGGAAATGCAGGAATTGACACAACGCGGCGTTGCCTCGGGATCGACACCCGGCGTCAGCCCGTTGGCGACGCCTTCGTCGATCACGTCGACGCAGAGATTGCACTTGGTCGCGACGCCGACGCTGTCGGGGTCGTGCATGACGCTCTCGTCCGCGGTCGGCTTTTCGCCGTAGGCGAAACTGTCTTCGTGTGCCAGGTAACGCGCGCCGTAAGGGCAGGCGACCGCACAGCTTGCGCAGCCGATGCACAGCTCGTAGTCGATATCGACGATGCCATCGTCACGCTTGAATGTCGCGCCGGAGGGGCAGACGTCGAGGCACGCCGGCTTGCTGCAATGCTGGCAGCCGGTGGGGATGAACACGCGTTTGACATCGGGGTACTCGCCGATTTCCATGTCGACCACACGTCGCCACTGCACTCCGGGCGGCGTGCCGTTGGCCATCTTGCAGGCGGCCGTGCAGGTCTGGCAGCCGATACAGCGCCTGAGGTCCGCGACCATCACGTAGCGCGTCATGCCGTTTTTCCCAGTCGCGTCACCGACACACGCACCATGTCCGCCCCTGATCCGGTCGAATCGGTGAGATCCAGCGACATCGGCGCCAACTTGTTGAGACTCGGAAACTTCAGATCCTTGGCAAACGGCGTTGCCCAGTGACCGAACTGTCCCGGTACGACCAGCGTATCGGGACGCACGCCCTGCGAGATGGCAACACGCCCTCGCGTCATCGCGACCGGCGATTTGAGCTCGACCCAGTCGTCCTGTTCGAGTCCGAGTCTCGCCGCCGTCTCCGTGTTGATCAGTATTCGACCGTGGCCGCGCACGTTCTTGCTGACCTCGTCCATGAGCTGGATCGACACGTTGTTGCCCGATGCATACTGCATGCTCTTGGTGCTGATGAGCCACAGCGGGAAGTTCTGCGGATCGTTGCCCGAGTTGCTGACGGCGCGATCCCATATGTCGTGCACATCGCACCAGTGCGGTAACGCGGCATATTCCTTGAGCTGCTCGTCCCACCAGTGGATGCCTTGCTCATGCAGCCGGTTCTTCAGTTCCTGTCCGGCGCGCATCAGGCGTTCCTGGTACGGCAGTTCGTACCGTAATCCCTGCTCGACCATCGTCGGGTGCAGGTACCAGTCGACCTGCTTGAACGGTACGGCAAAGAACCCGTGCTCCTCGAACCAGTCGAGACCATGGATCTCCTTGCCGTTCGAATACTTCGCGGTAGCGGCCTTGCAGGCGCGGTCCCAGATCTCGTCGACCTCGTAGACGCTATCGGGCGCCAGCGAGTAATCGTAATGCTTGCCTTTCAATGCCATGCCGCCAGCGCCACGATTGATCGCGTTGTTATAGCCCTCGAGGAGACCGCTGCGTTGCGCGAGCTCGGTCGCGATCCAGGTAAAGTCACGCGCCTCACCGCAGGGTTCGACGGCCGGCTGCCTCAGTACCACGCCCTGGTGTTCCCAGAATTGTTCGACGAACTTGGTGCCGCCCATGCGGATGAGCTGCATGCTCTCGAGGTCCGTCGCATCCGGCAGGAGAATGTCCGCCATGTGGTTCGATTCATCATGCGTATACGCGAACGCGACGATAAAAGGCATCTTCGCGAGGTCTTTAGCGAGCTCGTCGGTATCAAAGAAGGAGATCGACGGGTTACTGCGGTAGATGAACCAGAGGTCGGGATAGGTCGGCGCCGGCCAGTTTTCCGGCGGATTGCGCGTAAACATCCAGGCGAGATGCGTCGGGCCGAGCGCCTGTGCCCAGCCGGAGTCGCCGACGATCGGCACGAGTGTCGTATGCGCGTTGCGTCCCTTCGGATTTGCGGCCCAGTTTTCCCTGTCGGTGGGATTCAGGTAGGTCGCCATGAAACCGTCGGGGCCCGGCGTCACGCTCTTCAGGCGATTCGACTGCGGCCGGTTGAGCCGCGTCGTGGTGCCGATCGTGCCACCCGGCACTTCGAGCGCGCCGACGAGCATCGCGAGCACCGTGCGCGCCCAGACACAGTCGTATGCGCCCCAGCCATTGTTGACGTTTTTGCCGAGAGTGACGGCGACAGGGCGATAGGGGAGCGTCTGGCCGTCGATCTCGATGGTCTCGCCGACAGCCGCGTGCTCCAGGTACTCGCTGGCGATGCGGCGGATCGTCTTTGCCGGCACGTCGCAGATCTCTGCCGCCCATTCGGGCGTGTACGACGCGAGATGTTCGCGCAAGCCGGTCATGACGGTGACGCCTTCGACGTTCGCATAGTGCTGATCGTCGCCATCGGCGCCGCTGTCGATCGCATGTTCGATCGTGAATCGTCCCTCGAGCGCGAGTTGCGCACCGGGCGTGTCGAACGGCACGGCGCAATTTCGGTTCAGGTCCCAGACGAGTGGTTTCTTCGACGCGGGATCCCTGAGATACAGGCCGCGCGGCCCGACGAGATAAGGCGATGCGGTGCGGTCGCGCAGGAAGACCAGATCGAGTGCATCGCGCTCGTGTTCGTGCAGCATCGAATGCAGCATGGCGAACATGAACGCGTTGTCGGTCTTCGGCTTGATCGGAACCCACTCGGAGGACGCAGCCGCGGTGACCGACATGTGCGGTTCGATATTGACGCGCTTGACGCCGCGCACTCTTGCGTCGGCATGCCGCGTCACGGCGCAGGTACCGCCGGTCGATTCGATATTGGCGCCGAAGGAAACGATGTACTTCGTACGCGGCGTGTCGGCACAGACGATGAAGGCGCGATGCCAGTACTCGCCGTAGAGGTGTTCGGCGTGCACGCACTTGACGCCCTGGCCCGAGCCGAAGCTGAAATCGACCGCTCCCCAGGCGGCCAGGAATGCCGGGAAAGTCCCCATGTAGCTGACCGGGGTACCGCCCATGCCGAAGGTGGCCGCCAGCCGCGGCAGACCCGCCTCGTCGAGGAGGCCCTTCTCACGGATCGCCGTCAGGCGCTCGCAGATGGTGTTGAGTGCCTCGTCCCAGGAGATCGGCACGAACCCGGGATCCTCGTCGCGGCCTTTGCGAGGGTTCGTGCGCTTCATCGGCGTCAAAACGCGATTGGGGTTGTAGGTCTTCTGTACCGCGCCGTAGGCCTTGACGCAGCAGCGGCCGTTGGCGGGGTGTATGCCTTCGGCGTCGAAATTGGGCAGGATCTCGGTCGCGACGCCGTCGCGCACCTTCACCTTCATGAAACACGGGCCCGCCACGCAGTTGTAGCAGAAAGACGGAACCGTCCTGATGGCATTTACCGGGTCCACTGCCTTGTCCTGGATATCCCCGAGCCTTGATTCTCCATATTTCGCGGTCAAATGTGATACGTAAATATACGTAATCTTGATTTTTATGTATCATTTATCGACAGTGGGCCGCAGTAGGTATATTTCCAGAGCCTGTCAGGCCCGCAAGATTGCTAGTATCCGGGCAGAAATTCCGAATAACGCGCGCGCTGGAGGGTTCCGTGGCGACCGTCATGTCCGATCCCGGGGGGCTGGCCCGGGTCGAAAATGCCAGTATCGACGAATTGCGGCAGCTGCAGCTCGAGCGACTCAAAAAGACCCTCGAGCACACGTATAACAACGTCGCTTTCTTTCGCGGCAAATGCGACGCGCTGGGGATTGGTCCCAAGGACCTCAAGTCCCTCGACGACCTGGCGCAATTCCCGCTTACCGTGAAAGACGATCTGCGGCAAAACTATCCCTTCGGCTTGTTCGCAGTACCCATCGAGCAGGTCGTCCGCGTGCATGCCTCCAGCGGCACCACCGGCAAGCCGACAGTCGTCGGCTATACGAGAAACGATATCGACATGTGGGCGGACGTGATGGCCCGCTCGATCCGTGCCTCAGGCGGCAAGCCTGGCGACCGGATCCAGGTCTCGTACGGCTACGGTCTGTTCACCGGCGGGCTCGGCGCGCACTATGGCGCGGAGCGACTCGGCGCGATGGTCATCCCGATGTCCGGCGGCCAGACGCCGAAACAGGTGCAGCTCATTCGCGATTTCGAGACCGACATTATCATGGCGACGCCGTCCTACATGCTGAACATCGCCGACGAAATGGAGCGGCAGGGCGTCGATCCGGCGAGCACGTCTTTGAGGATCGGCATCTTCGGCGCCGAGCCCTGGGGCGAATCGATGCGCAAGGAGATCGAAACGCGATGCGGCATCGACGCGATCGACATCTACGGACTGTCCGAGGTCATCGGTCCGGGCGTCGCCTGTGAATCGATCGAGACGAAAGACGGCCCGACCATCTGGGAGGATCATTTCTATCCAGAGATCATCGACCCGGAAACCGGTGAGACCCTGCCGGACGGCGAAGAAGGGGAGCTCGTGTTCACCTCGCTCACCAAGGAAGCGATGCCGATCATTCGCTATCGCACGCGCGACCTGACACGGCTCCAGCCCGGCACGGCATACACGATGCGGCGTATGGACAAGATCACGGGCCGGAGTGACGACATGATGATCATTCGTGGCGTCAACGTGTTTCCGACACAAATAGAGGAGCAGGTATTGAAACAAGCCGGCCTGGCGCCGCATTACCAGATCCGGATTTCGCGCAGCGGCAAGCTGGATGAACTGACGGTGCAGGTCGAGCGCAATCCCGATATCGACACAGCCGGTGCCGGGCAAATCGCGCAGGCATTGAAGAGAGACATCAAGGATTTCATCGGCGTCAGCACGACGATCGAGGTCCGCGATCCGGGCCAGGTGGCACGATCCGAGGGCAAGGCCGTGCGCGTGATCGACGAGCGAGAGAAATTTTAACAACACAACTAGAAATACATTCAGTTGATTTTTTCCACGACTGACTACATTATCGATATTACGGCCTTTACGTATACACGCTGGCGAAGTTCAGTGATTGAATCGGCGCCCTGCCATTCATTTCGGGGGAGTGAATCATGGCCAGGAACCTTGAACGGCTGCATATCCTTGCGGCAGTGGTCGTCTGCTTTGCTATCGCAATGCCGGCGAACGCACAAATCGAAGAAATTATCGTAACCGCACAGAAGCGCGAGGAGACGCTTCGCGACATCCCGATGGCGATTACCGCCATCACCGGCTCGCAAATCGACGAGGACGGCATCAGGGATCTCAACGATATCCAGGGACGCACGCCGGGTCTGGTCGTCGCCAACTTCAGCGTCGGTCAGCCCGAGATCGCGATTCGCGGCATCGGCACCAAGGAAGACGGCGCCGCAGCGAATGACTCGACCGTCGTTTCGGTCGACGATGTCTACATTGCCGCGAGAACCGCGCAGATATTCGACATCTTCGACCTGGAGCGCGTCGAGGTACTGCGCGGGCCGCAGGGCACGCTGTACGGCCGGAACTCGGTCGGCGGGTCGATCAATTTCATCACCCGCAAGCCGACGCAGGAGACGCACTTCCGTTTCCGGCAGTCGATCGCGGAATGGAGCACCTTCGACACGGCCGCGTTTGTAAGCGGCGGGCTGTCCGAAAACCTGGCCGGCAAGATCACCTTCAGCCGGCGCCAGTCCGACGGTTATATCGATCATGTCGCGGAGGGGCGGGATGATCTCGGCGACAGCACAACCCTGGCCTATCGCGCCCAGCTCGTGTGGAATCCGAGCGACGCCGTCGAGGCGACGTTCACCTTCGACGGTGCCGACGACGATCTCGGCGACACCAATCGCGAGCCGTTCGGCGTCATCTCGCGATCGACGACGCCGCCATTCGGTAGTGGCGCGTCCGACGGCAATCTCAATGATTACAACAACCCGATCGCCGTCAACCAGGCCATGGGCGCGTTGTTCGGCGTCGACGAGACCGACCCGCACAATACCTTCAACGACGATATCGGCTGGACCAAGCGCGAGATCTTCGGCCTGAGTGCCAAGATCGAGTGGTCGATCAATGACAGCCTTGAATTTACGTCCATTAGCGCGTGGCGGCAGAACGACTTCGACTGGCTCGAGGACTCGGAGGGCTTGCCGGCGGCGAACAACAACGACAGCCAGCTCGGCATAAATAACGCCTTGCTGATGCCGGATCAGGGCTTCCGCCGCGACGTCACCGACAGCGCCATCGAGGACAACACGCAGCTGACGCAGGAGTTCAGGCTCGCCGGCACCAGGGACAACAGCGACTGGCTCGCCGGCCTGTTTTTCACCGACGAGGACCTCGAGCGCACCGAGACTTTCTATTTCGGCAACTACTCCAACTTCGGCGACTGGCGGAACTGGATGCCCGGCGCAGCGCCGACGCCGAACTTCCTCGGCAACGCGGCGGTGGCGCCGGTCAACGTGTCGGACATGAAGAACGACACCACGAGCTGGGCCGTCTACGGCCAGTCGACCTGGGCACTGAACGATCGGATGAGCATCACGGCCGGCCTGCGTTACACCTACGAGGAGAAGGAATACACGGTGTCGGGCCAGGCCTTCCTCGACATCTTCGGCGATGCGCTGGGGACGATCACTGCGTTAGGCATTCCGAGCATCGACATACTCAATCGGACTGCTATAGCCGTCGTCGTGCAGCAGTTCGACCAGCTGACCGCCAAGGACGATTGGGACAACATCTCCGGCCGCCTGGCGTTCGACTGGGACGTTTCGGACGACGTCATGCTGTACGCATCCCTCGCCACCGGCTTCAAGAGCGGCGGCTTCACGGGATCGCCGTCGTCGGCCGACAGGGCAGGGATACCGTTCGAGCCCGAAGAAGCGCTGAACATCGAGGTCGGCGCAAAGACCTTCCTGATGGATCGACGGTTGCGGCTGAATGCCAGTCTGTTCACGACCGATTATGACGACCTGCAGGTGACGTTCTTCAACGTGCCTATCACCAGTGGCGCGGCATTCGGCGAGTTCTTCACGGAGAACGCGTCCTCGGCGAAGATCAACGGCTTGGAGGTCGAGCTGCTGGCGCTGCCGACCGATAACTTCGAGATCGGTGGCTCGCTCGCTTTCCTCGACACCGAGTACGAGGATTTCCTGACCAAGACAGTCGTCGCGCCGAGCCAGTGCATTGGGCCGAACGCCGTGCCGGTGGATCCGGCCGACCCGAGCCAGGGCTGCCGGCTCGATTTCTCGGGTAACGATTTGCGCCAGGCGCCGGAGCTGTCGGTGAACCTGTTTGCCAGGTACAACTGGGAGCTCGCCTCGGGCGCCAGCATCGCGGCCAAGGTGGACTACCGCTACCAGGACGACAGCTTCTATGATCCCGACAACAACCCGATCACGCTGATCCCGAGCTATTCATTGGTCGATGCGCGAATTGCATGGACGAGCCCGGGCGGTGCACACGAGTTGGCGGCGTGGGGTAAGAACATCGGCGACGAGGAGTATGTCAGACACATCTATTCGCAACGCGGTGGAACGATCTCGTTCGCCAATTACGGCGCGCCACGCCAGGTTGGGCTGACCTACACCTATAACTACGAATGAACAGATCGAGTCAGTCCCGGGGCGCCCGACCCCGGGACTGACCCTGTTGTCAGGTCAGGCTGGTGTAGAAGATCGCAAAGATCAGGACCGGCGCAACATACCGCAATACGATTCGCAGGGTGGTAGACAGGGCCGCGCTGCGTATCCCGAGCTCCCCGAGCAATGTCTGCCGCGTCATCGTCCAGCCTGCAAATATAGCGATCAGCATGGCGTTCAATGGCAACAGGAAGTTAGCAATCGAGAAGTCCAGCAGGTCGAAAATACTCTTGTCGGCCAGGTACGAAATGAACGACATCGGTCTTACGTCCGACCAGACGTTGTACGAAAGCGCGGCCGAGATGCCGATAGCGAAGGAAAATGATCCTGCCAAAACCGTCAATTTCGGCCGTGAGAAACCACGGTGCTCTTCCAGGTAGGACACGATCGGCTCTAGCATGCCGAGGACAGACGAGTAGGCGGCAAAAAACAGCAGGATGAAAAACAAGAGACCGATGAAGTAACCGGCCGGCATGTTACCGAAAGCAATCGGCAGGGTCACGAACATCAGGCCCGGCCCATCGCCGGGGTCGAGTCCGTTCGCAAACACGACCGGAAAAATCGCGACTCCCGCGAGGATCGCCACGACAGTATCGGCGATTGCGATGGTGAACGCTGCCTTCGGTAATGAAACTGTTTGCGGCACGTATGCGCCATAGGTCAACATGACACCGACGCCGATGGCGAGCGAGAAAAATGCCTGTCCCATGGCCATGAAAACGACGTTCGGCGTAATTTTGCTGAAGTCCGGGTTGAGAAGGAAATCGATGCCGCGCGCGAAGTCCGCATTGACGATTGAATTGAGGACGAGGATGATAAGGATCGCAAACAGTGCCGGCATCATGTACTTGCACACCGCTTCGATTCCATTGCCGACGCCCCTGGCAACGACGATGACTGCCGATAAGATGAACAATCCCTGGAAGAAAAGAAGCCGCGACGGCGAGGCGAGCAGCAGGTTGAAGGTAGTGCCCGACTGGCGTCCGTCGAAACCGTCGAAGGCGTTTGCAGCCGCTTTGAAGACGTAGTCGATGGACCAGCCGGCGACGACGCTGTAATAGCTCATGCCGATCACGGGGATCAGGATGCTGATCCAGCCGATGGCGACCCACCAATTTGACGAGCCCGCTTCCGTGGTTAGCTTGCGCATGCTCGCAATCGGGCTGCCACCGCCGCGGCGGCCCATGGCCAGTTCCGCCATCATGACCGGCACACCGAGTAGAATTACGCAGCCTATATATATCAGTACAAATGCCGCGCCGCCGTTCTGGCCCGCGATAAACGGAAAACGCCACAGGTTGCCGAGGCCGACTGCGGCGCCGATCGTCGCCAGCATGAATACGGTGCCTGAAGACCACTTCTCGTGCCGGAATTCGGCTGACGCTGCCTCGCTCAATGCGCTCCCCCGTCCTGTTGCAGGCCCGAGAGTATCGTTTTATTCTGCAGAATGCTCGCGTTATCAAAATTTCTTCCAGTATGACATTCGGCGGCGTCCTCGAGATTCGTGACTACCCGGCCTGACATCAAGCCAGATATGGCCGTTCCCGACTGGTCGAACATTCGTAGCCGTTTCCCCGTGCTTGGAAAAAAGACCTATCTCAATAGTTGTTCTTACGGCGCGGTGTCGACGAACGTCAGAGACGCATTGAATCGGTACATTCGCGACCGCGAGGAAAAGGGAACGGACTGGGATTATTGGGTGGAGCGCAACGAAAGCGTCAGACATGCTGTTGCGCGAATCCTCGGTGCAAGCCCGGATGAAATCGCCATAACCACATCCGCGTCCGCCAGCATCAATTCTTTGGCGAGCGCTATGGACTTTACGGGCCCGCGGAAAAAGGTCGTGATCAGCGCATTCGAGTTTCCCACCAACGCCCAGATCTGGTACGCGCAGGAGCTTCGCGGCGCAAAGGTGGTTCGCGTAGCCGAGCGCGATGGTTACATCCCGGCCGAGGACTTCGCTTCGGCCATCGACGACGAAACCCTGCTCGTCGCCGTCAGTCACGTCAGTTACCAGAATGGCGCCAGGCTCGATATTCCGGCCGTGGCTGAAATCGCGAAATCGAGGGGCGCTATGATCATGGTCGATGGCTTCCAGGGCCTCGGGACGTTCGAATTCGATGTCCGGGAAGCCAGGGTCGATTTCGTCGCCGGCGGGATGTTGAAGTACCTGCTCGGCTCGGCCGGCCTGGCATTCCTTTACGTTCGCGATGCGTTGATCCGGGAGCTGACGCCGACCGTAACCGGCTGGTTCGCTCAGGCGGACATCTTTGCGATGGATAATACGCGGTACGATCCGTCGCCAACCGCGCGCCGATTCGAGACCGGCACCCCTCCCGTACCCAACAGCTATGCTGCCGAGGCGGGTCTCGGCATTATCGAAGAGGTCGGGCTGCCAGCCATCGATTACCGCATCAGGGAGCTGACCGCGGCGATCATCCAGGATGCGAAGGCAGCCGGGTACACGCTCGCCGTGCCGGAGGATCCTGAACGCCACGGTGCGCTGATCACGTTACGCTCGCACGATGAGAACGCGGTCGTCGAGGCGTTGAAGGAGGAGGGGATCGTTACGTCCTGTCGCGCCGGCAACCTGCGTATCTCACCACACTTTTACAACAACAATGATGACATCGAGACCCTTTTCCGGGCGCTTCACAGGCACAAGCATCTGCTGGTCTGAGCGCAGCTGGTGGATTTCATGACGACTCCGGAAGTCGCGCGGCGCAAGCCATACCTCATCCGGGTCGAAGCGGGGAAAACCTATTTCTGGTGCGCCTGTGGCCTGAGTCAAAAGCAGCCGTTTTGCGACGGATCGCACAAGACGACGGCGTTCGAGCCGCTCAAATGGACGGCAGAAGAGAGCGCGGATAAGCTTTTTTGCGCCTGCAAGCGAACTCAGGGACAACCATTTTGTGATGGATCGCACAATCGCCTTTCGAATACCCATGAAGAATCCGGTGACGGCGTGGATGCGATCCTCGTCGACTACGAGGTGCAGGACGGCGGCGCACTGAAGGCAAAACTCGACAATGGCTGCTACGTGATCAGGGTTCCCGATGCAGCAATACAAAAGCACGGCGCGATCCGTTTTTACCCGGTCATTGGCGCCGCTGACGGCGCAAAGCAGATTTCCCAATTCGTCGTGCTGGTTGCGACAGGCAAGTCACCCGTCCTGCGTTATCCCGACTGTGACACCGTGCTTTTCGCCCGCTCCGGAAGCGGCGTCGTCAATATCGGAGGCCATGAATTCCCGTTTTCCGCGGAAGCCGGAATATGTGTCAGACCGGGCGAAGCGTGGCAGATCACGAATAAAGACGTCGCTCCGATCCTGATGAACGTTTCCGTTTGTCCACATTGCGATGCACCCGAATACCTCGATGCTATGCCTCCGTATTTCGATTTGTCGGCTCCGTATCGCGTCCAAGGCATTGACCCGGACAGGCGGGAGGCGATGGGCGACCGATTCTTCCAGGTACTCATGGACAACAAAACACACGGCACGCTGATGACGCAGTTTATCGGAGAGATCCCGCAGTCACGTGCCGCGCATCATCGGCATTTATATGAAGAGACGATCACGATCCTGTCAGGAGAAGGATTCCTATGGACCGATGACACCAAGACCCGCGTGATGCCGGGCGATACGATATACCTGCCGAGGAAGCAGGCGCACTCCCTCGAATGCACTTCGACAGGCGGCATGCGCCTGGTCGGTCTTTTTTACCCCTCGATGTCGCCGGCCATCAATTACTGAAGTACTGATCTGAGTTTCTGCAAATCACTATAACGACTGGGAATGTCATCCCGATCGGTGGCCAGTCTCAAGTCCCGCAATTTCTCCAGGGCGCCCACCACGACCTCGAGTGGCGGCCCGCTTGCAGTGATGTTTTCCCGGAATTTTTCCGGAAGCGCCTTTGCCTGTTTTTCGATGAACCTGCTAACGAGCATGTCATGATGCTGCGCCGCAGTCTTGCCATGCGTTTCACAGATCTTGATGAAAATGGCTGCATTCTTTTGAAACCACGGCTCACGGCCCTGCTTTTCGAGTTGCTCGAGGAAACCGTTCAAGAGACTCTGTCGGCGCATGACATCGCGGAGAATCGCCTGGTCCTCCGGCATCATGTACAGGAACTTGTCGACCAGCAATTGCGAATAGGACGAATTATCGGCCTGGCAAAGGCCCAGCAGCAGGTCGATCACGTTGATTCCGGCGAAATCGCCGGCGTTTGCGCCACGATATTCGTGCAGGCCGACCCGATGCGGCTTGTAATAAGGGCGAACGCAATAGAAAAAACGCTCCTCATCGAGCTTTTCATACAACGAATCGTTGTGCTCGATGACGTCTTCTAAGGCGTCATTCGCCGTTTCGAGGAGATCGAAAGTGACCGGATGCGATACGCCAAGCGGCAATACTCGGAGCAGGGCGTCCGCGGCTCGTTTGTAAGCGAATACGCTACGCGTGTTGTACTCAAGAAACACATATTCCGCGTCGAGCGACGTAAACGTCTTGTACACGCCGTTGATAGCGAAGTTATGCGTCGAAAGATGGCTGGTGGCGAAACGCGGCGTGACGCCGAGCGATGCTCCGAGCTGCAAAGCGAGGGCCGATGCCTCCTTGAGCGGCGAAGTCTGCTCGCGCGACGGTTCCGTCAGCTCATGGCGGCGGCATGCCGCCATGTACAAACCGACGTCACCGAGCAGGTTGAAGTTGCTGTCGAAGCCCTCGTCGGTATTTCCCTCGATAAGCAGATCGACGATGTAAGACCGGCCTTCGTCGAGCAAGCGCTGCTTGATGTTCTCGCCAGACGCGGATACGTCAGCCCTGTTCTCCTGCTCCCAGTAGATGCCTTCGAGTTCGGTATTGAGTTCGACGAAACTGCTGCGAATCCAGTGGTCGAATGCAGCTACGTTCGATGTAATGCCCATGCCACTCGTCGGAATTGCGAGTGCCTAGCGAAACGCCGGCATCACCGCTTCGGCGAACAGCTCCTGGGTCTTGATGACCTTCCAGTGTTCGAGGCCGCCGAAGTTGGTCAGTATCGTCAGCTCGCCGATGCCGCCTTTCTCGCGTAATGCGCCGATCTGGTCGACGACCTTTCCGGGCGTGCCGATGAAGCCGATTTCTCCCTGCACGATGTCGTCGTAACTCAACTGGGTCAGTCCCTCGAGGGCGCCGCTCGCGTAGAAGCCATAGCCTTTTTCGATCAGCTCTTCTTTCGGCGGCAGCGAGGGCTTCTGGGAAATGGGGCTGGCGTTGAACTTGAGGAAGTTGTGTACCGCCGCCTCGACCTCGCGGCGTATCTGACGCTCGTCGTCGCCTAAGTAGACGGGCCGCAGGTAGAGAATGTCCGGCGTGTTGCCGGCCTTGGCACAGGCTTCCTTGTAGATGTCGAGCGGCCCCTCGAGCGCATCCCAGGGCAGGAGCGGCGGCACGCAGATGCCCCAGTTGCGTTCGCCGGCGATCTGGTAGGTGATGTCGCTGGTGCCGCCGGTATAGAGTTTCGGATGCGGCTTCTGCACCGGTTTGGGCACGACCGCAACGTCCTCGAACTGCCAGAACTCGCCCTTGTGCGAAAAGCGCTCCTCGGTCCATGCCCTGACCAGAACATCGAGCGCCTCTTCGTAACGCGGCCGGCTCTGCTCCAACGGCACGTTCAGCGGATTGTATAGCCAGGCGTGCCCCCGGCCGACACCGCATTCGAGGCGGCCGTCGGTGAGGATGTCGGCAACGGCGATTTCCGCTGCGAGCCTGAGCGGGTGGTGAAAGGGCAGCGTATGCAATAGCGTGCGAAAGCGAATGTGATCGGTTTTCTGGGCGACCGCGCTGAACATCGCGAGCGGGTTCGCGGAAATGCCGAAATTCTGGAAAAAGTGGTGCTCGATGATGGAGTAGGAATCAAAACCAACCTCGTCTGCGTGTACCATCTGGCGAAAGATTTCGTCGTACAGCGCCGCAAACGGTTTGTCGTCCGGACACTGCATCTCGGCGTAGATCCCGAATCGCATTGGCTCCCCCTTCATGGCTTTTGTTTTTCGTCGCTCGAGGCAGGCATAGTACACTCGCTGGATCTCGTATTGCATCCCGTGAGGCGTGACGATGCCCCCGAAACCGGCCTACCGGCCGATGCAGCAGTTCATCGACGAATTTCCCGAAGTTTCGGGCAACGATATCAACGGGCTGGGCGAAACAAGCCCGAGGCGCCCGTCGCCCTTCTTCTGGCATCCGCCGGAACGACAGACGCATGGTGCGTTGCAGAAAGCAGTCACCGATTATCATCGTCGGTCCGCCGCCGTGCGCAAATGGTTCAGACCGAATCCACCCGGCGGCCGCGGGCCCGAGCCAGTGCCACAAAGCGAGGCAAAGATCGAGAAATCTGCGGCAGAGTGGTCGGCCATCGTCAAGCAGTTCACGCTGGACAACGAAAGCGACCTCGTCGGTGTTGCGAGGATCGACCCGATGTGGGTCTATGAGGGCTACGAGATAAGAGAACCCTGGGTCATTATGATCGGCGTCACGATGGACTACGCGGAGCTCGCCGAGGCGCCGTCGAGTTTCGAGAATCCACGTGCCGCCGTCGTCGTCGCCAGGGAGTACAACCGCGCGGCGCGCGCGTGTCGCAAACTCAGGAACTTCATCCTGTCGCAGGGATATTACGCCAAGGCCTACCAGGGACCGTATGCGACCGCGTTGAATTTCCTGCCGGCTGCCATCGAGGCCGGCCTGGGTGAGCTCGGTAAGCACGGATCGCTGATCAATCGCGAGGTCGGCTCGAGCTTCCGCCTGTCCGCGGTCACGACCGACATGCCGCTCGTGCCGGATACGCCCGACGACTTCGGCGCAGATGATTTCTGCATGCGCTGCCAGGCGTGCGCGAATGCCTGTCCGCCGGGCGCCATTGCCAATGAAAAGCAAATGGTCCGTGGGGTCGAGAAATGGTACGTCGATTTCGACAAATGCATCCCGTACTTCGGCGAGACGCTCGGTTGCGCGCTGTGTCTTCCCGTGTGCCCGTGGTCGCGACCCGGCAACGCGGCCAGGCTGATTGCGAAATTACGCAAGCGCGCGGAGAAGCTGGCTGCTGAAGGTTGATGCACCATGATTTACGGCGGCAACACCTATGCGAGCGAGCGGGAACGCCAGCTGCGCGAGCTCGATCGCAAACGCCGGCAGCCGAAACAATCAGAAAATCCGTAGAAGCGGCATTTTGTACAGGGATAAGCAAGCAGCGACGAAGCGCCATTTCAGGGGACGATCGATCCCCAGTTCTGCAACAGGTAGTCGCCGGTCCGCGCGGTCAGCGCGTGGATCGTGTAGGTCGGGTTGACGCCTGCGCTCGTCGGGAACAGGCCGGATCCGGCAATCACGAGATTCGCGATATCGTGGCATTGTCCGTAGGAGTTGGTGACTGACGATCGCGGGTCGTCACCCATGATCGTGCCGCCCATGATGTGCATGCTCGCCTGCGGTCCGGTCCATACTTCGGTCGCGCCCGCCGCCTCGAATACCGCCTTGCCTTCTTCGAGCGCGGCAGCCCAGAGGGCTTTCGATTTCGCGTGCGTCGAGTGCGTTACCCGCGCCAGCGGCACGCCGTTGCCGTCGAGCTGGTCACTCAAGGTGACGGCATTTTCCGCGAGCGGCAGATCCTCGATGACGCCGGTCATGCTCGCGAAATGCTTCACCGATTGCTTCATGAATGCATGCAGGTCATCGCCCATGAGGTCGGGCCGCGTGATCGCTATGCCTAAAAGATCGTTGGGCTTGACCGCCTGTCCGATCATCCACTGGTAACTGCCGAACGCGCCGGAATCCGCATGCGTGTCCTTCGCGTAACCGTCCTGATTGACGAGCTGGCCGCCGAACGCTCCCATGAAGCACTGTGTTTCCTCCGGAAACAGTCCATACACGAGTGCCGCGGGGTGCGCCATGATGAAACGGCCGACGGTACCGCTCGAGTTCGCCAGGCCGTTCGGGTGCTTGTCGGTCGCCGAGGCCAGTAGCAGCCGCGGGTTCTGTATCGAAAACGCGGCCATGACCACGACGTCAGCCATCAGTGACTTCTTCTCGCCGGTTTCCGTCGCGTACTCCACACCGGTGACGTAGTCACCGTCGTCGTTCGTCAGGATGCGCGTCACCGGCGAACTCGTTGCCAGGATGGCACCGGCGCCGAGCGCGACTGGCAGGTGGATCGTCAGGGGATTCGCCAACGCGCCGATCGGGCAACCGGCGTCGCACCAGCCGTCCCAGATGCATGGCGCACGTCCCTTGTACGCGGTGCTGTTCACGGCGAGCGGCAGCGGCGCCGTCGTCATGCCCAGCCGCTCGAATCCGCGCGCGAGGATTTCGCATTGCGCAAACACGGGAACGCCGGGCATCGGGTACGGTTCGCCGGGCGGCCGCCAGATTTCCCGTTCCGCATCGCCCGAGATGCCGCATTCTTCCTGTACGTCGTCGTAGTACGCGCGCAGCTCGCCGTATTCGATCGGCCAGTCTGCGCCTTCGTCGTAAAGCGACCGCGTTCGAAAATCGGCTTGGTGGAATCGCGGCCACACGGCGTAGTGGTGCATTGCGCTGCCACCAGTCCCGTGCCCCGCGTTGAAGACGTAGCCAACCGGATTTTCGCCTTCCTCGATGACCGGGTCGCCGCCCCATTTCAGTCGCCTCGCCCAGATGCCGGAGCTGACGAGATCCTCGTTTTTGCGCTCCGGCCCTGCCTCGAGCACAACGACCTGCTTGCCGCCGACAGCAAGCTTCGCGGCCATGGCGCTGCCGGCCGCACCTGAACCGACGACGATGGCGTCGACCTTGTCGTCGGGAATGTTCATTCGCCCCACCTGCTCGGTGGCTCGATGTGGGCCATGTAGGGAATGCCGAGCGACTCGATCCCTGCTTTCGTGCCGTAGACGACATCGATCGCATCCATGCGCAGCACGAAATAAAAGAACGGCGCGGGCGGTCCCTTCCAGCCGTCAGGGTTGCGCTGCGCGATTTGCGCCGCGATGCGCATCTGCTCACCGGGTTCGGCATCGGCATACCGCCTGTGCTTTTCGGATCGCGCAAGCGCGACGAAATTCAATGCCGCCAGGCCATCGCGATAGAACGGCAGGAATGGCGGCGGCGCGCCAAGATAGCGGATCATCAGCAACTGATCCCTGACGGCTCTTCCGAGCTGATGATCGATGAAGTGCGACAGGCCTGCTGCGGCGCTGCCGGGAAGCAATATGTCGCCGAGTGCGTCGAGCGTCCTCACCTCTACGTCGGTCAGGATGCGATGTGGAATCTCGCGTTCACGCGCGTCCCGCGGCGTCATCTCGACTTCGCAGCCGCCGACGTAAAAGGTCAGCAGTCCGATGCCGCTGTTTCTCAGGAATGTGCGTCTTGTCTGTGACACCGTCGTGCAATAAGGTTCTTGATGCGGGCTGCCAGGTCCCTGTGGCAGCCCGATTATGCAACATGCGTCGCTAGTTCGAATATCGGATGCTGACGCCGTACCACCGCGGTGGCTGATAAGACACCTCGTTGCAGCCGCACAATGTGGCAAGGTCGAAGCCGTGGATGCCGGCGCTCTCGTCCGTGAGGTTGTTGACCATCAGCCGTAACTGCCAGCGTCCGTCCTCGTTTTTCCAGCCGATGCCGGCATTGACCATCGTCCAGGCATCGTATTTGTCCGCGTCGAAGTTGCGCAGGTTATAGAAATACTCGTCCGAGTAACTGACGTCGCCCGTGACGTGCATCATGCCACCGAACGCCGGCCATTCGTACCGCAAAAATCCAGCAACCTGGAACTCGGGCGCATAGGTCGGATCGACGTCGATCGGCGGCAGCGGCGAATTGATGCGCAGCGGCACGTTCTCGACCGTCGCGTCGAACCAGGAAAAGCTCAGCATGGCATCGAAGCCGTCGAACGGCGTGGTGTGCAGCTCCAGCTCCACCCCGTAGTTCTCCGCGTCCGCATTGACGACAACGCCGGCGACGCCGGTGAACAGGAATGCCTGGTAGTCGCTGTAATCGTAATAGAACACCGCGCCGTTGATCCTCGTCCGGCCACTCGCGAGCGTCTTCTTGAATCCGCCCTCGAAGGAATGTAGCACCTCTTCGTCGTACGGCAGTGCGCTGTCGGGGAAACCGATCCCGCCCGGTATCGGCGCGTTGAAACTGCCTGCCTTGACGCCGCGGTTGATGCCGGCATACAGCAGCAGGTCTTCGTTCGGCCGCCAGTCGAGCTGCAGTTTTCCGGTCCACAGCGTATCCGAGGTGTCGGCCGTGAAGTCGGGCACCATCAGGAAGTCCGTGCGGATGTTGATCAGCGGATCGGCCACGTTCACCGTTCTCGAATCGTTGCTGACGAAGAATCCCTGCCGCATGAAATAGTCCTTCTCTTCCTGGATGAGCCGCAATCCGGCGGTCAGGGTCAGCTGGTCGCTCAGGTCCCTTTCTATCTGGCCGAACAGCGAATAGGAGTCCGTCTGCAGGTCGGCCTGCACGCCGATGTCCAGGCCGTTGGCGAACTGTGGTATCGAAGAAAACAGCGGATCGAGAATGATCGGCAGGCTGTTTTCCGGTGCCTTCAGGCCGTTGTCCGACATGTTGTCGATATTGAGGTAATAGAAGCCGAGCACCCAGCGCATGTCGTCGCTCTCGCCGTTCAGGCGAAACTCCTGCGTCAGGCTCGTGGCATCCACGCCCGCGTAGTTAGCGAGCTGATTGACCGGCGCCGAATCCACGTCGATGAACAGGAGCTTCTGGTAATCCTTGTAGTCGGTGACGGACGTGAAGAGCGTCGTATCGCTGAGCTCGTACTCGACGCGCAGATTGGCGCCGAAGGTTTCCGTCATGCCGGAATCGGCAAAGGCGAAATCGCCCGCGGTATTCCAGCCATCGCCGTCCCTGTCGATGTAGCCGAAATAATCGGCGCCCGGCTGTAATCTGACGCCGAGCGCTGTCGAGGCTTCACCATCGGGGTCGTTCACGCCGAACAGCCCGTCATTATCCGCATCCGATCCGAATTCGCTGCCGTCGGCGGCAATGCCAAAACGGGTTTCGTTCGGCGCGACGTCGATGACATTGATCAGTTCGCCGATGCCCGCGACGCCATCAAAAACGCTGATCGTGGGTTTCGACTGGTAAGGGCCCGTCGCGACCTCGGTATCGGCGTAGTTGACCGAAAACGTGATGGTCGTGTCCTCGTTGGGCTCGGCCATCAGTATGCCGCGAAGCGCGATGGTGTCATCGTCGCCCATGTCCGCTCCCGAACCGGCGCCGGGATCATTACCCGCACCGGGCACACCGAGGAAGCCGGCACCGACGGCGCCGAACGGGTCGGTCGGATCGGGATAGAGGTTGTTCAGGTAACCGTCGTGCTCGTTGTACAGAACGGCGATGCGTCCCGCGACGTTATCGGAGAACGGCCCCCCGACGGCTGCCTCGAACCGGACATGATTGGCATCCGCATCCGAGTCGAAACGGCCGAACATGATCTCGGCGAAACCGTCGACTTCGTCGAAACTCGGTTTGCGACTGACGTACTGCACCAGGCCACCGGTTGCGTTGCGACCGAACAACGTGCCTTGCGGTCCCTTCAGGATCTCGACGCGCTCGATGTCGAACGTGGCAAACGTCTGTGCCTGGGCGACGGCGATGTAGCCTTCGTCCAGGTAAACGGCGTTCGGAGCCTCGATGATGTCGTTGAAATCGTTTTGCGTGACGCCGCGGATCGAGAACTGCGTGTTCTGGCCCGCGAGGTTTCCACTGATATGAACGCCCGGTGAAAAAGCGGCGATGTCCCAGCTGCGCTCGACACCAAGGTCGCGCATCTGGTCGCCGGAAAACGCGTTGATCGCGATGCCGACGTCCTGGATGTTCTGTTCACGCTTTTGCGCGGTAACGACGATTTCCTCCAGCACACCCTGGGCATGCGCGGAATGCGTCATTGAAAGCACCACAACAATTGCCACGAGGACCGTGGCATTTCTGCGACTGTCGTTCATGATTCTCCCCCTCGATAGAACCGTTTATTAAAGTTTAACCGGTCTCAAATCTGACACCTCGATTTAATTGTCGTTCCGAATCCTCTAAGGCTCCACGTGCCGGCGTTAGTGTGCCACGCCGATCGCTACCGGTCGAACCGGCGATCCCGAATTGCCCTGCGACCTTAACGGCAGGATGATCGTGCACGAGGTCCACACCCGGTCGCGCGCGAGCTCGTCCAGCTTCAGGTTCTGGATCTGGTGAATACCGGAATGCGTCAGGTTGTAATGGTGTATGACGAACGGCAGTCCCTCGGGCGTGCCCTCGGGCGGTCCCGCCTGGCCCATGAGCTGGCCTTCGTTGACCGGGTCGGTAAACGGGTTGTCGAGCGCGACGAGCACGACCTGCCGCGCCTCGATATAGGCTAGCGCATCGTTCGCGAGTCCGGGCCCCTTGGCGTAGTACTCGTCCGTCTCCCAGATGTCGCTCCAGCCCGTATATATATAGAGTACGTCGCCCGGCAGCAGGCCGCGCCAGCTTAAGCCCTGTGCCTCGATCATCGCCTCGATGTCGGCGG
>JBFHXJ010000033.1:0-37391 GCA_041598995.1 Woeseiaceae bacterium | reverse complement strand
GCTATTTCAAAGGCCATAGCAACAAGCTGGCGCACTTGATCGAGGCGGGCAGTGATATGTTCCTGATGCCATCGCTGTTCGAGCCCTGCGGCCTCAATCAGATGTATAGCTTGCGCTATGGCACGGTGCCGATCGTGCGCCGGACGGGCGGGCTCGCGGATACCGTCGAATTATACGATCCCGATACCGGGGAAGGCACTGGTATTGTGTTTCGCGAATACGACGAGCCGGCACTCGAGTGGGCAATCAATACGGCTTTGGATCTGTTTCATGACAAGAAGACGTGGCACAGGATCATGAAAAACGGCATGTCGATGGACTTCTCGTGGGAACGCCAGGGTGCGCACTACGTCAATCTCTTTCGAAGCTTAAGCCGGCGAAAGTAAACCGAGTAAATTATGAACATCATTTTTATCGAGCCATCGTTCCCGTATAACCAGCGCGAATTCGTGCGGGCGCTCGCGGCAGTCGGCGCCAACGTCATCGGCATCGGTGAGCGGCCGGTCGAGTTCTTAAGCGGTGAGCTCAAGAGCTGGCTCGCGGATTACGTGCAGATTTCATCGGTCGTGCACGAGCCTTCACTGCTCAGAGCCGTCAGGGCCGTCCAGAGTTCGGTCTGGGTGGACCGACTCGAGGCCACGGTCGAGGCGCATATCATGACGGCCGCAATCGTTCGCGAGGCGACCGGGATTCCCGGTACCTCCGCAGAGACCGCATACCTTTGTCGGGACAAGCCGGCAATGAAGGCAGCGCTGCGCAAGGCTGGTATACCCTGTGCGAGGTCTGCGCGTGCGTCGAGCCCCGACGACGCCCGCGGTTTCGCAAGCGACGTCGGCTATCCGCTGATTGTGAAGCCGCCCGCCGGTGCAGGCGCGTCAGGGACATATCGCGTGCGTGATCAAAAACAGCTTGAAAGAGTTATCGGCGAGTCCGGACTCGACAGGGGCGCCGAAGTCGCGATCGAGGAGTTTGTCGAAGGACATGAAGGATTCCTCGACACCCTGACGATAAACGGCAGGGTCGGTCACGAGTTCATATCTCATTACTACCCTAATGTCCTGGTCGCAATGCGTGAACGCTGGATCTCGCCGCAGATCGTCGCGACGAACCGGATCAATGCACCGGGTTATGAAGAGGTGAAGCAACTGGCCCGCAAGGTGATCAAAATACTGAACATTGGTACCTCTCCAACCCACATGGAGTGGTTCTTCGGGCCGAAGGGGCTCAAGTTTTCCGAGATTGGTTGCCGGCCGCCGGGGGTAGGACAATGGGACGTTTACAATGCGGCGAACGAATTCGACCTCTATTTCGAATGGGCGCACGCGCTGATGCACGGCACCACGCATACGTCACCGTCGCGCCGTTTCTCCGCCGGTATGATTGCACTGCGCCCGGAGCGAGATGGAAGAATCAGTGGTTATTCGGGTATTGCGGAGATCGATCGAAAGTATGGCGAGTGTATCGTCGCAGCGCACCTGCCGGAGCCCGGGACGCCGACTCAGCCGATCGAGGGAGGTTACATGGCAAACGCGTGGATGCGAGTGCGGCATCCGGACTACGACAGGCTGCGCGAAATAATGAACGAAATCGGTGAAACGGTCAGGGTACATGCGCATTGATTCGAATCTCCGCAGCGGTATTCGCACCGATGCGATGAGCTGCGATCATTTATCGGGCAGACAGCATCATGCAGGATAGCAAGTCGGATATCGCGACGGAGCAGAAAGCATTCGAATCCCTGAAGCCGCGGCTCGTATCGTTATGGCAGTCGTTGCAGAAAGACGACACCTACGAACACACGTCCGTCATCGTACCGTCACTGAGCGTCAATCAGGTCGAGTTGGCAAAAATCACGGGAGCACCGTTTTACGAAGAACGACTGCTGTTTGCGCTCATTCGCCTGAAAAACCCGAATGCGCGAGTGATCTATGTCACCAGTCAGCCGGTGCATCCCGATATCGTCGAATATTACCTGGACCTGTTGCCGGGTGTGCCGGGTTTCCATGCGCGCAAACGCCTCGAGATGATTTCGGTATATGACGCGTCGTCGCGGCCACTCAGCCAGAAGATGCTCGAGAGGCCACGCTTTCTCATGCGTCTCAAGAAACTGATCGGCGATCCGGAAAGGGCCTACCTGACCGTTTACAACTCCACAGAGCTCGAACGGAAACTTGCAGTCGCTTTGGATATTCCACTCAACGGTGTCGATCCGGAATTGTTGTATCACGGGACCAAATCGGGGAGTCGCAAGATCTTCCGTGAAATCAAAATCAATCTTCCGCAAGGCACCGAGGATCTGACGAATGAACAGCAAATCATCGACGCGCTTCTGCGATTGCAGGATGAACGTTCCGGTATACGCAAAGCGGTGATCAAACTGAACGATGGCTTTGCCGGAGAGGGTAATGGCGTGTTCCGGTACGCAGCCAACGAGGCATCGCGGCAGTCGATCTCGGCGTCACTCAGGCAAATGAAATGGCCGTCGGGGCAGGAGCAGTACCAGTCTTTCCTGGCGAAATTCACCGACATGGGCGGCGTCGTGGAAGAAATGATCGATGCCGACGAAGTGCGCTCGCCCAGCGTGCAGATGCGCATTTATCCCGATGGCCAGAGCGCGCTGGTATCGACCCACGAGCAGGTGCTGGGCGGAGCGACAGGGCAGGCATACCTGGGGTGCACGTTTCCAGCCAGTAACGATTACCGCCTGGAACTGCAGCGCGATGCCGAGAAAGTCGGCAGCTTGCTGAGCCGTGCCGGCGTAGTCGGGCGCTTCGGTGTCGATTTCCTGGCCTGCCGTGCGCAAGGCGGGCCCTGGTCGACCTATGCGATCGAAATCAATCTCAGGATGTGCGGCACGACACCGCCGTTTCATGCGCTCGAGTTTCTCACTGACGGTCACCTCGATCCGGAAACCGGTCTTTTCGATGCGCCCGACGGAACGCAAAAATTCTACGTGGCCACCGATAACCTGAAGTCACCGAGTTATCGCGGCCTGCTGCCGGAGGACTTGCTGGATATCGCGTCGCGCTTCGGCCTCTCCTTCAATCACGCGACCGACACCGGCGTGCTTTTCTACATGATGGGTGCGCTGTCGCAATACGGAAAGCTCGGCATGACCTGTATCGGTAACAGCCGCGAAGAAGCGGACGCACTCTTCTCACGTACGGTCAAAACGCTCGACGAGCGCACCCATCGCGATGCCGAGGATCACGGCGAGATGCAACCGCTCATTGATCGCCAGCCGACGATGGAATGAAATTCGACCGGAGGTCGACCGTTACCTCGACAGCTCCGCTTCGATCTCCGCCAGCAGTTGCCTGGCCTGATCGACGAATTCCGTATGTACGTCGTGCATTGTTTGTGCGGTCGCATCCAATTGCCGAAGCAGGGCGCGCACCTCACGATCTTCAAGCGCCTCATTGAGTTCGGCTGCGTCGATTCGACCAGGTGAGACGCCGTTCCTCAGCAGGGCGTCGGCGAGACCGGCTCGAAAGGACTCTGCCGACGAGTTAGTAATGTTGAACGAACGGACGAACCAGTAGTAGCGGGCGATCTTGTGGCGTAATGCATTATTCCTGATGACACGGAACGAGCCGGTCGACATCATTTCCTGATAAGTCAGGTCGGACAGATCAAAATCGATGCCGCCCACAAGGGCGCTGACGGCCGCCTGTTCCTGCGTATTCCCGCCGGAATCCGGCACATTTTCGAGCAGGCGGCTGAGGCCCACGCCAAGCGGTCCCCGTTCGCCCTCGGTGTATTCATCGGTTGCTCCGAGCAAAAACCCGCTCGCCAGCCGCGTGACGATTGCGGACTCCAATGACGAATCGAGCTCTTCGAGATCCGCCGTCAAATCCTCTTTGAGGGTTTCGAGCAAGTGTCGCTCGAGATCACGATCGGCTCTTGCATCGCGCCAGTCATCCAGCGCGAGTGCGGCCAGAACGCTGACTATGATGACGAGAGCCTCGGTCGCCAGACGACTCCAGTTTTCCTTGATCTTGTTACTCACCGGCAGGTTTCCTGAGCGCACCTTTCAGGACGGCCATTATCGGCAAATTTTGCGTCAATGGCGACGTAAATGAGCAGAGTAGAAAGTCGGTGGACCGGTGCGCGATTGCGAATACCAGATACCATCCAGTCGGCTTCACAAATCACGTATGTCCCGATTGCATCGTCCATGCTAGCGTAATCACAGTGTTTAAGACAGGGAGCAAACGATGACTTTCGTTGCACGTTATCTGTTGGCGATGCTGATCGTGGTGCTCTCTTTAACTGGATGCGCTGTGTCGCCGGAGGCGGAGCAACGCCGCCGGCTCATGGAGGAGGGGATCGACTTGATCCTGGCCGAGCCTCTGGACGAGGAACAGTACGGAAAGACTGAGCGCTGTTTGACCGGAACGGCGTATCGAAACCTTCGCATCCTCGACGACCGGCGCATCCTGTTTGAGGGTCGCGGTGACAGGTTGTGGCTCAACACGCTGCGCTCGCGCTGCCCCGACCTGAGACACTCCTCGGTCATCATCGTCAGGCCGACGCTGAGCCTGGGACGATTGTGCGCGATGGACACTTTCTATGTCAGCGACTGGTTCTACTGGCCGTGGTATCGGCGCTGGCCCTGGTATTGGGGCTGGGGCTGGGGAGCCAGCGCGAGTTGCACGCTGGGCGAGTTCCAGCCCGTCACCGAAAGCCAGGCAGAGCGCATCGAGGAAGCCGTAAAGAGGAGATAAGGGCTTGCTCCTTACGGCGTAACGATATCGAACCAGAACTCGAAGTCGTCGAGCAGCCCCGCGAGTTCCTCGACCGCTGCCAGACTGCCATCGACGCTAATAATGCCGTTTTCGACGAGTGAGCCAGGCGCCTGGCCAAGCAACGCCAGCGCAACCAGGCCCCGTCTCGTCAGCGACACCGACGCGTCGGCGTTGGCCAGGTCGCTGGCCGGTCGGTAATTGAGCACCCCATTGGCCACGGTAACCCGATAGCGATCACCACTGTCCGTGAAATTAAAGTCGAGAACGAGATTCCTTTCCGCTGCGCGCGGGCCATTGAGCTTTACGCCGAGAAAATCGAAAAACATGTCGAGCGACAGAGCGTTGATCACGTCGGTACGGATGGTTCGCGGCGCCGCGCCGCGGAACACGCCGTTACGCAGTTCGGAAGCGCCGGTCAAGTAGAAATTGCGCCACTGTGCCGATTCGGCCTGGTACCCGAGTTGCTCGAGCGCATCGGCTTGCAGTGATCGCGCTTCGACATTGCCGGGATCGGCGAAGATCACATGGTTGACGACTTCGACGACCCAGCGGTAATCATGCGTATCGAACGCCTGCCTCGCTCTCTCGAGGACGGCGGCGGTGCCCCCCATGTAGGTGACGTATCGTTCTGCGCGGGCCACCGGCGTCAAAGGATGGATATTGGCCGGATTGCCATCGAACCAACCGAGATATTTCTGATAAACCGCCTTGACGTTGTGATTGATGCTGCCGTAATAACCGCGGTTAAACCAGGCTCGCGCAAGGCTTTCCGGGAGTTCGATCAACTCGGCGATCTCGGTCATCGTGTAACCATGATTCGCGAGTCGCAAAGTCTGATCGTGGATATACTTGTAAGCATCTGCCTGTTTACCCAGGTAGTCGACGATGTTGTCGTAACCCCAGCGTGGCCAGTGATGACCACCGAATAACACTTCCGTGTCCGAATCGATCGTGGCGGCGGCATTGCTGAGGTAGGCGCTCCACAGGCTCGCATCCCTGACCTGCGCACCGCGCAGGGTGTAAAGGTTGTGCAGCGTCGCATTCGCTTCCTCGGCAGCGTAAAACGCTTTAATCTGCGGCAGATTAAACATCATCTCGGCAGGTGCCTCTGCGAACGGCGTATTCATGAATTCGAATTCAACGCCGTCGATAGTCATTTCCTCGTGATTACCCGTGACGATGTCCGTCGGTTCAATCAGCGTAACGTTGCCGCTTGATATGGCTTTACCGAGACCACCGTCGACCAGGCCGGTTGCATTCCTCGGCAGCAACGCGCCGAACATGTAGGTCGCACGGCGTGGCATCACGTTACCGGCCAGGACGTTTTCGGACACGGCATGTTGCATGAATCCTTCCGAGGCGATGACTCTCACTCTGCCCGACATGACGTCTTGCGGATCGATGACGCCCTTTACACCGCCGAAATGGTCTGCATGACTGTGGCTATAAATGACGGCAACTACCGGTTTGTCACCAAGATGGGCGTAAACCAGATCCATCGCCGCCGCGGCAACCTCGGCCGTGAGCAGCGGGTCAACGACGATATAGCCCGAGTCACCCTCGATGATCGACAGGTTGGATAGATCGTAGCCGCGCACCTGGTAGATGCGGTCCGTCACTTTGAATAGCCCATGCAGCGCATTGAGCCTGGCCTGGCGCCACAGGCTCGGGTTGACCGTATCCGGCGCGGGCGCATCGAGCGCCTGGTAGGCGAACGGTTCCATGCTCCAGACCAGCTTGCCGGTATGGTCACGAATCACGGCGTCATCGTCTTTGGCGATGAATCCCCGCTGTGCGAGTTCGAAGTCCTGCTGATTCTGCCAGTTCAGTGTCTCTGCCGACGCACCGTTGGCCTCGATGGTTCCTTGGGACGCGGCCTTAGGATGAGGACCTGCCTGGGCAAAAGCACCGCTGGCGCACGCCAGCAGAAGGACAGCCGCGACGAACTGATTGAACCTGTCGATTTTCATTGTCATTTCTTGAGCTCCGGAAATGCGCATCCTCATGTTAAATCCAAATCGATTGCGTTGCTCCTGCATAACGAGACGAACGACTTCGATGCAAGTTGCCAGTCGACGCCGTGGCATCTAATCTCTGCTGCGAGGAGACCGCCATGCCGCAGCTTACCCTCTTTGTCAGTCCGCGGGCCTGCTCGCTTGCCTGCCACATCGCGCTCGAGGAGTCGGGGCTGCCGTTCACGATTAAGATTGTAAAGATCCGGGAAGATCAGCACAGGACGGCGGAGTATCTGGGCGTCAATCCCTGGGGCAAGATTCCTGCGATGCTGGTCGATGGCGAGGTATTGACCGAGGCGCACGCGATTCTTTCCTTGGTCGGCGATCTGGCGCCGCCGGAAAAGAAATTGTTGCCCCGTGATAGTCCGTTAAAGCGCGCGCATGCGCACGAATGGATGAATTTTCTCTCCAGCACGGTGCACATCGCCTTTCGCCCGCTCTTTCGCCCGCATTACCTGATCGGTGCCAGGAGCCTGTACCCGAAGCTACGCGAGGTCGGCGTGCCGACCTTTCAGAAGACCTTACTCGAGGTCGAGAGGCGCTTATCCGGAAATCGCTGGGCGCTCGGCGGTGACTACAGCGTCGTCGATCCTTATCTGCTCGTTTTTTATATGTGGAGCCAGAGAGAGGACGTCGTCGAGTACGCGCCGAAACTGCCGGTGTGGAAGGAACACTGGGAACGCATATACTCTCGGGAAACGACGCAACGGGCACTCGCGACCGAAGGCATAACGCCCGAGAATATATGGCTGGCGTAAATGAGCCTCTGATACGCGGGAATATGTTGCCATGCGCCGCCGGCGGTAAGGGGAAAATACGTTTCTATAAACCGATACCCGTTTTCGTTTGTGGCTGTCTTGTTGCTACGATATCGATTGATTAGGACGGGGCTAGCCATGCAGATCTGGAATCACGCGAAATCGCTGGCGCAACAGACACCGGCAGAGCGAAATCGCTATGTCGATTTTCTGAGATCCGTGTCCATCCTCGTGGTCATCACGGGTCATTGGCTGATAGCGACTGCCTGGTATGTGGACGGGGAACTCACGCAGGGGAAGTTGTTGGAGAGCCATCCCTGGACGCAGTGGCTCACCTGGATATTCCAGGTGATGCCAATCTTCTTCATCGTCGGCGGTTATGCGAATGCCGTGTCACTGGAGAGCGCGCGCAGAAAGGGCGTCGGCTACTCCGGCTGGCTGGCGACGCGCCTGAACAGGCTGGTAGCGCCGCTGCTGGTATTGCTCTTCTTCTGGGCCGCACTCGCCGTCATCATGAAACTCGCCGGCGTGAGCGTTGGCGTGATCCAGTATTCGTCGCGAGCCGCGTTGATCCCGATCTGGTTCCTCGCGATCTACATCATGGTCGTAATCCTCGCGCCCGCAACCTACGTGCTGTGGCAGCGGCAGGGCTTTGCTTCATTCTGGATGTTTGTCGCCGTCGCGAGTGCCGTCGACCTGGCCTTTTTCGTCGTCGACCTGCAATGGATGGGCTGGAGCAACTATTTTTGGGTGTGGCTTGCTGTGCATCACCTCGGATATGCGTGGCGCGACCAGCGCGTCGGCAGCCCGGGCCGCTTATTGCTGATATCGATGATCGGTTTGGCAAGCTTGTCGGTTTTGATCTTTGCCGGACCTTATCCGCTTGCGATGGTCGGCTCGCCTGACGAAGGACTTAGTAATACCTTGCCGCCAAAAATCACGCTGCTTGCGCTTGCGGTTTTTCAGTTCGGGCTATTGCTCGCTATCGAAGCACCAATGCGTCGCATATTGAAAAGCCTGCGTCTATGGACGGCAACCGTGCTCATCAACAGCATGATCATGAGCATTTACCTGTGGCATATCACGATCATGGTGGTCTTTGTTTCGCTCCTGTACCTGGCCGACGGATTCGGCCTGCGACTGGAGCCGGGCAGCGCCGAGTGGTTCCTGTCCCGGCCGCTCTGGATCGCAGTTCTGTATGTCTTGCTGTTGCCGGTCGCACTGCTCGTTTCGCCGCTCGAACGCCATGCCCGCGCAGCAGAAGCCGCCGTGCCCTCGGCGGTCAGGCAGGTCGGTGGTGCGATATTGCTTTGTCTCGGCGTCGCTCTCCTTGCGCGCTATGGATACGGGGGCGGGCCGCTGCTCAGATTCGATGTGATCTCGTTCACACTTGTGGTCATCGGCTCGGGATTGAGCGGACTGTTGCCCGGTTTCAAGAAGGGTTCGGCGCGGTAGATTTTTCAAATACCTGCGAACCGCAGATTGGTCCCGAACGGCATGAAATAGAGCAGTCAGGAGTGTCGACTGGCGCATTGATTTCGCGTCCCCGATGAGTAATCTAGGCCGCAGATACCTTTGGGCCATCCTGAATCTATGCAAGCGATCTCCCTGAAACGCGTGGGGTATGTCTCGGCATTGCTGCTGATCTGGGCAACCGCTCCCTGTGCTGCTGACTTTCAAAAAGGCCTCGATGCATTCAATAGCGGGGACTACGAAACCGCCATGGCGGAATGGATGTCACTCGCCGCCATCGGCGACGTGAATGCCATGTATAACATTGGCCTCCTGTATGACGAGGGTCTCGGCGTAGAGCAGAACAAGGCGACGGCCCTGCAATGGTATTTGCTGCCGGCCGAAAACGGTGACGTCTCCGCGCAGTTCAATGTGGCAACGATCTACGATTTCGGGGAGGGCGTGCCGGAGGATAACGAGAAGGCAATCTACTGGTACACGAAGGCAGCCAATCAGGCGGACGAGCAGGCCCAGTTCAATCTCGGCGTCATGTATGCGAACGGCGAAGGAGTCCCGGTGGACCACGAGGCGTCGTTGAAGTGGTATCGCCTTAGCGCGGACCAGGGCCACGCCCCTGCGCAATACAATCTCGCGCACATGTACGACACCGGCACCATGATCCCCGAAGACAACCATGAAGCGATGACGTGGTACCTGAAAGCGGCCGAACAGGGTGACGCCGATGCACAATTCGCCATCGCGTTGATGTACGACAATGGCGATGGTTTCGTCGAGGACGACAGGCTCGCGATCGATTGGTACGAACGCGCTGCCGCGCAAGGTCTCATCAATGCACAGTTCAATCTGGCGATCATGCATGACGTCGGTGAAGGCGTGCCGGAAAACAATGCGCTCGCGCTAAAGTGGTACATGGCTGCTGCCGAACAGGGTCACCAGAATGCGCAATTGAACTTGGGGATAATGTACGAAAACGGCGAGGGTACGGCGCCCGATTTCGGACTCGCAATGCATTGGTATCGAAAAGCAGCTGACCAGGGTCTTACCGAAGCTCAATACGCCGTCGCATTGATGTTCGATGAAGGCGTGGGCGTTGAAGAAGACAACGTGGCGGCCATCGCCTGGTATAAGCGGGCGGCGGAGCAAGGCGATGCCGACGCACAGAACAACCTCGGCGCGATGTATGACGCCGGCGAAGGTATCGCCGAAGACAATGCCGAAGCCGTTCGCTGGTACCTGCTGGCTGCCCAGCAGGGCAATTCAATTGCGCAGAACAATCTTGCCGCAATGTACTTTGCCGGCGAGGGGATCGAGGAAAACAAGATTGAGGCCTACAAATGGTTCTTTATATCTGGCGAACTCGGCAACGGTGACGCGAGGGATAACAGCCACTTGGCAGGCAAATCGATGCAACCCGCCGACATATTGATGGCTAAGAAGCTGGGCCTGGAGTGGCTTCAAGATTTCGGAATTTCTGTTTCGGACCTTTAAACCGGCAGGACCGGCCCCACCTAGCCAGTCATGAACGGAATTATCCTGCGAACGCTGATCATTATGCTCGGCCTTTTCCTGGCGTCGGCCATCATACCGGGCGTCCAGATAAGCGGCACCGGCACCTTCATTCTTGCTGCAATATTGCTCGGGCTGGTAAACGCCTTTATACGGCCGATCGCGTTTTTTCTGACATTGCCGATCACGATCGTAACGCTGGGGTTGTTTCTTTTCGTGCTCAATGCCGCAATGTTCGGACTGGTTGCGGCAATGCTAGATGGCTTTGTCATATCCGGATTCTGGTCGGCGATGTTCGGCGCGATCATCGTCAGTCTGACGAGCACGGTCGCATCCTGGAACATAGGCCCCAGCGGGCGCTACGAGGTCTACGTCGTGCGGCGGGACTACTAACCAGCAGAGGTCAGCAGCATTTGTGGGATCGGCTGGTGTCAGCGGCTTCCACCAGAGTGCATAGAAAGATTGTGGGAGCGACTTTAGTCACGATCGGGGTCAGAAATCGCGGCTGAAGCCGCTCCCACAAGGTATTGCTGTGCTAGGCCGCGTTTTGCTTGGTCATCTCGGCCAGGATCGGCGCGGCCTCTTCGTGTGTCCGCTGTATCGAGGGTCGAGACTTGAGCCGCTCCCAGTATGCCGAGATGTTCTTGTGCTCGGCGAACGGCGCGATCTGTTCGGCATAGAACAGCGCGGGCGCCGCCGCACAGTCCGACATCAGGAATTCCTCGCCATTGGCATACGGCCGTTCGGCAAATTCCTTCTCCATCAAGCCGTACATCGTGGCGATGTGGAATCTGGCTTTTTCGATACGCTCCGGGTCACGCTCGTTCTCCGGTTTCATGTTCTGAAAAAACAGGGTTCCTACCGCATCGTTCAGATACAGGTCGAACATTCGATCCTTGAAACGAATCTTGCGGGTCTGCTCGGCATTACCTTTGATCAATGTCGGTTTCGCGAGAGGATCGAGGTACTCGATGATGATGCTTGATTCCGGAATCAGGTGACCGTCGTCCAGCTTGAGGCACGGGACCTTGCCAATCGGATAGATCTCACGGTACTTCTCGCGTGACTCGGGATTCATCAATTGTACGACTTCGCCGTCGAAGTCGAGTCCCTTTTCATACAACGCGATGAGCACTTTCTGCGAATAAGTCGACAGGGGATGGTAATAGAGTTTCATCGTGATTTTCCTCTTCTTTGTGTGTTATTCAAAGCGCGTCAGCCAAATGGGACAGACAGCCCCGCCAGCCGTCGTTGTGCCGATCACGTATTTCTGTTTCGGGAAATCCTTCGTGGGTAAGCGTCAATTCGGTTTCTTTGTCGCTCACTGCCGTGAACTCGACTGACACGCGGGTGATCAGTTCCGAATCCGCCCACTTCCAGCTGAAGACCAGCATCTTGTTCGGCACGACTTTCTCATATATGCCGCTGGGCGAGTATGTTTTGCCGTCCTTGTCCTGCATCACGATGCGATAGCTGCCGCCTTCACGCGCGTCAACTTCCGCGACGGGCACCGTCATCTCCTCACCCGGACAAAACCATTTCTTGACCAAATCGGCCGAAGTCCACATCGCAAACAGGCGCTCGCGACTCGCCGGAAACGTTCGTCTCAGAACCAGGGAATTACCTGTGGTCATCGCTTGCTCCTTGATTGATCTTCCTGCAGGAGGGTCGAGAGGGCGTCAAAACGCGACTCCCAGAAACGCCGATGGAAGTTGAGCCAGTCTTCTGCTGTTTTCAGGCGCGCGGTCGTCAATGTGCACTGGTGTTGTCGGCCGCTGATTCTGCGCTCGATCAGTCCGGCGTTTTCGAGAATTTTCACATGCCTGGTGATCGCGGGTTTGCTGATCTCGAACGGCGCCGAAAGCTCGCCGATGGTCGTCGAGCCCTGCGACAGGCGCGCCAGGATCGCGCGGCGCGTGCCGTCGGAGAGCGCGAAAAACACCTGATCGAGATTGTGGTTGGTATCCGGCATCGGAATAATAGTTAACTGATCGGTTAACTATAGTAAGCCGCGGCTTTGATTGCAAGCAATAAAGACTTACATTGCGTGTGTTTGCGGAGTGCGGGGAGCGACATGGCGATTCAGGAACGGTTGATCGAGTACAAGGATGGCGAAATCCTGCTCGAGGCTTACATGGCCTGGGACGGAGCCGGCGCGGACCGGAAACCGGGTGTCCTGGTCTCGCACGCCTGGGCCGGTCGCGGCGAACTCGAGCAAAACAAGGCCGCGCAGCTTGCCGAGCTCGGCTACGTCGGCTTCGCGCTGGACCTGTATGGCAAGGGCGTTAAAGGCGGCAATCCGGAACAGAACCGGGCGCTGATGCAGCCGCTTTTGGATGACCGCACGATGTTGCAGCGGCGCATGAAACTCGCGCTCGACAACCTGAGGAAACAAAAGGAAGTGGACGGCGAGCGCGTCGCCGCGATGGGATTCTGTTTCGGCGGCCTCTGCGTGCTCGATCTCGCACGAACCGGGGCCGACCTGCGCGGCGTCGCGAGCTTTCACGGTCTTTTCAGCTCGCCGGGGAATACTGCCGACAAAAAAATCAAAGCGAAAGTACTGGCCATGCATGGCTGGGACGATCCGATGGTCCCGCCCGACGACGTTTTGTCGCTGGCGAAGGAACTCACCTCGATGGGCGCCGACTGGCAGATCCACGCGTACGGCAATACCTTGCATGCGTTCACGAACCCGGCCGCCAACGATCCGGAGTTCGGGACGGTTTACGATGCGGACGCCGACCGGCGGTCCTGGCAAAGCCTGCAACTTTTCCTTGCCGAGATCTTCTAATCCTCGTTAAAGGTCATGGACGCAACCATGAACGACAACGGCAATAAAGCCATTCTCGAAGGGACAAACGTGACACGTACAAAACTGATTGCAGGCCTGGTCATGGCCGTTTCGCTGGGACTGTTCGGCTGCGGAGAACGAGCGACGCCCGTTGGGGAATCGCCGGCCACCGATGTCGGCGACAGTGCGGCAGAGATCGCTGCTCGGGAGATTACCGCCGAGCTGATGCGCGGTCATATTCGCGAGCTTTCGGACGACAAGTACGAAGGTCGCGGACCGGGCAGCCGCGGTGACATCGCGGCCAGGCAATACCTGGCGCGTGAGCTCGAGAAACTCGGGCTGGAACCCGGCGGCGCCGACGGGAGCTGGGAGCAGCCTTTCGACCTCATTGGCGTCACGACAGAGCAGCCGGCGGAGTGGCTCTTTTCGTCAACAGACGACAGCCTGACGCTGAGGCAGTGGGACGAATTCATCGCGTCGAGTGGCGTACAGGCGGAACGGGCGGAGCTTAGAGACGCCGAGCTCGTGTTCGTCGGCTATGCGATCCAGGCGCCCGAGTACGACTGGGACGATTTCAAGGATGCCGACCTGGACGGCAAGATTCTCCTGATCATGAACAACGATCCCGATTGGGATCCCGACCTTTTCGGTGGCGATACACGGCTCTGGTACGGGCGCTGGGACTACAAGTACTTGAGTGCTGCCCGCCAGGGGGCGGCCGGCGCGATCATCATTCACACGCAGCCGTCGGCGGGATATCCGTTTCAGGTCGTGCAGACGTCTTGGACCGGCGAGCAGTTCGAATTGCCGGCCGGCGACGAACCAAGGCTGCAGGTTGCTGCTTGGCTGACCGAGGACGCGGCGCGCAGGCTCGTGGCGATGTCCGGCCACGACCTCGACGCCTTGCGGGAGCGGGCTTACAACCGCGATTTCGAACCGGTTCCCCTCGGCGTGACGACGTCAATCGGCATGGACGTGTCGCTTAAGCGGACCACCTCGGCCAATGTACTGGGCCTGCTTCGCGGCAGCGATCCCGCGTTGCAGGACGAAGTGGTCATCTACACCGCGCACCATGATCACTTAGGCATTGGCACGCCGAACGAAAACGGTGACGCGATCTATAACGGCGCCATGGACAATGCATCCGGCGTGGCACAGGTCATGGCGATCATCAAGGCGATCAAGGCGTTGCCGGAAGCGCCGCGCCGCTCCGTCCTGGTGGCATTCGTGGGCGCAGAGGAACAGGGATTGCTCGGGTCCCGGTATTACGCGGCGCACCCGACGTTTCATCCGGGCAAAATCGCTGCGAACCTGAATTATGATGGCGGCAATATCTGGGGCCAGACGCATGACGTTACCTTTATTGGTCTCGGCAAGTCCAGCATCGACGAGATCGTGATCGCCTTTGCCGCCGAGCAGGGCAGGGTCGTAAAGCCCGACCAGTTCCCCGATCGCGGCTATTTCTATCGCTCGGATCAATTCAACTTTGCCAAGATCGGCGTGCCGGCGATGTACCTCGACCAGGGCACGGATTTCGTCGACCGGCCGCCCGATTGGGGCAGGCAACAGATCAATCACTACACGGACGTCAATTATCACCAGCCGTCGGACGAGTATGACGACAGCTGGAATTTCGACGGTATGATCGCCGACGCACTGCTCGGTTACTGGACCGGTCTCGCGATCGCCAACGCCGACGAACTGCCTTCCTGGAACGAAGGAGACGAGTTCGAGGCAGCGCGTCTCGAAGCGCTGTCAATGCTCAAGGATCGGTAACGCCGGAAAATCGGGGTCAGAGCCGGGCTCTGACCCCACGTTCCTAATGCGCGACGGGTTCCCCGCGGCCGCCTTTGACGGTGTCGTGTCCCTTGCCGATGGTCGGGATCAGCATCGGAACCTTCTTCTTGTACTGGACGTACGGATCTCCCAGGAAGGTCGCGAGGTCACGCTCCTCGTAACGTATCGCGATCATGATATAAGCCGTCATGCCGATCGCGAACAGCAGGTGCCCGGTGGTCATTCGCGGTGTTCCCCAGAACGACAGGATCCAGCCGACGTACAGCGGGTGACGAACGAACTTGTAGAAATACGTCACTTTGAACGGCGGATGCCTGTAAGCCCGCTGTGTCAGATTCAGCCATACCTGCCTCAGTCCGAACAGATCGAAGTGGTCGATGATGAATGTCGCCAGCAGCACAATCACGATACCGCTGAACAAGACCCCATATCCAAGGTACTGGCCCCACGTCGATTGCGCTTCCCAGATAACGCCGGTCATCGGACGCCACTGCCAATAAAGCAGGATCAGGATCGCGCTGCTGATGAGCACGTAGGTGCTGCGCTCGATCGACTTGGGAATCATCCTGGTCCAGCGTTCCTTGAACGCCGGTCGTGCCATGACGGTATGCTGCACGCCGAACAAGGCTATAAGGAGCACGTTGACGAGCATCGCATTGAACGTCGATGTCGTCACTCCACCGATATCAATGCTTTTCGGTACAACGAGGTTGCTGAGAAAGCCCACGAGGTAAAGAAACGTCAGAAAGAAAATGGCATAGCAAACGATGCCGTAGAGAAACGCTAGTATTCTGCCCATCTAACCAACCCCCCCAGAGTAAGAATTGAGCAAATATATTTTTGGTGACGCGCAGGCGCGCGTCAATATACGGATCAGTCTAGCAGTTAAATTTTCGACCACCGGCCGAGCGTGTGCCGCGCCCTGGCTCGGCCCGTCGTTTAGGATGGAATACTCTTTACATTCATAGGGTTATACACGTTTCATAAAATTCAGCCTCGTTGTGTCAGAAGCGAAAGGTGTAGCTGATTTTGGCGGCCACGTCGCCCGTCGAGCTGCGGAAATCCCCGGTGTCGTCGAAATCGACGTAGTCCCTGTTGAACACGAGGACGGCTTCGCGGCCCGCCTGTGGAATCCAGCGCATGATGCTGTTGAGTCCGATGCTGTCGGAGACGGTGTCGTACTGCACAAAATTTTCCCAGTACAGGGTGGAGGTAAAGGCCACATCGGCGCGCGCCGTAATGAGCCGCGTGACGAAACTGCCGCCAGGCAGGTCGATGTCACCGAACTCGTAATTCAGGTTGACATTCAGGTGCTCGTTGGGGCGCCAGGTCAGGCGTGATCCGATAGAGGTCCTTTCTCCGTCATAAAAATCGCCGGGGCAATACCAGCCCCGGTAACTGACGGCGCGGTGCGAACCGGTGCCGCCCGATATGCACGGGCGGCTCCAGGTATAAGTGCCCGGCGGAATGATGACGCCCTCCGAGATTTCGAAATCCTTGGTGATGCGCTCTTTGTCGTAACGCATGAATGCCGACAGGGTGTCCGAGGTGTGTGTTTCGAGCCTGATGGCATCGATATAGACGATCCGTTTGTCGAGCGCGCCGGCGATCGTGTCCGTGAGCTGACTGCGGATGCCGGTGGTGATGGAACGCCACTTGTCGGATTGAGGGCGCCAGATGTAAGAGGCATCGACGAGCAGATCGCGTACGTCATTCTGGTTGACGAAGCCGAGTTTCGGGCGGAAATTTTTCTGAATTTCGCGATACGCAAGACTGGCGTTCCAGCCTTCGGTATTCGGCGCCTTGAGGCTGAAACCGAATGCCGCATCGTTGCCGTCGAGCCCGTCCGTATCCGTCCGTTGGTACCAGATCGCGCCTTCCAGGGTCTTGCCGTTCGCGAGTCGCGTGTTCAGGTACTGGAAATCGACGCCAACGAGTGAATTGTCCGCATCCGATGTCGGATCACCGCTCGTCACGATCGCGCCGATGGCCGACTCTTCGAATACATTGGCAGTTACGCGTCCGACGAACAGGTTGGCGGCGTCGATCGTCTGCGCCACGTTGCCTGCGTCATCGAGCGTTTGGTAGTCGTTCTGCCGAATGTTGAGGACACCGAAATTCCAGCGGCCGGCACGACCGGTGAGTTTCAGCCCGCCCTGGATGTCAATGGTTTCTCCGTCCTCGCTCAGGCCGATGCGCCTGGAGAAGAATGGCCGACCCGATTCGCGCGCTGACCTCGGGATACCGCCCCGATTGTCTTCTTCGCCAGAGATGCGGCCGAACTCGAAGATGTCGCTGTCCTGCAGAAAGAAGCCTCGTTGCTCCGGGAAGAAAATCGAGAACCTCGTCAGGTTGATTTGCCGGGTGTCGACCGTCGTGCCGGAGAAATCGGTGTTGATCGTCAGTGCCGCGGTCAGTGCCGGGGTCGGTTTGTAGAAAACATCGAGCGTCGGCTCGAACTCGATATCCGAATAGTCGGCAACGAAATCCGTGGAATCGGAAATACTGAATCCGGGTATGACATCCAGGCCGAGGCCCTGCTCCATGCCGGAGAGGCCGCGGATTTGCCCGGAGTTGGCAGGGTTCTGCGCGCGGTTGTACGACACCCAGCCGATCTCCTCGTCGCGGCGCCCGATCTTGCGATTGAAATTGATGCTCCAGGTATCGTTCTGCGGATCGAACGAAAGCGTCTTGAACGGAATGATGATCTCGGCCGTCCAGCCCTGATCGGTGAGCCGGGCCGCGCCGTGCCAGATGCCGCGCCAGTCCCAGTTGACTTCGGTGACGTTCTGAAACAGGCCCTCTGCTCGCACGCCGTGCGGATTGAGATAAAACACGTAGCCGGCGCGCCCCTGATTGAACGGATCGAGAATGATTTTCAGGCCGTCGTCGCCCTCCGACCAGTCGCCCTGTCGCAGAACACGCGCGACCACCCGCTCCGGTTCGCGGTCGAGGAACTCCGCGCCGATATACAAGGCATCGTTACCATAAATGACGTAGAAGCGGGTTTCCTCCGAGGGTTTTTCGTACTCGTTAGGACGCACCTCGTGCAAGTCGTCGATGACGGTCGCCCGTTGCCAGAGTGCTTCGTCCAACAGACCATCGATCGTCGGTATTGCGTTCGTGCGGACTGCGTCAAATGACTTGCTCGCCGCCGATTTGGCGTTGCCGAGCGCCGGGTCAGGTGCGAACCCGATCAGGACGACCGTCAACGACGCAAATGAAATCCAGGCCATCCGCAAAGCTTCGCTCCAGCTGGCAGGGTAGCGCTATTCCCACAAAAAGTCCCCCATGAGCCGGGCGTTCGGCTCACGGGGCGCAACAACTATGCATTAGATCTCGCGGCGTATGTTCGCGTTCAATCGGAACAGGTTGGTCGGGTCGTATTCGTCCTTAATTCTCAGCAAGCGGTCGAAGTTGCCGAAATAGTTGTTGTTGACTACCCGCTGTGCTTCGTCCGCAACCTCGTTGGTATAGAAGCCACGCGTGTGCGGCTCGACCGAGTTCCAAAAATTCCTGATGTAGCGGACATGCGGGTCGCGTGCGACGTCCGGTTCCCACGATACGACGGTAAATACACTGTGACTCGCGTAGCGGTGTGCGAACGCGGTCGCATCGTCCGTCACGCGTGAGATCGCGCCGCCGGAACACTGGTAGAACACCTGTGTGGTCCGGTCGGGATGCGGCTCGAAGCCGTCGACCAGCGCATCGACGAGGTCGTCTGTGATTTCGCGCGTGAAACCGGACTTCAGATAATCTCCGCCATTCCGTGGATCACTGTTGTCCCAGGCGCTCTGAATCGCGACATAGTCCATCGGTTTTATGCTGTTCGCGATGGGAGTGCCGAAACCGGCGATGGGTCCCAACAGCCGGTCGGCGCGTTCCGCGGGGCCCGAATAGCAGGCGTGCAGCAGGATGATCGCATCGGCGTTTCCTGGCGGTGCGATCATGATCAGGTCGAGGTACAGGTCGTCCGGCATGGTCTCGCAGTAGTCGCCGTAAAAGCGCATGACATCGCGTGCTGCGGAAAGCGGCCAGATCACCTCGCCGCCGATAATTTCACGCTGCATCGGGTGCAGCGCAAATTCGAACGAGGTGACGATGCCGAAGTTGCCGCCGCCGCCACGCACCGCCCAGTACAGGTCAGGATTCTCGTCGGCGCTCGCATGCCGCAGCGTGCCGTCGGCGGTCACGATGTCGACCGCTTTAACGTTGTCGAGCGCGAGCCCGAAGCGGCGCGCGACGCGGCCGAATCCGCCACCGAGCGTCAGGCCACCGACGCCCGTGTGTGACACGGTGCCTGCTGTTGTGACAAGGCCCTGCGCCATGGTCTCGTGATCCATGTCGCCTAGATAGCTGCCGCCTTCGACGTATGCCGTCCGCGATCTCGGGTCGACGCGCACGCCGCGCATTTGCGACAGGTCGATCTGCATACCGCCGTCGCAGGTCGACTTGCCGGAGAAACTGTGGCCGCCGCATTTCACAGCCACCAGCAGATTGCGCTCGCGGGCGAACGTGACCGCATTCTGTATATCGGCAACACCGCTGGGCTGAACGACGAAAGCCGGGTACTTGTCGATCGATTTATTCAGAACCTTGCGCGCCTTTTCATAGGCCTCGCTGCCGGTGAAGAGCATGTCGCCACGAAGGCTGTCCTTGAGCTCCTGCAGAGCGGCTTTTTCGAGCACGACAGGTTTGCCATCACCGGTAACCGCGTTGATGTTGGACGTCACTTCGGTCAGTGCCTGGAACACGGAGGCAAAAGCCGGGCTGCCTGACAAGGAAGCGGCGACTGCCGCGGCGACCGAGCCTTGGCAAAAACGACGACGATTCATATTGATTCCCCCATAATGTCGCCTGGACGGCGGCGTTACTCGCATGATTGCGCTACTCTAGACGATCTCCCTGTCATCGGCCAGCCGCTCAATCCTGACTTGCCTGCCAGCGCGCGCGCCGTTTGGCCGCCAGCGCGTACAGCACGAGCCCGGCGACCAGCAGAGCGCCCGTTACCTGCCACGAATCCGCTTCCGACTGGGCCGCGATCCACAGGCTCAGGATCATGGCCGCTGCCGGAATCGTGTATCCGCCTTTCAACACGTAGGCTTCCGCCCGTTGTGCCGGCGTCGCCCTGGATCTGATCACCGGCAACGCCGCGATGCACAGGACGTAGCCGATCAGGCGCATCAGCGAGCTCGCGATCGCGAGATACTCGAACGAACCGGTCAGTGCGAAACCAAGACCGAGCGCACCGAGAAAGAGAATGGAATTGCCCGGTGTCGAATACCTGTCGTGAATCTTGCCGAACCATTTCGGCAGCAATCGCTGCTCGGCAAGCGCAAATGACATGCGGGGTACCGCGAGCATGATGCTCGAAAGATTGCCGCCAATGGAAAAGAATGCCGCGAAGGTTATCAGTATGGTGCCCGGCACACCCATCAGCTCGCGACCTACGTCAATAAGCGTTGCGCCGCTCGCGCCGGCGTCTGGCAATACCGAGATATAAGCGAGCACAACGAGAAAATAAAACGTGCCGATGAGAATGACCGTGCGGACCATGGCATTCGGCACGCTGCGCGTCGGGTCTTTCGATTCGCCGGAAACGATCGATACGGATTCGAAGCCTACATAGGCGTAAATCAGCAGCAGTGTCGTGCCTCCGACATCCTCGATCGTGGGCATCGTCGCCGGAAACAACGTATCGCCGCTGACGTGTTGCAGGCCGAGTACGATCAGCAGCAGTATCGGCACAATCTTGAAGATGGTGATCACACTCATCGTGAGAACACTGGCCTTGACGCCGATATAATTGACATACGTCAGGGACCCGCAAACGAAACAAATCAGCAGGGCCCTGCCGATGCCCTCACTGAACCACGGCCAGATCGCCCCGAGATAGATCGCCATGACGGTGGAATTGGCCGCGAATGCCGCCATGCGACTGACGAACAGTAACCAGCCCGTTGCGAATCCTGTGAGCGGCCCGAAAGCCGAGGTCGTGAACAACACGGGACCGCCCGAGTCCCTGAAGTAGCTTGCGAGCTCGGCGAACGTGAGCACGACGGTAATGACGAGGATGCCCACGACCAGAAACAGCCACGGCGCGAGCACACCGGCCCTGGCGGAAACGGAAGCCGGTAGCTGGAAGATTCCGGCGCCGATGACGGAATTAATCGTGAGAATGCCGAGGCCGACAAAACCGATGGCCCGCACCAGATGCGCGTGGTGCTTAGTGGAGCCTGTCACTTGCGATTCTCATGTGCGGTAGCCGAACCGTATCATACCTGCCGCCTGCGTCGAGTGTAGAATCGGCGCTGAGAACGAAATCACGACCGGACGGTCAGAACAACCAGTGATTGAACCTGATCAGGCGGGGTCCATGAATTTAAAAAAAACGATTGCTGTTTCACTCGCGATGCTTTCGGCGAGCTCGCTCGTCGATGGCGCCGAATTATCCGACATATCCAACTACCGGGAGTATTCCACGACGTTCTCGAGTTCCGGACAACCGACCGAGAAGCAACTGGCCTTGCTGAAGGCGGCGGGTTTCGAAAGGATCGTTTACATCGCATTCAGTAACAGCGGCAAGGCATTGGCCAACGAGGATGTATTGGTAAAGGAACTCGGCATGGACTATGTGCATATCCCGGTGACCTGGGACCAGCCCACGGCCGCGGACTTTTATGCATTTGCGGGAGCCCTGCAGCGGCTTCGCGATCGCAAGACATTGCTGCATTGCCAGGTCAACTATCGCGCCTCGGCATTCAGTTTCCTGTACAGAGTGCTGTACGACGATGTTCCGATCGCGAAAGCAAAGGCCGACATGAACACGGTGTGGGAGCCCAACGAAACCTGGCGCAAACTGATCTTCGAAATACTCGAGGAAAACGGGCGGTCACCGCACTGCGACGGCTGCACCTGGTAAATCAGCGAATTGGATCGCGGCTTCAGCCGCGAACAGCCAGATCCGGCCCGCGCTTCCTAAACGGCGACCGCTTTAGCCGATTTTCTCTCCGGCAGTCGGATGATCAGGATATCGCAGGGCAGGTGATCGAGCACTTTTTCCGCCGTGCTGCCGATGATCATACGCCTGAGGCCCCACCGCGCGAGCGCACCCATGACGACGATGTCTGCATGTTTCGCCCTGGCAAATGATGGCAACAGGTCTCGCGTGCTTCCCGGCAATTGATGGACGTGTTTTGCGTCGATCTTATTGGCGGCCGCGAGCGCGTCGAGTTGCTTGCGGTGTTCGTTTTCGATTTTCTTCGACAGCTCGTCGACCGGCAGCTCGATCGGCTTGAACGTCTTGGTCGCTTCCCGGCCGATACCGACGATGCTTTCGAAGCTGTGGAACAGGTGGACCTCGCCCTTCGCGGGGCCGCCGATCGCTTTCGCGCGGTCGACGATGAGCTGATCCAGTTCTGCCGGCTTGTCATGGCTGTGCACCGGGTCGACGGCCGCGACGATGACGGGCTTCTCGGCAAGCTTCCGTGACTTGACCAGCCACAGCGGGAACGGGCAGGTACGTATGAGCTGCCAGTCGGTGTCGACGAAAATAGCCCGTTCCGCGACGCTGTGATATTCAGTCCCCTTGACGACGTATCGAGGTTCCATCTCGAGCGCAAGCTGCAATACCGCGTCCGCGATGGGGCGTTCCTCGAGGACATCGGTCGTGACATGGATGCCCCGGTCCCGGGCGGGCTGCGCGATCTCCTCGATCATTTCCTGCTGCGCCTCGCGAATGCGCTGTGCGATATCGCGAGCCTCGTTAGAAACGAAAAAGCCGATGCGCAATGCGCCGACGTCCGGATCGCAGAGTATGAGATGAAGATCGCAGTCCGAAAGTGAAGCCAGCCAGCCGGCGCGTTCGACGACTTCCCGGGGATGATTGTCCGGCTCGATGACGACCAGGATTTTCGCTTTTTCGCTCATACCTCGCTCCTTTGCGGCGCCGTAACTAGGGTAATTTGCGCTCATATCGCCCGAAATCCGTAGGCGACACTCGCGATTTCGGCTAATACCTACGCTGGCGTTCTCCGGGTTTGCGCCGGCAAACGACGATTTCTTCTCTGGATGGACATTAGGTGCGAAGGCGCGATAATTCAATGACCGCAATGCTCGTTTTGCGGGAATACGACAGGGCGGGTGCCCGGCACTCCCTCGAACCAACAATCAACAGAAAGTCCCGAACACTATGAAATTCCTGATCAATGGGCTGGGTAGAGGCATGAGCTGCCTGCTGCTCGCATTTTCGGCAGGCGCACAAGACGCGGACCTGGTACTGCAAAACGGCACGATCTGGACCGTAGACGACAGCAATCCCAGAGCCGAGGCGGTGGTTGCGCGGAACGGCAGGATCGTCTACGTCGGCTCGGACGCCACCGCTGCGCAATACATCGGACCGACTACACGCGTGGTCGACCTCGACGGCCGGTTCGTGACGCCGGGTTTCTATGACAATCACGTACATTTCGAGTCGACGGGCAGGCTTCTTTACGGCCTCAACCTGCTCGATGTGGCGGACGAAGCCGGGTTTGTCGCGCGAATTCGCGATGTGCACGAGCGTTATACGCGGGGCACCTGGATAACCGGTGGCGACTGGTCCGCGTACGAGACCTGGGCTGTGGGCGATGTCGGCGCAGCCGGTCGCCAGGTCAACCCGGATGACCTCTACGGCAATCTGTTCCTGCCGAATAAAGCAATGATCGATGGATTCACCGGCGATCGGCCCGTGCTCGTGCGCCGTTTCGATCGCAAGGTGTACCTGGCGAACAGCGCTGCGCTTAAGATCGCCGGCATCAGCGCCGCGACACCGGACCCGGAAGGCATCGCAGTGGAACGTGCAGCGAATGGCGAACCGACCGGCGCGCTGTTCAATCCGGTATCGGGCGCCGTCGAGTCGACGGTGCTCGTAAGGGACAACGTCAGAGCGCTGTTCGACGAACTCATTCCCGAGCCGTCCCGCGATCAGCGCATCGCCGAAACGCTCGAAGCGTGGAAGAAGATGGCCGAGGTTGGCGTCACCAGCTACTGCGATGTCACGTCGAATCCGATTTACGTCGACATCTATCGCGAGATGCGCGACAAGGACATGATGACGGCCCGGGTGCGCTATCGTCCGCCGCTCGACAAGTGGGAGTACATGGCGGGTCTCGGCATTCGCGTGGGCTTCGGCGATGAGTGGATCCGTTTCGGGGCGGTCAAGGCCTGGATCGATGGCATCATGGGCAACAGCTCGGCACGCTTTTACGAACCGTACACGCACAACCCGTCGAGTCGCGGCATTTGGCGCGACATCATGTTTCCTTTCGAGCGTAGCCCGGACAACCCGGAGGAAATGCAGAGCAGGCTGGAACGGTTGGCGCTCGAAGCGGACAGGGCCGGTATACAGCTGACCGTCCATGCCATTGGCGACGAGGCCAATGGCTACCTGATGGACATGCTGGAGCGCATCATCGAGAAGAACGGCGACAAGGATCGCCGCTTCCGGCTCGTGCACGCGCAGGTGATGACCGATCGCGACATCAAACGCGGGGGTGACATGAAGATCGTTGCCGAGGTGCAGCCATATCACACGTCTGATGACATGCGCTGGATGGAAGAGCGTATCGGCCGCGAAAGGTCGAGAGGCGCGTACGCCTTCCGCCGCCTCTGGGATTCCGGCGCGATCGTCAGTTTCGGGTCCGATTCACCCGGCACGAATGCGTCGCGTTATTACTTGAATCCCATGCTCGGCCTGTATGCAGCAGTGACGCGAAAGACCCTGTCCGGACAACCCGAAGGAGGTTGGTTTCCGCAGGAGAAAATTACGATCGAGGAAGCGATCCGGGCGTACACATTGAACACGGCGTATGCCGGATTCGAAGAAGATATTAAAGGCTCGATCGCAGTCGGCAAGCTGGCGGACTATGTGGTGTTGTCGGACAACCTGCTGACGATGGACCCGGACGACATCAAGGACGTGACGATAATAATGACAGTCGTCGGGGGCAGGGTGGTTTACGAGGCCGGGTAGCCGGAGAAAATTGCGCAAAGCTATCGCTATCGCAGGAAATATAGGCACCGGCAAGTCCACGCTGGTCGAATTCCTGCACCGTACTTACGGCATTTCCCCGTATTACGAGCCCAGCGAGGAAAATCCGTATCTTCCGGATTTCTACGAGGACATGAAACGCTGGGCGTTTCGTTCCCAGCTCTACTTCCTGAGCAACAAGTTTCGCATTCACCAGGAATTCGATCGCATGCCGGGACTCGTCGTGCTCGACCGGACGATATTCGAAGACGCCGAGATATTCGCGACGGCCCTGCACGACATGGGTTGCATTGACGATCGCGACTGGGCGACGTATCGCGCCTTTTACGAGTCGATTCTCGAAGCCATCAATCCGCCGGACCTGCTCATCTATCTTCGTTGTTCGATGCGCGCGCTGAGAAAGCGCATCAGGATGCGGGGCAGAGAGATGGAGGAAAACATTCCGCTCGCGTACCTAAAGCGGCTCGACAGACTGTATGAGAACTGGATCGCGTCATACGACATGAGTGACGTCCTGGTGCTCGAGACCGACGAGCTAGATTACATACACGATCTCGTACACCGCCTCGATGTCATGGAACGCATCGAGTCGATGTTGCCACCGGAGCTCGGCAAGCCGGCCTGCATGTAATGTCAGTCCAGTATGATGTCGGTCAGGATGTCGTGCACGACCTGCGTTGCGATTTCCACGAGCAGGATCTTGCCGGCGACGACGACGCGCTCGTAGCCGTTCGCGACAGGCGGCAGTTGCGCGATCAGGGCATGCGGCAGGGATTGCTTGGCGATCCCCCGCGGTAACGGTTTGCCGCGTGCGAGATTCTTCGCAATCCCCGGAGGAAGCGGCTTGGCGGCCTTGTTGCCGCCTTTCCCGCCCTGCCGATGGTCGCGATAATATGCCTGTATCAAGGAAATTTCTTTCGAACTGAAACGAATATTTGCGTCAATTTCGACGGCAGATACGGGCAGAGCCGTGACGAATGCCACGACGAGAGCAGCTGCCGTGAATGCAAGAATGCGCATGGTGTCGACCTCCGAGATTGCTTTCGATCAATCTAGCGAATCGGTGCCGGACAGGCTGTGAGTACAATCACATTAACGCCGGGCGGTCGTGTGCTTTCTAGTTACCGAAGGTCTCGACAAATGCGGACGGCACGGGATAGCCGTCTGCCATGGCAGGGACAAATCGACTCGAGAGAATCGTTTCCTTGATCGCGTTCTGGCAATCCGGCGCCGGCATGATGCCAGTCAGTCGTTCGATGCTCGGACTTTGACTGCGTCCGTCTTCACCGAGAAATGCCCGCACGGCGACGAGGTACTTGGCGCGCTGCGGGCACACGTCCTGCCACGGTTCCTTGCCGATCACGCGCTGACCGGCAACGTGTTCGGCACCGTATGCATCGATGTTTTCGTTGTAGCCAGGGTTCGGATACAGCTTGATCTCGCGATCGTCGCCGTCGGCGGTGAACTCGACGCGGAATTGCATATAGACCTTGTGCGGCTTGCCGTCGATGAGCGCCGGCCTCATCTGCGATTTCTTTGCCGCCCTGACGATCGCCTCTGCGAAGCTTGATTCGTAGTTATCCTTGGTATAACACCCGGTCTCCTTCATCTTGCCGTTCTTCTCGATCTGCGAGAAGCACGAGATCATTGCGGACACCTTGCCGGACACGTCCGGAAATTCGATGCGTTCGGCGAGTCGCCGCTTGCCTTCTTCGTGATCGAAGGAGGCCGGTCGAAATTCCATCGCCGCGGCGGCGCCGGCGGCCAGCAGCAGTAACAGGATCAGGTACGGGATCGGTTTCATCGATGTTCGACTCCTCGGCGGATTGTAGTCCGTGACCCGGCACGACGGGTCAGCGGCATTCACAGAATTAGAAATTTCCGCCCGCGCCCGGTTCCCACACGCTTTATTGATGAAGTGAAATCTCATAGAAACAGCAAGTTACCGTCATAAGTTGATGTAAACAGTCTAATCGCGGCTCAGTCACCGAGCGCGAAATTGCGGCGCCAGAACTCCTGCATCGTCCGGTACAGATGCAGCTGGGCTGCGTCGTCCTCGATGCCGTGCTTGCGCATCGGATAGATCATCATGTCGAGCGTTATGCCGGCATCGATGAGTTCGTCGGCGAAACTCCAGGTATTCTGTGGATGCACGTTGTCATCATAGGTGCCGTGCACCAGCAGCAGCCTGCCGTGAAGGCTGGCCGCGCGTTTCACGTGCGAGGTAACGTCGTATCCTGCTTCGTTGTCCTGCGGCCGTTTCATGTAGCGTTCCGTGTAGATCGTATCGTAATAACGCCAGTCGGTGACCGGGGCGACCGCCACGCCGGCTGCAAATTCCATGCTCGACGTCATGGCCTGAAGCGTCATGATGCCACCGCCGCTCCAGCCCCAGATGCCGACCTGTTCGGCGTCGATGAACGGCTGTGTCTTGAGCCATGCGACGGCGTCTAACAAGTCCGCGACCTCGACCGGTCCGTATAGCTGCCGCAGGATCGTGTTGGCGTCTTTCTTGCTACGACCCGCCGCGCTGCGATTGTCGACATAGAAAATCACAACGTCCTGTTCGGCCAGCATGCGGTGATAGAGATTGCGCGCATTCGTATCCCAGGCGTTGACTACGCGAGGTGCCGACGGGCCGCCGTAGACGTAAACGATCGCCGGATACTTCTTGCGGTCATCGAAGCGCCGCGGCTTCAACAGCATCGCCGGCATCGGATAACCATCACGCGCCCTGACCGTGAACATGTCCCATGGCAGCAGATCGAAACGCTCGGCGACATCGCTGTCCGGCTCGACGATGCGTCTGTGCAGCTCACCATTCGGCCGGTGCAGCGTCAACGCCGGTGGCTGGTTGATCGCCGAGTACCCGTCCACATAATACTTGCCGTCCGGCCGAAACCAGATCTGGTGCGCGCCGTCTGCGTCGCTGACGCGTCGCATGTTGCGGCCATCGACGTCGATGCGATACAGGTGGCGCTCGGTCGAATCCTTTTCGAGACCCGTGAACCAGAGCTGATCGCGGGCAACGAACGCCACGGCCTGGTTCATGCCGGGCATGCCACCCGACGCGCGCAACGCCCAGTCGCCCCGTGTCACCTGATTGATGAGCTCACCGTTCTGGTCGAAACGATAAAGATGGGCGAAGCCGTCGCGTTCCGAACGCCAGATAAACGTGCCGTCATTAAGGAAATGCAGGTCATCGTGCACGTTGACCCAGCCGCCGTCGGTCTCGCGCAATAAGTGCCTCGCCTCGCCGCTGGCCGCATCCGCGATATAAACGTCGAGCGTGGTCTGCGGGCGATCCAGTGTCTGCACGGCGACGCGGCGGCTGTCCGGCAACCATTTGATTCTCGCCAGGTATTCGTAGGGGTAGACACCGAGGTCGATCCAGGTGGTCTTGGCGGTTGCCAGATCGACCACGCCGGCGCGCACCCTCGGATTGGACTCGCCGGGCTTCGGATGCCGCTGCTTGATGAGCCTCGGCAGATTGGGCTCGAAATCGACGTAATGCATGACGCCGACACCCGAATCATCTGTTTGCAGATACGCGATCGATGCCGAATCGGGAGACCAGAAGTAGCCCTGGTCGACTCGGCCCAGCAGTTCCTCCCAGTACACCCAGGACACAGTGCCGTTCATCAATGTTTCGCTGGCGCCCGTTGTCAGTCGTTTTTCGGTTCTCTCCGTGATATTCCAGGCATACAGATCGTTGTCCCTGACAAACGCGAGCCAGCGTCCGTCCGGAGAAAACCGTGGCGATTTTTCTTGCGCATCGCTTACCGCAACGCCGACGATCTCGGATGAGCGCAGATCGAGAAGGAACACGTCGTCGGAGTTTTCATAAACGGCCCAGCGGCCGAGCGGATCGATCGATGCGGGCCAGCCCATTTCCTCAATGGGGTCCTCGGGTTCGAGCAGGGTAGTCATCGCGTCAATGACTTCATTTGCCGAAACGAGCGCCCGCCTGCGACCGGTATCGGGATCGTAGGATTCGATCGTACGTTCGGCTTTGGGCGCGCGCTTGTCATACAGCATCAACAATCCGTTATCCAGCCATATATGTTCCGGTAAAGAAAATGCAGTCTTGCCTTCCTCACTGAAGATCCACTCCAGTGACAAACGCTCGTCCTGCGCGCCCGCGGTGACGGCAAGCATGGAAAATGTCACTGTCGCGAAAATGCATGACGCACTTTTCAATCGGCTGCTCCCAACTTTTAATGCAGGTCTGATGCTGTTATTTTGCATCGGCAGTTTACCCGAGAAGCAGGCAGGCCGCATGGAACGTTCGCCGCACGATATTGCCAGCGACACACATATCCGGACGGAAGATGTCACGGAATTGGCGCCGAGCGGCAAGGCGATTCTGTCGTTTGCGCTGCCATCGTCGCTGGGTGTTCTCGCGTTCCTGACGCCGATCAAAGTCGACGGCAACTGGACCATCATGATGGGGTGGCTGTCTGCGGAGGCCACTTCGTTTGTCGGTGCCACGATGACCTGGGTCGTGTTTGCGCTGCTGTGGATCAGTACGATCGGCACCGCAGTCGTCAAGATCATGGGTCCGCGAAGCATCGCCGCCGAATCCATGATTGCACGCCTCTTTCAGGTCGCCCCGGTATGGGTCGCGTTGCGCACTATCGGCGCGCTCATGGGCACGATGACGATTTTCGAGATCGGACCGGAGGCTTTCTGGCATGCGAGTACGGGTGGCACCGTGCTGCGTGATCTTGCCTTCGCGATCGTGCCGCTGTTTCTGTTCGCCGGGATCCTGATGCCGTTTCTCACCGATTACGGTCTGATGGAATTCGTCGGCACGCTCGTCAAGCGCGTGTTCCGCATCATGTTTACGTTGCCGGGGCGTTCCGCAATCGACGCGCTGGCATCATGGATGTCATCGGCGCCGGTCGGCGTACTCATCACGATCCAGCAATACGTCAGCGGTCATTACCTGGCGCGGGAGGCGGCTGTCATCGCCACCAATTTCTCGGTCGTCTCGGTGCCGTTCGCCCTGATTGTCGCGAACACTGTCGGTGTCGGACACATGTTTCCGACTTATTACGCGGCGGTCGTCGTGACCGGCGTGATCACGGCGATGATCATGCCGCGGATCTGGCCGTTGTCCGGTTTTCCCGACACACCCTACCGGCACGTGCACCCGCTTCGCGAGAAGCCGCCGGGTGAAATATCACTGTGGCGCGAAGCGATCGATCTCGCGACGCAACGGGCGGGGAATGCGGCGCCACTGAAGCAGCAGTTTCACGCATCGGTCGGCCATATTTTCGATATCTGGTTCGGCCTCGTGCCCGCGGTGATCGCGGTCGGTGGCGCTGGCCTGATGCTGGCCAATTACACGCCCGTGCTGCAATGGCTGACCGCGCCGCTCGTACCCTTGCTCGAATTCTTTGCGTTGCCGGAAGCTTCGACCGCAGCGCCGGCGCTGATCGCCGGCTTCCTCGATATGTTCCTGCCGGCATTGCTGGTCGCCAATGTCGATGCCGAAATCACACGTTTCGTCATCGGCGTGATTTCGCTGACGCAACTCATTTACATGTCGGAGATCGGCATTCTGATGGTCAAGTGCGAGATTCCGCTCAAGTTCCATCACCTGTTGATCATATTCGTGTTGAGGACGATTATCGGCTTGCCGATCGTCCTCGCGTTCGCGCACTGGATCGTCTATTAGTTAAACAGGTCCGATTTCGCCAGTTGTCGAGCAATTCGCGTCATCTCATGCTCGTTGCCGTTTTCATCAAACGTGCCGAAGTAGGCGATAACCAGATCGCGTGACGGCGAGATGTACAATCCTTGCCCGCCGAAGCCGCCCTTGAAAAAATCGCCGTCACGCATGACGAAGTCCCATTGATAGGAATTGTGCAACGCTGGTTCCCCATCCACTGATCGTGGCGATTCCATGCGCGCCGCGTTGAATATCTCCGGTCTTCCGCCCGATCTGATTTTGTCGAGGTAAGCATCGGATACGACCGGGTGCATGACGCTGCGACCGGTCGGCGTAAACAACAGGCCGAAACGCGCCATGTCGCGAAGCGTCGAGCTGATGCCGCCATGGATGATCGGTATACCGCGTTTCGGCGCTGCGATGACGGCATCGCTTGCGGCGCCCATCGGTTGCCATATTTCCGCCGCCAGCAGGTCCGCGAGTCGCTTGCCCGTGAGCTGCTCGACGAGCCAGCCGAGCACGAACGTATCCGGCGAGGTGTATTCGAAGGCTTCGCCAGGCGGACGGTGAGCGTCGAGCGAGGCGATGTAATCGAACGGATCGTCCATCGTTGCCTCGGTCGGCCTGAGCCAGCCCAGCGCAGCCTCGTAATGGTAATAGCAGGTGCGCGGATCGGCGTAAGCGCCGTCCTCGCCTTCAAGGCAATCGATTCCCGAGGCCATGTCGAGAATGTCGATGACGCTCACGCCTTGCCAGCCCGATCCCGCAAGTTTCGGCAAATAACTGTCGATCGGTCTCGTGACATCGATCAGTTCGCGGTCCTCGAGTATTGCAACCAGTGTCGCGGCGAAAGGCTTGGAAACCGACATGTACAGATGCTTGTCCTGCGGCCGCATCCTGGGGTACGACTCGTACACGATTTTGCCGCGGTGGAGTACGAGTGCGCCATTGACGGTCGAATTCCTGACATATTGGTCCAGCGGCATGTCGCCGCGCTCGGTCGTGGTCACGAATTTCGCGATTTCCGATCTTGTTGCGACCGGTAATGAGCGAACCGGCCCGGCCCGGTGGATGACGCTGTGATTCCAGAACTCCGACATGTTCAGGAACACATAGCGCATCAGTGGACCGCCTTCGTCCCAGTTGTCGATCGTCCATTGCCGGCGGAATGCATCGGCTTCCTGTAATGAGTATCCGCTGAATTCTTCGGCGCGCACAGGCAACACCGCGATGAGCGTTGCGGTCAGCGGTAGCCATATTCGTCTCATTGCCATGCCCTTCATGCGGCGAGCGGTGGTCGTTCCGCGGCGACGCCCAGCCCGGCTTCGAGCGCGCGGCCGACACGCAGGAGCTTGTCTTCCTCGAATAGCCGGCTCCACAGGCTCACCGAACGTGGCACTTTGTACAGCGTTTCATCGGTGTCGTTTTCCGGGTGCGCAAAAAGCGGTCGCGGTGTCAATTCCTCGAAGCCTGCGCGCAGCGCGAGACTCGGGTGTCCGGTAAAGTTCGTCAGCCGCAGCATCGGCGTGTCGAAACTCGGGCCGAAGACGACATCGACTTGCGAGAAAAAGTCGTGTGCTTTCCTCATGACGTCGCGCCGCAGGCGATCCGCCTGCACGTAGTCGACGGCTGAATAGAATCTCGCTTGCCTGAAACTGTTCGGCCAGGCGTTCTTGATCTGCCGGCGCAGCAGCTCGTCGCGTCCCGACAACGTCAGCTCCTCGAAAGCGGCGGCGGACTCGACCCGCAGCGGTACCATGATCTCGTCAACGGGCAGGTCGGGCAGCGTGATCTCCCTGATCGTTACATTCAGTTGCTTTAGCGCCTCGAGTGCGGTCTTGTCGGTTTCGCGCACGTTTTCACCCTCGAACCAGCGCGGGTCGAAGCCGACGGTCAGATCGCTGATCGGCCGGCGGCCGTCATAACTGAATCCCATGTCGAGCGATGAGGGATCGTCGACATCGAAACCGTTCAGAGCACCGAGCACCATGGCGTTGTCTTCCACATAGCGGCACATCGGTCCGATCTTGTCGAGCGACCAGCAAAGCGCCATCGCGCCGGCGCGCGACACGCGACCGAAGGTAGGCCTCAAGCCGGCGAGACCGTTGCGGTCCGATGGCGAGACGATCGAACCCAGCGTCTCGGTCCCAATGCCGAAAGAACAAAGCCCGGCCGCCGTTGCTGATCCCGAGCCGGCGGACGAGCCCGAGGAACCCTCTTTCGGATTCCAGGGGTTGCGCGTTTCGCCGCCAAACCACACGTCACCCCAGGCCAGCGCCCCCAGTGTGGTCTTGCCCAACATGACCGCGCCGGCATCGTTGAGCCGCCGGACGACGGCGCCGTCGCTCACGGCGACGCGGTCCTTGTACGGCGCGGCGCCCCAGGTCGTGAGGATGTCCTTCGTGTCGAGCAGGTCTTTGACCCCGTAGGGAATGCCGTGCAGTGGGCCACGAACCTGGCCGGTCGCACGCTCGCGATCTGCCTTGTCCGCTTGTGCACGCGCGACCTCGGGCGTCACCGTCACGTAGCATTGCAACAGCTCGCCGTACGCTTCAATACGTTCCAGATAGATCTCGGTCAGCGCCCGGCTGGAAATCTGCCGCGTCGTCATCCAGCGCGCCTGCTGTTTCACCGAGGCATACGCGATGTCTTCAGGATTCTCCGGGATGGTCGCGATCTCCTCCGGATACAGGATGACGGAGTTGCGCTGCTCGGGATAGCTGACGCCGGGAATGCGCGGATCGAATGTCAGTGCGGGCGCGAGGGAATTCGGCATGTTGAGGCTGCGCATGGACTCGAGCTGCTTGATCTGCTCCGCGAAAAAACCGTCCTCGGCCTCTTCGACCGGTCCTCCGAGGATCAGGCGGCGTTCTTCCTCGGTGAATTCGAGGGCAAACAGTTTTTCCGCTTCCGCCAGCGTTCGCTCGGTAATTCGATCATCGAATCCGGCCCAGAGGTCGGCATCCGCCGCATCCTCCCGCGGCGCACAGGCAGCAAGCGCTGCGCCGCCGCCACCCAGGAGCGCTGCGTAAAGGATTCGTCTGCGGTTCATCAGCAAGGCGTCGTTATGGCTCATTCCGGCGTCCTCGATTCGGATTTCGTTTATTCTTCTGTGGATGGACCAGTTTAACACTCCGTGGCGCGTGACCGCCGCTGCTATTTACACGACGCCGACGGACGCGCGCGTATACGGCTCGCTTGACATCGATGTCACTGATGCCAAGCGATACATCGATGAAAAGCGCGGCACTGGCACCAAGCTGACGATGACCCATATTGTTACGGCCGTTGTTTCCCGTGCGGTAGCATTCGACGTCCCTGAGATGAACTGTTTCATCAGGCGCGGCAAGGTCATCGGCCGCAAACACATCGATGCCATGGTGCCCGTTGCCATGAGCGATGAGGGCGGCGTGACATCGGTCATTATCGAGGATGCGCACGCCAAACCGGTGACGACCATCGCCGAGGAGATCCGTGAAAAGGCGCGAACAGCCCGCAGCGGCGGCGAATCGAAAGCGGCCCGCAACAAGTACTTGCTCAATCGCATTCCCTGGCCGCTCCGGCGTCCGGTATTCCTGGTACTCAAGTGGATCACAATTGACCTCGGACTCGAAATCAAGGCGCTCGGCTTGTCCGCCCACAGCTTCGGTTCGTTCGTTATTTCCGACGTCGGCACTCACGGCTTGAAAACGGGCATGACCGGGCTCATGCCGGCAGCGAAAATTCCCGCCGTCATCGTACACGGTAAGGTGGAGGAGCAGCCGGTTGTAAGGAAAGGCGAAATCGTCATACGGGCAATGCTGCCGATGACGGGCACATTCGATCATCGAATAATGGACGGTGCGCAGATAGGCAAGCTTGCGCGAGGCATAAAACGGAATTTCCGCAAAGTCGAATGGCTCGATGAAGTTCCCGATAAAGAGTTGAAAAACTGCGTTTTTGAAACGCGCACATGAAAAAAACCGCCCCGCGATCGTCACCGGTCGCGGGACGGTTGATTACGCGCTGACGGGTCAATAGCTGAGGTCGGCACGGTAGCGGAGCAGTCGATTCTCGCTTTCGACGACCATTGCATTCGCCGGCTCCAACAGCGAATCGACCTCGTCTTCACTCATGTAGGCGAGGGGACCAGGGCCGTCCATCGCTGCCCAGTTATCGAGATACGTTCCGCTGATCCAGGTGCGGTTATTGCCGCCGAGTACGACGTGGCTAAACGTTACGTCGGCGCCACCTTTCTTGAGCGCGGGCGAAAGTTCGTTCTTTACCCAGTCGTGGTAGTCATCCATCATGCCCGGACCAACGGTACGGAAACGCAGGTACAACAGGTTCGTTTCGCGGCCGTCACCGGATGCGGTTGCAAACTCAGGATGCGTGCGAATGATCGTACGCGTGCTCCAGTCCGTGGCATTGCTGATGCCGGCGACCCAATTTGTCCACGCTTCGTCATCCATTGGTGGATCGAACGGCGTATCCATGTCGCCGAATTTGTCGAGTGTCGTTACGAAATGAAACGTGCCGAGATCGCCGCGAATTTCCTGCCAGACATTTCGGCCGGGTCGATCGTCGGCCTTCATCGCCTCCGCCAGCTGTTTCTGTAAATCTACGAACTCAGCCCCCATGCCACCTTTGACTTTTACCGAACGAACCTGGATGTAGGTACGCTCGTCGTCCTGCGCCGATATTTGTGCTGGGAACAGCGTCGCAACGAGAATGATTGCGGCCAGCACGGCAAGCGCGCAGACCAGATTCTTTACGGATGTCATTTGATATTACCCCCTCGTGGTTTCTTTTAATCAAGCATCTGGCTCAATGCTCGTATTAAGTGTAGACGGCGAGCCTGGCTTTGCCAGTCAGCAGTCGAGCATTTATCCTTGCGGGCCTTGCCACATCGAGACACGGGGGAGATGCAGATGTCCGTTCGCAGACAATGGGTCCTGATTGTTTTGAGTACCGTCGTATTGCCTTTCAGCGCAGCGGCGCAAGAGGATGAACCACCGCCGCAGCCCGCATGGGCCGAGCTCACGGATAGCGAACGCCGCGCGGTCATGGCTTTCGCCGAAGACTACAAGGACTTCATGAGTCGCGCGAAGACGGAGATCAGCTTCGTCTCGGAAGCGGTCAAGGTGGCACGCGCTGCCGGTTTTCGCGAACTGGCCGACAACAGTAACCTGCGCCCTGGTAGTCGCTATTACGACATCAATCGCGATCGCACACTGACCCTGATCGTCGTCGGTTCCAGGAATGTCGCCGATGGTTTTCGCGTCGTCGGCGCGCACATCGATTCGCCGCGACTGGAACTGAAAGGTCGACCCCTCTACGAGCAGGAAGGCTTCGCGCTTTTTCAGACCTACCAGCACGGCGGGATCAAGAATTATCAGTGGGTCAACCTGCCGCTGGCGCTGGTCGGGCACGTCGACAAGAAGGATGGTACGCGTGTGCACATATCAGTCGGGCTTCATGACGACGACCCCGTGCTGATCATTCCTGACCTGTCGCCGCATGTCGACCATGATTACCGCGAACGACTGAATCGCGACGTTATCATGGGCGAAGAGTTGGATCCGATCATCGCGTCCATACCCGACGCCGACTATTCGATTGCCGCGGCCGCACTGGCCTATCTTGCGGAACAATACGGCATCGATGAGGAAGATCTTGTGTCTGCCGAGCTCGCGCTCGTCCCCGCCATGGCGCCGCGCGACGTCGGTTTCGACCGCAGTCTGATGGCGATATACGGTCAGGACGACAAGCTGTCCTCGTACACGGCGTTGCGCGCGATCATCGAACAGGACACGCCGGAGTACACGTCGCTGGCTTTCCTCGTCGATAACGAGGAAGTTGGCAATGTAAACAACACCGGCGCCAATTCCACGTATCTCGTCGACCTGATGAGCGAGCTCATTCACCGGCAGCTGGGCGATGCTTACAACGATTACGCACTGCGCAAGGCCTGGCGCAACACGAAGGTGGTTTCGTCAGACGTCAATCCGGGTGTGCATCCAACCTACCCGGACGTCTGGGAGGCCGGCAACGCGCCGCGTCTGGGCTTCGGCGTGAACCTGAAATTGTACGGTGGCGGGTTCAATGCGAACTCCGAGTTCATCGCCTGGAACCGGGCCTATCTCGATGCCGCCGGCGTCGCGTGGCAGACGGCGACCTACAAGGGCAGGGCGTCGGGCGGCACGATCGGCAAGTCGCTGTCGAAGGACAATATGGAAGTCATCGACTACGGCGTGCCGGTACTGTCGATCCATTCGACGTATTCCGTCAGCTCGAAGGTCGACGTTCACATGCTGTTTCGCGCCATGGTGGCGTTTTACCGCTACAACGAGTGAACACGGGCGGCTTACCAGGGGAGGGGGTATCCCTCGGCGTGCCAGAAGGTGCCTGTCGTATCGAGCGTCAGCTCATCCATGCGCGCGATCAGGCCTCGTGCCGCGCCCCGTGATGAAGTGTTGCCACTGCCGTGCGTCATATCAGTCTTGACGTAGCCCGGATGCAGCAGCACCACTGCGATGCCGCCGTCGCCCAGGTCGTGCCGCAAGTTCATGCCGACCATGTTAGCGGCTGCTTTCGACGCGCGATAACCGTAATTG
>JBFHXJ010000032.1:0-37722 GCA_041598995.1 Woeseiaceae bacterium | reverse complement strand
GTCATCTGCTGCACAATGCCGGCATCGACACGATCGTACTCGAGAACAAGTCCCGGCAATACATCGAGGAACGGGTGCGCGCCGGCGTGCTGGAACAGGGCACGGTCGACGCAATGGTGGACTCCGGCGTAGGCGATCGCTTGCTCAGGGAGGCGCTGCAGCACGAATATATCGATCTACGATTCAATCGCCAGCCGCATCGCCTGAATGTGAAAGATCTGTCGCGCGGGCGTTGTGTCTGGGTTTACGCGCAACACGAGATCATCAAGGACCTCGTCGCGGCGCGACTCGGCTATGACGAACCGCTGTATTTCGAGGCGAGTGACGTCAGTATTCGAGACATCGACACGAACAAACCTTCGGTACGGTTCATTCACGAGGAGAAAGAACAACTCGTCGAGTGCGACTTCGTCGCGGGCTGCGACGGTTTTCACGGCATATCGCGCGGCATGATTCCCGAGTCCGAGCTGCGGATCTACGACCGCCAGTACCCGTTCGCCTGGCTCGGCGTGCTCGCCGAGGCGCCGCCTGCGTCCGACATGATCATCTACGCCTATCACGAACGCGGCTTTGCCCTGCAGAGCATGCGCGGGCCCGATATCAGCCGCCTCTACGTGCAGTGCCCGGTCGCCGACACCGTCGAGGACTGGCCGGATCAGCGTTTCTGGCGGGAGCTGCACGCGCGGCTGGACGTGGAGGGCGGCTGGCACCAGCAGGAAGGACCGATATTCCAGAAAGGCATAACCGGCATGCGCAGCTTCGTCTGCGAGCCGATGCAGTACGGGCGGCTGTTCCTGGCGGGCGACGCCGCGCACATCGTGCCGCCGACCGGCGCCAAGGGCCTTAACATGGCCATCGGCGACGTGCAGACGATGGCCCGCGCTTTCCAGCGGTATTACAGGGAAGGCAAAGCGGACTACCTCGAGCGATACTCCGATACGTCGCTGAAACGCGTCTGGCAGGTACAACGCTTCGCATCGATGCTCTGCTACAACCTGCACCGCTTCCCGGAGCACAATCAGTTCGAGCACAAGATGCAGATCGCCGAGCTCAACAACATGACGCATTCGAAGCAGGCGATGCGGGCATTCGCGCAAGCCTACACCGGCGTGCCGGTCGAGCTGTATTACGATCTCGAAGACTAGGGTTATCGTATGTTGACACTGAAGAGCTTCATCGGTGGCGGCTGGCAGGCGGGAGACGGAAAGACCGCCGTGCTTCTGAACCCGGCCACCGAAGAGCCGCTCGCCGAGACGGGCACCGGCGGCATCGATTTCGCGGCGGCGCTCGATTACGCGCGCACCGTCGGCGGACCGGCGTTGCGTGCGATGACGTTCAGCGAACGTGCAGAACTGCTACAGGGTGTGTACGACGCGCTGTTTGCGAATCGCGAGGAATTCATCGAGTTGTCGATCGCGAACGGCGGCAATACGCGAAACGACGCTAAATTCGATGTCGACGGGGCAACCTCGACCCTCCTCGCCTACGTCGACATCGGCAATCGTCTGGGAGACCGGCAGATCATCAATGACGGGCAAACCGAGCAGATCGGCCGGACACCGCGTTACGCCGGCAAGCACATCTACACGACGATGCATGGCGCCGCCGTGCACGTGAATGCTTTCAATTTCCCGGCCTGGGGAATGATCGAAAAGGCGGCGGTCGCATGGCTCGCCGGCATGCCGGTGGTGTCGAAGCCTGCGACCAGCACAGCCCTGCTCGCATATCGCATGACCGAAGTCATCGTCGAGGCAGGCGTGCTGCCCGACGGCGCGTTTTCCTTCATCGCCGGTTCCGTCGGCGAGCTGCTCGATCACCTGGTCCCACAGGACGTGCTCGCGTTCACCGGCTCCGGAGATACGGCCGTGCTGTTACGCGGACTCGAGGCGCATACGCGGCACGCCGTGCGCATCAATGTGGAGGCCGATAGCCTCAATGCTGCGGTCATGGGCCCGGACCTCGGAACGGACGACGACACCTGGCAGATGATGGTCAACGAGGTAACAAACGACGTGCGGCAGAAGGCCGGACAGAAATGCACGGCGATCCGTCGCGTCTTCGTGCCGCCGTCACAGATCGAGAATTTTGTCGCGGGGCTGCAAGAAAGACTCGAGGACATCAACGTCGGCAATCCGGCCGACGCGACTGTCCGCATGGGACCGCTCGTCAGCCGCGCTCAACTCGACGATGTCGCCGCGGGCATCGATGCGCTTGACGAGCAGGCCAAGAAAATTACGGGCAGCATCACGCCCGGCACTCTGACCGGCGTCGAACCCGGCAAGGGCTTTTTCCTGACGCCGCATCTCTTCAGCGTCGACGATCCCGTATCGGCGTCCCGGGTCCATGAGCGCGAGATTTTCGGGCCGGTCGTCACGGTCATGCCGTACGACAACACGGAGAGGCTTATCGATGTGTGCGCCGCAGGCGGCGGCTCGCTCGTATCGTCGGTCTACTCCGATGATCGCGATTTCGCGCGCGAACTGCTGACGGGACTCGCGCCTTTCAACGGCAGGCTGACGCATGGCAGCGCCAAAGTCGCCGGCATTTCACCGGGCCCGGGTACCGTCATGCCCGGCCTGATCCATGGCGGCCCCGGCCGCGCCGGTGGCGGCGAAGAACTCGGTGGCGTCCGCGGTCTCTCTTTTTATATGCAACGCACGGCGATCCAGGGGTACAGTGCGCTCATCGACAAGTTCTTTCCGAATTAATATGGGATCGACCCCATATAATTGTTGCTAAAATCAAACTGTACTCACGATTACACCAATCGATGATCTTTTTCGCCAACAAGTCACGTCCGTATCACCTGGGCACCTATCCTCTCGAACGCATCGCGCGGGATCCTGCGATACTCGAGCGGGAAACCGCCATGCCCGTGGTGGCGAGGCCCGGAAACGGCAAGCAGGCAGCAGCGGGATTCGGTGAGGCGGTGGAGAAGTATCACCAGATTTTTCACGCGCTGCGCGACAGCGAGCCTGCACCGGCCAAGGCGCCGGTACCGGACGATCTTGAACGGCGCATGATCGACGTCAAGGGTGCCGGCTATTTCCTCAATGCAAGCCAGATCGGGATCTGCGAAATCGGTGATTCATGCTGGCTCGAGGAGAGCTCGCCGCCGGATCACAGTCACGCCGTCGTGGTACTCGTCGAGCACCCGCGTTGTCCCGAGAACGGCACGCTCGCCAATGCCTGGGTGGCGGATGTCATCCCCGGGATCGCGGAGTTTCGCGCGTACGAAATTGCGATCAGCATCGCCAATCACATCCTGCAGATGGGTTTTGCGGCAAAAGCACACGACGTCCGGCATGGAGACGTCGACCTCGAGCGGCTGACCGTCATGTCGGGACTCGGCGTACGGTCGGAGTCCGGGATCGTCAATCCCTATGTCGGCGAGCGTTTCGCGGTCTGCGCGGTGACCACCGACTATACCCTGGCGACGGATCAACCGCTTTCCCCACGCGCCGCGGCCAAGGCCAGGAATATCGCCTACTGGCTCGGCATAGGCGGCGCAACATCGGGGCTCGAACGATGGCGACAGTCGAGCAGGCCGACGCATCTGAGCAAGTTTGCAATGGAAACCGTCGATCGTGTCGACAGGCCGACGACCTTGATCATCGACGAGGAGGTGCCTCGTGTTCCAAAGCGTGCCTCGTTCTTCGATCGTGCGATTCATGGCGATCTTGGCGCAAAGACGCAGGCCGAGCGACGAAGATTTGCCTTCAAGCATCCGCTTGCCACCGCAATGGTCAGGCAAATCGGCGCCATGGTGCCGCACCAGGACGGCCCGGTCGCCGTTACATCGCATGCGTCATGCACTGACGCGGAAGAGAACACGCGCGCGCTGAAATCGCTCTCCTACGTGCTCGGCGCAGAACTTACCGGCGTATGCGAAATCCCGGACTACGCCTGGTATTCGCATGTCGACGGAGGCAAGCCCGTCGAGTGCCATCACAAGTATGCGGTCGTCATGCTCATCGACCAGGAATACGACACGATGGAGGGCGCCTCCGGCGACGATTTCATCTCCGGCGCGCAGTCCATGCGTGCCTACATGCGCGGCGCCGTCATCGCCGGCGTCATGGCCGAGCACCTGCGTGCGCTCGGCTTCTCCTCGCGCGCCCAGACCAATGCGGATTCCGAGGTGCAGCACATTCCGCTGATCCTGCTCGCCGGCCTGGGCGAGTTGAGCCGCATCGGCGAGCTCGTTCTGAACCCGTTCGTCGGACCGCGATTCAAATCCGTCGTCATGACGACCGACATGCCGCTCGTGCCCGACAAGCCGATCGATTTCGGCTTGCAGTATTTCTGCTCCAACTGTCTGAAGTGTGCGCGCGAATGTCCCTGCGATGCGATCACGTGGGGCGATAAGGTCATGTTCAACGGCTACGAGATGTGGAAGCTCGACGCCGAACGCTGTGCCCGTTATCGGCTGACCAACCAGCGCGGCCTCGCCTGCGGCCGCTGCATGAAGGCCTGCCCGCTGAACAAGGTCGTGACCTGGGACGGTCCCATCGCGACGCAGGTTGCGAGCTGGCTCGGCATCAATGCGCGCTGGGCGAAACCCTTCCTCGTGCCGATCGCGACGCGGCTCGACGACTGGCTCGGGCACGGTATCCGCAATCCGCACAAGAAGTGGTGGCTCGATCTCGAAATCGTCGACGGCGTCTGTGTCAGACCGCGAAAAGGCGTGAACCAACGCGACCTGGATCTGAAGCGATACATCGACCCGAATACGCAGAAGATCGCCTATTACAACGCCAACCTGATGCCGCCGCCGAACAGCCACGGCATTGCCTGGACGCCGAACCGCAAGGAGGCGATCGAAGCGGGCAAGCTCCTCGAGACGCCGGACGAGGCGCGCGCACGTTTGAAGGCGGGCGGACCGAAACCGATGCACTATATTCCGACGCCGCCGTTGCCGGAATCGGAACTGTCAAAAACGGATAACACCGCCTTCGATCCCTACAGGAAAACCGGTTCCAATTAGGTCAACTCGTTCGCAGCACCCATGGCGCAGAAAAATCCGGTACCGGCATTACCGTCAGCGACTGTCGTGATCGCTCGCGAGGGTGACAGGTATCCCGAACTGCTGATGATCGAGCGTCGTGCCGGTGACGCGTTCGGTGAGAGTTTTGCGTTCCCTGGCGGCGTCGTCGATCACGATGAGTCGGATGCGCACGGTTGCATCGACGGAAGGACGGCAGACGACGCCAATGCCGTTCTCGGCGTCGCCGCCGACGGGCTCGATTTCTACAGCGCTGCGATCAGGGAGTTGTTTGAGGAGTCGGGCATCCTGCTGGCCCGTGACGATGCCGGACAATGGGCGACGGTGACGCCTGCGCGTGAGGTGCTGCGGATCGAGGTCGACAAAGGGCGCCTGCCGTGGGCGGAGTTCCTGAAAAACGAGGGGCTTCAGCTCGCATGCGATGCGCTGCACTATTTCGCGCACTGGGAGACACCACTGATACAGCCCAAGCGATGGTCGACACGGTTTTTCCTGGCGGAGTTGCCGGAGGGCCAGGAAGCGAGCCAGGACGACAGTGAAGTGACGGACCTCTGCTGGCTCAGCGCCAGAGAAGCGCTCGAACGCGCGAATGACGGCCGCATCAAGCTGCCGTTCCCGACGAAGCGCAACCTTCGCAAGATGTCGAATTTCGAATCAGTCGACGCACTCATTCGCTGGGCGGACAGGGAGGCACTTGACATCATGAAATTCAGGCCCGTCAGGATCACCAGGGAAGGCAGATCCATGTGGGTCGTCAAGGGAGACGAGGGCTATCCGGCCGGTGGCGACGGCGAACCCTGATCAGCTTCGCAAGTTAAATCGATTTGATTCTTTCGCGAAGTTCGAACTTTTGGATCTTGCCTGCCGGCGTCTTCGGTAGCGAGTCGACGACGATCAACTTTTCCGGCAGGTACTGGCGTGCCAGGCTGCGGCTGTCGAGAAACGCGGTGACCTCGGGCAATGTCAGCTCGTTTCCGTCGCGCAGCGAAACAAACGCGCAACTCCTTTCGCCGAGCCGCTCGTCGGGCATGCCGACGATTGCGACCTCGTTTACCTGCGGCATTTCGTGTATCAGTTTTTCGACTTCGACGACCGGAATGTTTTCGCCGCCACGGATAATGATGTCCTTCGAACGCCCGGTGATGCGTATATAGCCATACTCGTCCATCTTTGCCAGATCGCCGGTCGAGAACCAGCCCTCGGCGTCGACGTCGTACAGGTCGGGGCGGCCGTGGTAGCCGACGAACGTGCTCGAACCTCGCACCTGGATTTCCCCTTCCGCCCCGCGAGGTACTTCCCTGCGCTCGGTATCGACCACGCGCAGTTCCGCGTGTGGAATGGCGCAGCCGTCCGAGTCCAGCGCGCGTTGTAAGTGCGTAGACTCCACCGCGGTGACGAGACCCAGCTCCGTCATGCCGAATCCCGACACGATGCTCGCGCCGAGAACCGAACTCGCCCTGTTGACGAGCGAGGGCGGCACCGGCGCACCGGCAGTGAGAAAAATCCTGAATTTTTCCAGATTGCGGTCATTGATCCGCGGCAGATTCGTGAGGTCCGACATAAACGGCGTCGCACCGAACATGAAGGTCACGCGATGCCGCTCCATGATGTCGGCGGCCATGGCCGGATCCCATGCATCGAGCGTGACGAGTTCGGCGCCGAGATAGAGCGACAACAGGATTCCATAGCAGAAACCGATGCTGTGGGCGAACGGAGACGGCATGAAGATCACATCGTTGCCGCCGAGCCCTACTCTCTCGCTGACGGTCTTCAGGGAACACAGGATCGTGTTCGACGTATGCATCACCCCTTTGGGCTCGCCGGTCGTGCCCGACGTATACATGATCTTCATGACGTCATTCGGTCGCAGCGCGTCCGGGTAGCGTTCGCCAGGCGTCGCCGGCGGAAACATCTCGTCGAAGGAATTCGTCCCGCAGCCGTCGACAACGACGATGTGCTCGAGCCCGGCTATTTTTCCCTGGAGCTCGTTCGCGAGCTGCTCGTGATCGAAACCGCGAAACTTTCTCGGCACGATCAGGAGCTTCGCGCCGCAACGTTCGATCATGAACTTGAGCTCTCGCTCGCGAAATATCGGCATCAGCGGATTGCTGATGGCCCCGATTCGGATGCAGGCAAGATGTATGGCAACGAATTTCCACCCGTTCGGGAGTTGGAACGAGACCACGTCGCCGCGTCTGATCCCGAGCCTCCGCAGACCGCGGGCGATACCGGCGACCCGAGACGACATCTCGGCGTAGGAAAGGCTGATCGGCGCATCGGAATCCTGGCGTTGCGCAATCATGCAGGTTTCGTCGGCGCGAGACGCTACCGATGCATCGAAGAAATCAAGGATGGTCCTCTCGAGCCAGAAGCCGGCGGTGGCTTCGCGCGCAACACGTTCTGTATCAAGCATGCACGCGAGATCGCCGCGAGATGCGTTAGACGACACGAAACTAGCCCGACCGCTCGAGGAATTTTTCAATACGCACTGCCGGTTCACCGCCGGCATGAAGCCGCCTCGTTTCCGTGAGCTCCAGCTCGAAGCCGTCGACTTGCGGGTCCGATCGAGCGGCTATGCATCGCTTGCAGGCAGCGAGCGCAGCGGGCGGTATCGTCGCAATGCGCTCCGCCAGGCTTCTCGCCTTATCCTCGAGCGCCGCGTCAGCCACGACCCAGTGAACGAGGCCAAGGCGATGCGCTTCGTTCCCGTCGACGAGCTCCGCGCCGAGGATCAGGCGCCGCGCGGCGGCCTCGCCGCAAATCCGCGCGAGGCGTTGCGTGCCGCCGGCGGCCGGTATGAGCCCCAAACTCGCCTCGGGCAGTCCGAGCTTGGCTTTTTGCGAAGCGATCCGTAAATCGCAGGCCAGTGCAAATTCGAGACCGCCGCCAACGGCGGCGCCGCCTATTTCCGCGATCGATACGACGCCGAGTTCTTCCACGCGCGCAAACACGCGCTGCATGTCCCGGACAGTTTCGATGATGCTGTCACGACCTTCCGCGGTCACCAGGCAATCGCTGATTTGTTCGAGGTCCGCACCGGCGCTGAAAACCTTGAGACCGCTCCTGACATGCAGCACGGACAGCTCGTCCGATTCCTCGACCTGCGTGAGGACGTCATTGAGCTCGGCAATCAGTGTGTCGTTGAAGGCGTTGACCGGCGGACGTGCGATCCGCACGCGTGCGACGCCGTCTTCAATCTCCAGGCTCAACGCACTGTTCTTTGGCATGCCGGACTCCCGCGGTGGTCTTTGCCGCTAATTGCCTTCGAAGACCGGTTTCTCCTTGGCGACGAAAGCGTTGTACGCCCGCAGGAAGTCGTCGGTCTGCATGCAGATCGCCTGCGCCTCGGCCTCCATTTCCAGCGCCTGCTCGATACCGACATTCCACTCCTGGTGCAGGCATCTCTTTGTCATGCCGTGTGCAAATGTCGGACCTGTCGAGAGTCTCTGTGCGGAACTCATCGCCAGGTCGAGTACCTTTCCCGGTTCCTCGAGACCGTTGAAGAAGCCCCAGTCGCGGCCCTCCTCCGCGGTCATGACGCGGCCCGTGTAGAGCAACTCGGCGGCGCGGCCCTGGCCGATGATGCGCGGCAGCATCGCGCAGGCACCCATGTCACAGCCCGCCAGGCCAACGCGAACGAACAAAAAAGCGGTCTTGCAATCCATCGCGCCGTACCTGAGATCGCTCGCCATCGCAATGATTGCGCCGGCGCCCGTACAGACACCCTCGACCGCCGAAATGATCGGCTGCGGGCAGTTGCGCATCTCTTTGACGAGATTGCCGGTCATGCGCGTGAACGTCAGCAGGCCGTCGATGTTCATCTTCGTCAGGGGACCGATGATCTCGTGCACGTCACCGCCCGAACAGAAGTTTCCACCGGCTCCCGTAAAAACCACCGTCCGTATGTCGTCCGCGTATTGCAACTTGTGAAACGTGTCGCGCAGTTCCGCGTAGCTCTCGAAAGTCAATGGGTTCTTTCTCTCGGGCCGATTAAGCGTGATCGTTGCGACCCGATCCGTAATCTGCCAGCCGAAATGTTCGGGTTCGAACTCCGCCGCTCTGAGTTTGTACATCTGGATCTTCCCTCTGTAGTCAGCCTGTGATCGCGAGCCCGCCATTGACGCTGAGCACCTGCCCGGTGATGAAATTCGAGCGGTCGCTCGCAAAGAACAACACGGCGTCGGCGATCTCCTCAGGCTTGGCGAGACGGCGCATCGGCGTCGCACGTATGAACGCTTCCTTGAACTTGTCAGGCACGGCCGCGAAGAGCGGCGTGTCCGTCGGACCCGGACAAACGCTGTTTACAGTGATGTTGTATCGAGCCATCTCGCGTGCGAGACCTTTAGTGAAAGCAATGGCACCACCTTTGGCTGCCGAATAGACGGTTTCACCGAGACTCCCGACCCGGCCGGCGTCGCTCGCGACGACGATTATCTTGCCGGCTTCGTTCTCGATCATGCCATCGAGGAACGCGCGTGTGACGGCGATAACCCCCATGAGGTTGAGATTCACGACGTCCCGCCAGAAATCTGGGGAATTCTCGACGAACGGCTGAATCCTTCCCCAGCCGGCAATATGGGCAAGCACGTCGAGTCGCGGCTGGATCGCTTCTACCTTTTTCTTACAGGCGTTGATTGACGCGTCGTCGGTAACATCGAGCTCGACGAAAGTCGCCGAATAGCCTTCCTCGACCAATTCCCTGGCGGCCGCTTCGCCTTTGTCCTTGTTGATGTCGGCGAGCACGACATGGGCCTGAGATTCCGCGAAAGCACGCGCCGTCGCGAAACCGATTCCCGATGCCGCGCCGGTAATCAGCGCCAGTTTGCCATTGAGATTCATAGGTCTCTTCCCTGCCCTCAGTATTGAGTACCGGGGGAGGGATGGAAAATACGCATTTGTCGCTATAACGATGGTGCAAACGCAATGACCGCAGCCTCTGCGACATTTCTGTTATGGCAAAAATCCGCGATCAGCAGCTGAAAGAACGGTAGAATGGATAAATATCAATCATACGAGAAATCAGGATCGACCATGGGCGAAGAGACAATCACACGATTCGAAGGTACCAAGCTGGTCGTAGAAACCGGCGACAAAAAAGAAGAATATGACGCCGAGTTTCTGGTTGCCGCATTGCTGGTTTCGATTGCCAATAGCGACGGTGAAATATCCGCGATCGAAACCCAAAAGATGTTACAGCTGGTCGGTGACCATTTCGAACTGAGAAGCTCCGAGTCGCTGGAAATCCTGACAACCGCCATGGAAGATCTCGCCGAGAAGCCCGACTTGAATGAGATCCTGAAAGAACTGGCAACCGTTCTGACTTCCGCCGACAAGGAAGACGTCGCCGTGATGATGTTCAAGGTCGTCGCAGCTGACGGCATGGAAGCATCAGAGGAGATGCGCGCGGTGGCCTCCGCCGCCAACCTGATCGGCCTCTCCCCCGAATTACTGAAAAAGGCCCGCCAGCGGTTTTTCGCTGAGCGCTAGTTCTTCGAGTGGTGAACGGCGGCGCAACCTGCGTGGCGGGAATCAGAACACGCATGCGCCCGCTGCCGGCAAGATGAATCCCGCGGGTCTCAAATTGATTCCTGCCCCGGGGACTTCCAGCAACGTTTCCTGAGCCCGGACTAAGATCGGCGTGCCAGGCTCCATGGCACCGCAACCGCCGTTCACCGGTATTCAGTGGTTCATGTCCTCGACGTCGGCAGCCGATACGACGCCAGCTTTTCTTTTTTGTCTGTTCTTGCGCCTCTCGATGTATCTCATTGCTACATCGAAATTCCTGCTGGCCATCAGGCGTGCGTTGCGCCGTTTGAGTTCCTCGACGTAACTTTCCTCGCCCCCGGGAGCGACTCTGACGCGCCTGAAATCCCGGAGCGCGCCTTCGGCGTCGCCGGAATGGGCGCGAAAGACACCACGGTTATTGTATGCCGCGTCGCTGCGATCAATTTCCACTGCCGCCTGACAGGTCTTGCGGCCGGCTTCCAGCTGACCTGTCACGATATATAGGGCGCACAGTGTCGACAGTTCATCCGGGAAATAGCGGTCATCCGGGTCCTGTACCCGGCGCTCGAGACCCGCGATTGCTGCGAGGAAATCGCCAGCCAGTATCTTTTCTATGCCCGGAACCTGGGCATATGTGACCTTGAACTCGAAGGTCTCTGCCCGACTGGGGCTCGACAGTGCGAACATGGCGACTGCTGCCAGTCCTGCACTGGTCCTGATAAAAGGTAAGACTCGTGGAAACATGTCGATTCCCCTCGACTGTAATCACACAACTCACTGAAATGCCGCGTTGCAGATTTAGCGCAATTCTTTCGACATACCGCCAAAACATCCTGAATAAATGCCAGCTTTTTCCTAGGGAAAATCTAGGGATGAGAATGGCGCTGCCGCAATTCATTGACTAAGGTTAGAAATACGGCAGCAACCTGGCGCGCCAGCATTGGCTACCGATCTTCGACAAGGCTTTCGCCTCGGTCCATGGAAGGTTGAACCGTTAATCGGGAAAATAAGCGGCCCGAACGGCGACTCCCAACACCTCGAGCCCAAGGTGATGGACGTATTCGTCTGCCTCGCCGAGCACGCCAATGAACTCGTTACCCGGGAGGAACTCCTCGATGCCGTGTGGAACGGACAAATTACCGCTGATGAATTGTTGACCGGAGTGGTCAGCGACTTGCGGCGGGCGTTACACAACGGTCAGCATGAATCGACATACATCGAAACCGTTCCAAAACGCGGCTATCGCCTGATCGGGCAGGTTGACCCAATTGCAAACAAAGACGCCAGGAATCGTGTGTTCCGAAACCGCGCCTTATGGGCGACCGCGGCTTTGCTGATTGCTGTACTCGCAAGCGTCAGCATGAGCGAATTTACGGGACTGCTGTTCGGCGGCGCTAAACCGATTACTTCGATTGCGGTCCTCCCGCTCAAAAACATCTCCGGTGACCCCGACGAGGAATATTTTGCTGACGGGATGACAGAAGAATTGATCACAGAACTCGCCAAGGTCGGCGCTCTCAAGGTTGTTTCCAGTCAGTCGGTCATGCGGTTCAAAGATTCCGACATGCCTTTGCCTGAAATAGCCGAGATCCTGGATGTTGACGCGATCGTCGAAGGATCAGCGATGCAATTGGGCGATACGATAAGAATAACGATTCAGTTGATTGAGGCCGAAACGGATCTGCACCTGTGGGCCGAAAAATACGATCGAAACTTCAGCGATGTCCTGGTATTACATAGCGAAATCGCACGTTCCGTCGCCCGCGAGATTCAGGTTGCAGTCACGCCAGAAGATGCGGTTCGACTGGCTGACGTCCGGGAAGTCGATCCAGAAGTGTATAGACATTACCTCCGCGGCGAGCACTACCGCTTGACGTGGAGTTCGGTAGGTATCGACCAAGCCATAGAGCAATACACGCACGCGATCACGCTCGATCCTGAATTTGCGAGCGCGTATGTGGGCCTGGCCCGATGCTATAACCTGATGGCCTTCCTTGGCTACATGCCACCACGAGATGCTCATGCAAAAAAGGTAGAGGTGCTCGCAACAGCGCTGACTCTGGACAGCAATCTGCCACAGGCCCATGAGCTAATTGCCATTACCCGCTACTACTACGACTGGGATTGGGCCGGAGCCGAAGAAAAGTTCAGGGAAGTCATTGCCATTAGCGACAACGATGCCCATGTGCGACAGATATATGCCTGGCTCCTGACGGCCTTGGGCCGGCCCGATGAGGCGCATGCCAGCATAACGCGCGCGCTTGAGCTCGATCCGGTTTCTGTTCAACTGCATCTTGTTGCATCGGACATCTTTTACTTTTCCCGCCAATTCGACCAGGGTCGTGTCTACCTGGAGCAGGCAGACGCCCTTAGTCCCAACCATCCCTGGGTACAAATGCGGTTCGGCTGGGGCTATCTGCAAGAGGGTATACATGAAGAAGCGATTTCAAAGCTGGAGTTGACCGTGCAGCTAGCGCCCGGTCAGATAGAACCCTTGTGGCACCTTGCACATGCATACGGCGTAGTAGGAAGACCTGAGGATGCGCGGCGCATTCTAAATGACCTGCGCAACCTAGCGCGCAGCCAGTATGTTTCGCGATTCGGGATAGCGGTCGTCCACGTTGGCTTGAAGGAACATGACGAAGCACTGACCATGCTCGAAACCGCCTACGAAAATCGCGATTCGTGGATGGTCTATCTCAATGTTCTGCCGTATTTCGATCCGTTACGTCAGGATCCCAGATTTCAGACGCTGCTAAAAAGAATGAACTTTCCGACTGTTGCAAATGCTCCTGAATGAGGACACTCATGATTTTCTGCGGAACTGCCGATCCGGTCCCTATTTCTGCTCGATTCGCCTGAAAACTGCGATCTGTTCGTGACTAAAGCCGCTCCCAATTTGCCCGCAAAGTCTTTATTGCCTTTTGAATCGGTGCAAATTGATCTTTAGTGCGGTGAACGTAAGCGCGCACCATCCTTAGCCGCTCCTAAATTCGCCGATTGTTTTGCGAATCAGACGACTTTGAGCATGTGCCGCGGCTGCATGCGCCCGGGCGGCAGGCCGGCGATTTCCCTCAATGCCGCGATCGCGTATTGCTCGGCCATCTTGCCGCGCCAGGACGCTGCAAAGTCGGTGTTGTCCATCGGCTGCGCGATCTTGTGCGCTGCGCGCGCCACCTCGCCGATCAACTCTTCGTTTAACGCGTTACCGACGAGCAGCGTGTTCGCTTCTGCGACCGGCATCGGCGCGGAACCGACCGCGCCCAGGACCATGCTCGCCTTTGTGACCTTCGCAGCCTTGTCCATCCATACTGCCACCGCGACCGAAAGCGTGGAGAAATCGATGGAACCGCGGCGTCTCAGTTTCCAGAAGGCCGAGCGGCAATGGCTACTGTCGCTCGAGCCCGGCACGATCACCTCGGTGAGGATCTCGTCCGGCTTCTTGCTCAGGTAATCGATGCCGTCGTCGACATACATGTCGGCTAAGAGGATTTCTCTTTCATCGTTTGCCGACACGAGTCTGACCTTTGCATCGAGTGCGCAAAGGATCGGCGCCGAATCGCTCGCGGTGTGTGCCCAGCAGCGCGGTGACTTGGTCGCGACCCAGCAGATCGTGCCCTCCTCTTTCAGGCAATAATCGATCGAGCGTCGCCATTCCTCGGTCTGGTTGTAATACGTACAGCGGGTATCCACGCAGAGATTACCGCCTATCGTGCCCATGTTGCGAAGCGGCGGGGACGAAATGGAAGCGACGGCTTTTGCAAAAGCCGGCAGACGTTCGCGAATCCTGTCGTCGCGAATGATGTTCGACAGCTTCGCCGTGCCGCCGAGGCGGATGTCCTTGCCCGATGCATCGATCGTGTCCAGGCCGGGAATCGACATCAGGCTGATAACGGTCTCCGCCTTCTGGTGGCGGCGTTTCATGTTGGGCAACAGGTCGGTGCCGCCTGCAATCAGGCGTGCATTGTCTTTCGCGAGCGCCTTCGCCGCTTCCTGCACGGTCGCGGGCGCGTGCACCTTAATCGGTGGTAAGCGTAGCACTCTTCTTTTCCTTCAGGGCGTCGTCGCGTTCTTTCATCGTGCCCGACTCGGAACGCAGACCCTGCATCTTCGACTTGGGATCATCGACAGCACGGCCGTCGCCGCCTTCATCGGGCGTGCGCACGATGACCGGCTGACCAAAATCGATGTCCGGGAATTTCTTCGGGCCGACCCTGGGATCACGACCCTGCGCTTTGGCGTGTAATGCTTTGAGGACCATGTCCGGATGAATCGGCACCTGATCGATGCGCACACCGACGGCATCGAAAATCGCGTTCGCCAGCGCCGGCACGACCGGCAGCAGCGGTCCCTGCCCCGCTTCCTTGGCGCCGTAAGGGCCGCGCTCGTCGTCGGTCTCGATCATGTAACAGACGAGCTCCGGCATGTCGTGAAAACCGGGACTCTTGTATTCCAGCATCGACGGCATCTTGTGCACGAGCGCAGACGACAGGCGCTTCGGCAGCCTGCGGAACGCCTGCTCCTCCATGATCGCCTCGCCGAGCCCCATGTAGATGCTGCCCTCGATCTGCCCGAGCGCCAGTACCGGGTTCAGCGCACGGCCGAGGTCGTGCGCCATCCAGATTTTCGTGACGTCGTAAACGCCGGTCTGCGAATCCACTTCGACTTCCAGCACGCAGGCGGTATAGGAATAGGTGGGCGACGGACCGACCCCGGAACCGCGATATCGGCCTGGCGAGCGTGGCGGAATGTAGGAACCGGTCGTGCCGAGCGTACCGAAACGCGACTCTGCGATGACCACGGCCTCCTTGAACGCAATCGCCTTGTCCGGATCATGGGCGGGGAACACCTGGCCATCGGCGAAGACCAGCGTTTCCTGCGGCACTTCCATGTGCTGGGCGACCGCCTCCGCGATCTTGTCGCGCGCCCGGTCGGCGGCCTGTTTGGCGGCATGGCCGCACATCAATGTGACGCGCGAGGAATAACTGCCGAGATCGACAGGCGTCAGGTCCGTGTCGGCGACACAAAGCCGAATGTCCTTGAGATCGATGCCGAGTACCTCGGCAACGATCACCGCGATCACGCTGTCCGATCCCTGTCCGATCTCCGCTTCGCCGCAGAAGACCGCAACGTTGCCGCTGCGATCGAGCTGTAACTGCACGCCGGACTGCGGCATGTGGTTCCAGTAGATCGGCAATCCGGCGCCGGTCAGGTAGGCGCTGCAGGCTAAACCTAAGCCGCGTCCCTCGGGCAGCTTGCCGTAGCGATCCTTCCAGCCGCTGCCCTTGACGACCGCGTCGATGCATTCCTTGAGGCCGGTTGTGCCGATGCGCAGCCAGTTGGCCGTGATCGAATTCGGTTCTACCGCGTTTCTGAGACGCAGCTCCGCCGGGTCGATGCCCAATGCGTGCGCGGCTTTGTCGAGATGAATCTCCCAGGCGAATCGCGGTTGCGGCGTGCCGTGTCCGCGTTTCGGTCCGCAAGGCGGCTTGTTGGTGAACGCGCGGGCGCCTTCGAACCAGTACGCCGGCAGCTTGTAGGCCGTCGTCTGCAAAGCGCCGGTGTAATACGTGCTGGCTACGCCGTAGCTGCCGAAAGCGCCGCCATCCAGCATCGTGCGCAAGTGTTGCGACGTCAGCGTGCCATCCTTCTTGAACCCGGTTTTCAGGTACATCTGCACCGGGTGGCGGCCGCGATGACAGTAGAAGATTTCTTCTCGCGTCAGCGTGATCTTGACCGGCCGTCCGAGCTTCAACGCCAGCTTCGCGACGACGATCTCGTGATTGAATGGATCGCTCTTGCCGCCGAAACCACCGCCATTGGAACAGGCGATAACGCGGATGCGCGAACTCGGAATGTCGAGCGTCTTCGTCAGCGCACGATGCACGTAGTGCGGACATTGGGTTGCCGAATAGACGGTCACACGGTCGTCGTCCTCGGCGATGGCGACGGCAGAATGCTGTTCGATCGCCAGGTGATTGCTGCCGTCGTAGAAAAAATCGTCTTCGAGGATCAGGTCTGCTTCTTCGAAACCCTTCTCGACGTCGCCGAATTTCAACGAGACTTTCTTGTGAATGTTGCCGTCATCCGCGTAATCATGAATCTGGGGTTCGGGCGTGGTGAGCGCGTCTTCGACACTCGAGATCGTCGCCAGTGTTTCATACTCGACCTTGACGGCCAGCGCGGCTGCGTGCGCAACGTCTTCCGACACCGCTGCGATCGCGGCAATCGGATCACCGACGAAGCGCACGGTATCGATCGCCAGCGCGTGTTCGTCTTCGGACACCGGCAGGATGCCAAATTTGCCGGGCAATTCATCCCCGACCAGCGTACCCAGGACGCCATGCATGGCCAGCGCAGCGGAAAAATCGATGTTCTTGATCCGTGCATGCGGTACGGTGCTGCGCACCAGTTTGACATAGGCGGTACGCGGAAACTCGAGGTCGTCGGCAAATCGTGTCTGACCGGTGACCTTCGCGCGACCATCGACGCGGCGAAACGGTTTGCCGATGATCTTCAGTTCTTCCGTCGCTGACTCTTCCGTCTGCGGCACGTGTAATGCCTTGACCATGCCAGTTCCTAGCGAGGCAACTCGTGCCCCATGAAAAGCGACTCATCCGGCCGCCATTTGTCGCCGCGTTTCTTGGCAGCCGCCCATTTCACGGCCTCGACGATGCGGTTGTAGCCGGTGCAGCGGCAGATGTTGCCGGACAATGCCTCCGCGACCTGCTCGTCATCCGGTTCCGGTTCCTTTGCCAGCAGGGCCTCCGCCACCATCAGTATCCCTGGCGTGCAGTAACCGCATTGCGCCGCCCCGAGGTCCGCGAAGGATTCCTGCAGCGGATGCAGCTCGTTGCCGTTTTGCAGTCCCTCGACGGTGCGGATCGATTTGCCGATAACGTCCGTCGTTATCTGCAAGCAGCTCAGCACCGGCTCACCGTCGACCAGCACTGCGCAGGCGCCGCACTCGCCGAGCTCGCAGCCGTGCTTGGTGCCAGTCAGCTTGCATTCCTCACGCAGGACCTCGAGCAGCGTGTGATGCGTCGCGAAGACGACCGGGTATTCCTGGTCGTTCACCGTCAGCACGGCGGCGGTCATCCCTTCCGGGATTTTCTTGCCGCTGTCATCGTGTGCGAAGGACATATCAGCTCACCGTCCAGGTGTTGGTACTGCGCAGAACGTCGGTGACCCGGCGATTGCGCTTGAGGTCCTGCTTTTTCGCACGCCAGGATTTCTCGAAAGGCTCTCCGGGATCCCTGTAGATGACGCCGAGCGCCATCGGGGCCGTCAGTTCGACCAGCATCTGCGCGAGCGCCCTGTTGTTCTCGTTGTGTCGCAGCACCCTTTCCGGGTTTGCTTTCGCGTCGATCACCTCGAGCGAGAAGGTGTCGGTATTGAGACCGATGCCTTTCTGTTGCCCGGTACCAAACAGCATGGGCTCACCGTGTTTCAAACGAAGCTGTGTGTCGTCGGCCGTCTTGCGATCGGCGAAACCGGCGAAAACGTCTTCGTTGTAGACGATGCAGTTCTGGAAAATCTCGGTCATCGCGGCACCATCGAATGCATAGGCTTCCTTCAGCACGTCGCCCAAGCCCACCTTGTCGGTATCAATCGCGCGCGCAAAGAATCGTGCGCCCGCGCCGAGCGCCAGGCGACCCGGAACCAGGGGAGAATCGATCGAGCCGTCCGGGGATGACGGCGATCGGGTCCCGATCCGCGAGGTCGGCGAATACTGGCCCTTGGTCAGGCCGTAGATTTCGTTGTTGAACAGCAGGATCTTCAGTCCGACATTTCGTCGCAGCGCGTGTATCAGGTGATTGCCGCCGATAGACAGACCGTCGCCGTCGCCTGTGACGACCCAGACGTCGAGTTCCGGGCGCATGAGCTTCAACCCCGTCGCTATCGCCGGCGCGCGGCCATGTATGGTGTGGAATCCGTAAGTCTCGACATAGTAGGGAAAGCGGGATGCGCAGCCGATACCGGAAATGAACGCCGTGTTCTCAGGCTTTGCACCCACCTCCGCAAGCGTCTTCGTCACGGTCTTCAGGATCGCGTAGTCGCCACAGCCCGGGCACCAGCGCACTTCCTGCGAGGTCGTGAAATCCTTTGCCGTCAGCACGGCGCTCATGCCGGATTCCCCTTTGCGACCGGATTCCCGACAGCCTTGACGAGCGGCGGCACGAACGAGCGAATCTTTTCCGTCAGCTCGCTGATGAGAAACGGCTGACCGGTGACCTTGCAGTAGGAGATCGGATCGACGCCGAGCTTGTCTCTGAGCAGGCTCGCGAGTTGCCCCATGTTCATTTCCGGTACCAGCAGCCGGTCAAACTGCCCGAGCAATTCCCCGAGATTCGGGGGTAACGGGTTCAAGTACCTCAGGTGGATATAGCTGACACCGTTATGGTGACGGCGAATCTCCTTCACGGCCTGGTAGATCGGGCCGAACGTCGAGCCCCAGCCAATGACGAGCAACTCGCCCTGGTCGTCGCCGAGTTCCATCTGCTGCGCCGGTATGAACTTCGCGACCGAATCAATCTTGGCAGCGCGCATGTCGGTCATGCGCTGGTGATTGGCAGGGTCGTAGGAAATGTGCCCGGTATCGATGTCTTTCTCGAGGCCGCCCAACCGGTGCATGAGCGCCGGTATGCCCGGCGTAATCCACGGCCTGCCTTTCGTCTCGGGATTGCGTTCGAATGCCATGGCCTGGGCATCGCGTCCGGGCTCTGGCTTCGGCGCCGCGTTCGACTGTATCGGCTCGATGTCCTTCATCTCAGGAATGAGCCAGGGTTCCGCCGCGTTCGAGAGATACGCGTCGGAGAGCAGCATCACGGGCGTCATGTGGCGCAGCGCGATGCGCACGGCATCTATCGCCGCAAAGAAACAGTCACCCGCGGACATCGCCGCGATCACCGGCATCGGCGTATCCGCATTGCGCCCGTACACGGCCTGGTACAGGTCCGACTGTTCTGTCTTTGTCGGCAGGCCGGTCGACGGTCCGCCGCGTTGTGAATTGATGATGACGAGCGGCAACTCGGCATTGACCGCGAGCCCCATCGCCTCTGTCTTCAATGCAATGCCCGGTCCCGAACTCGACGTGACGCCAATAGCACCGCCGTACGCAGCCCCGATGGCGGCACAGATCGCCGCGATCTCGTCTTCGGCCTGGAAGGTACCGACACCCAGATCTCCGAGGCGCGAGAGGCGATGCAACAACGGTGACGCCGGCGTGATCGGGTAGGAACAGAACAGCACAGGACGATCGGCGAGCTCGCCCGCCGCCGCGAGGCCCAGGGACAGCGCCTCGGCGCCGGTAATACCGCGGTAATCGCCGGGCGGCATCTTGGCCTTGCTGATATTGAAGCGCGGTAATGCCTCCGCGAGTTCTGCCGTCTCGCCGAATGCGTGGCCCGAATGCAGCGCGGTAATGTTCGCGTCCCGAATGAGTTCCAGCTTCGCGAATTTCTTGTTGATCCAGTCCTCGATCGGCGCGAGGTCGCGATCGAACATCCACATCAGGAGGCCCAGTGCCCAGAAGTTCTTGCAGCGTCCGCCGTCACTCTGGGACAGGCCATACGCCTTGACCGCCTCCAGATTAAAACGACTGATATCGACCGAGACGACCTGGAATGTATTGAGATCGCCGGTCTTGCGCGGGTCTTCCGTGTAACCCGCCTTCGTCAGGTTTCGTGCGGTAAAGCTGTCGTTGTTGACGATGATCAGCGCACCGGGCTCGAGCAACGGCAGGCTGACCTTCAAAGCGGCCGGGTTGAACGCGACCAGCACGTCCGGCGTGTCCCCCGCCGTCGTTATATCGTTCGCACCGATGTTCATCTGGTATGCGGACACGCCGAAGGTCGTGCCGGCAGGCGCGCGGATTTCCGCCGGATAATCGGGAAACGTCGCGAAATCCTTGCCGCTCAGCGCGGTCGACGCGATGAACTGCGACCCCATGAGCTGCACGCCGTCACCGGAGTCACCGGCGAGGCGGACAACGATGGTGTCCATGGAGGTGTGATCGGACATCAGTGCTCCTGCGGCGCCTTGCGCTTGAAATCGATCTGGCCCTCCGGCAGCAGGTACAGCACGATCGCCTTGCCGTCGGTGACCGTCGGGAAGTGCTCCGACTCCGGTTCATAGACTTTCCAGCCCTGACCCTTGCCGTCGAATTTCGCATCTGCCGTTTCCGGAATGATCATGTCGATCTCACCATTCGGATGGCCGTGATACGGTCCCTTGATGTTGTCCATGAGCACGACGTCGACGGAAAAACCGTTGGTCCCGGGGCCGTGCTTCAAAATACGGCCGTAGCGGATGCCGCCGTGCTCGTTGTCGCAGAGCCAGCCCTCGTCGATGCCCTGCCGGCACAGTTCGGCGAGGTCGTCGAACGCTTCGCCGCCCGGCGGAAAATTCTCGTTCAAAAACGATTCAAGTTCGCCGTCGACCGGCTTGCCTGCAATGCGCGCCGTTATCGTTGCGACCGCTTCGGAGAATGCCATCTGACTGTTCATGACCGTTTTCTTACGCCACGAGCTTCACGTACTCGAAGTCGCCAGGCTGCCCGTTGATGCCGGCGCGCGGTGCGGCGATCCAGTTCGCAAACTTGCCGGGCGTCTTTTCCAGTTCCATGAGCGACAGGATGTACTCAAGATCGCTGTCCGATGCCATCCACTCGTCCTTTCGCTCCTGCCACTCCGACTCCGATATGAGATCGCCATCGGTGGTGGCATGCACGTTCGCGAACTCACCGACGGCGCGATGAAACGCACGATGCGGAAGCTTCAGCGAGTAATCGATATCGTGTGTCTGGAACACGCGGTTCCAGCGCAACATGACTTTTTCACAGTCGTCCATGAAGTCGTCGCACAGGCGCGCATTGATCGCGCTCAATGCGGGCATGTCGACGATCTTGACCTTACCGTCGACGACCTGCGCCACCGGATACGTATCGTTCTCGAGCTGGTGATCGTCGTCGATCATCGGTTCCCGGTACCGGCCCTTCAGGCTCGCATTGAAGGAGTTCGCCGCATTGGTCGAGATCTCCGCACCAAAGAGGTCGAGCGTGACCGAGTAATGGAAATTGATTTTCTTCTGAATCGTCACGAGGTCGATGCCGCCATGCTTGCGTACGGCCTCCTTGTCGGCCGGGTCCGTAATGCCGTGCTCGTTCATGATTTCGCAGGTGCGCTGGATAACGCGTTCCACGCCGGTACGGCCGACAAACATGTGGTGCCCTTCCTCGGTCAGCATGAAACGCGTCGTTCGGGCCAACGGGTCCCAGCCCGAGTTGGCCAGCGACTCGAGCTGCATCTTGCCGTCACGATCCGTGAACGTCGTGAACATGTAGAAGGACAACCAGTCCGGCGTCTGCTCATTGAATGCGCCGAGAATCCGCGGCTTGTCGGCATCGCCCGAGGTACGCAGGAGCAGGTCCTCGGCCTCTTCCCGGCCGTCGCGGCCGAAATATTTCTGCAGCAGGTAAACCATGGCCCACAGATGCCTGCCCTCTTCGACGTTGACCTGGAACAGATTGCGCATGTCGTAGAGCGACGGCGCTGTCCTGGAGAGGAAACGCTGCTGCTCGACGGACGCCGGCTCCGTGTCGCCCTGGATGACGACGAGCCGGCGCAACATCGCGCGGTACTCGCCCGGCAGGTCCTGCCATACCGGTTCGCCCTTGTGGTGGCCGAAGGCGATCTTGCGGCCTTCCTCCTGCGGCGCGAGCAGGATACCCCAGCGGTATTCGGGCATCTTGACGTAACCGAACTTGGCCCAGCCCTCCGAGTCGACGCCGACCGCCGTGCGCAGATAGACCTCGTGCTCCGCCGCGTCGACCGGTCCCATGCTGAGCCACCACTCGAGGTATTTCGGATACCATTCCTCGAGCGCGCGTTTCAGTCGGGCGTCGGATGCAAGGTCGACGTTGTTCGGAATCAGTGACGTGTAGTCGACTTCTGACATACTCAAACTCTCCCGCGATCATACTTGGCACGTTTGCCGGTGCCGTATAGCTTCAGGGCGCCCGCTTCACCGGCGGCGTTCGGGCGTTGAAATATCCAATTCTGCCAGGCGCTCAGGCGACCGAATATCTTTGTCTCCAGCGTCTCCGGGCCGGCGAAACGAAGGTTTGCCTCCATGCCGGTCAGTGCATCCGGCGAGAAACTGGCGCGCTCTTCCAGCAACAAGCGTATCTCGTCGTCCCAGTCGATGTCGTCCGGCGCATAGGTGATGAGTCCGGCATCCAGTGCAGCCTGCGCATCCAGTTCCTTACCGATCAGATTCCGCGCATTCGCGACACCGTCCGCGTCGCCCAAAAACCGGGTCTCGAGGCGTGTCAGGCCGTTTGCCATGCGCAAGTCGCCGAAATTGAGCTCGGTGAGTTGAATCACCGGCGCTGGCCGCTCGTCGAGCTGTCCGTCCAGCATGTAGCTGTGATCGACGGCAAACAGGAGTTCGGCGAGCATGCCGACGAATGCGCTGCCCGGCTCGATGAACGCAAATGTGGTACGGGACGTGAGATCCAGCCGCTTGCAGGTTCGCTGCAGGAACAAGAGGATCTCGCGCACGAACCAGTCGTCGCGGTTCTCGTCCAGGAGCGCGTCGTAGGCGGTGACGCGTTTGCCGTCACCGACGGTTTTGATGATCAGCGTGCCGAGTGTCGGCTCATTGAACCGCAAGTGCAGCAATGCATCGTCGAGCGCCCTCGCAATCGCCAACGGCCAGAAATGCACGCCCTGCTTCTTGATGTCGGCGACGCTCGCCGGGGCTTTTTCATCCGGCGCCTGGATTTCGAGCGTTGCGCTGCGTCCCTCGTGATCGAGCATTACCGAAATGAAGGGATAACGGATCACGCCATCCTCCTCGTCGCGCTCGAGAGGCTCCAGCACAATGCCTTTGTCGTCGACCGGCCGGTCCGACAGGGCCGCGAGTTCCAGCGCCTTCTCCCTGACCCGCTCGTCGAACTTGGATCGTGGCACGGTCTCGTCGACCAGCCGCCACTCCACGGCGCGCTTGCCTTTCATGCCTTCCTCGACGGTGCAGAACACGTCGGCCAGGTCCCTGCGCACCTTGCGCTTGTCGACGACTCGCGTCAGTCCGCCGGTGCCCGGCAGCACCGCGAGCAACGGCACTTCCGGCAACGATACAGCCGCATTGCCGTCGTCGATCAGCATCAGGTATTCGGTCGCGAGCGCCAGCTCATAACCGCCGCCCGCCGCGGTGCCGTTCAATGCCGCGAGGTAAATCTGGCCCGAGTTCGCGCTCGCGTCCTCGATCGCCGTGCGCGTCTCGTTCGTAAACTTGCAGAAATTTACTTTGTGCGCATGACTCGAGATACCGAGCATGCGGATGTTGGCGCCGGCACAGAACATCGCATCGATGCCGGACGTGATGACCACTGCCTTGACCTCGGGATGCTCGAAGCGCAGCCGCTGCACCGCATCGTAAAGCTCGATGTCAACGCCGATGTCGTAGGAATTGAGCTTCAGCTCATAGCCGGGCGCCTGCGGACTCGATTCGTCCACCGCCATCACGAGCCTGGCGAGCGGGCCGTCGATTTCGATCGTCCAGTGGCGATACCGCGCAGGATCCGTGCGGAAATCGAGCCGCGGTGACGACCCGCCGGTGTTTTCAGACAGTGCGTGCATTATAATGCAGGTATTTGCTATGATTAGCCGGAAATATGCATGATAGTATACCTCGGAATCGGCAAAAGCACGATGCCGGGTCACGGTTTTTCGGCACGAAAATCTATGTTAAAGAATGCCGCCATTGAAGATATCGAATCCGGTCGTCTCCTCTGCGTGCTCGGCGAACGTGTGCGCGCATTGCGGTCGCACCGCCGCATGACGCGCAAGGCGCTCGCGCATGAATCCGGGGTATCGGAACGCTATCTGGCTCAGCTCGAGCAGGGTCGCGGCAATATTTCGGTGATGTTGCTCGCGCGCGTCGCCGCGGCGCTGCGCACCGACCTGTCCGATCTCTTGCGCATGCGTGAGAAACACACGGCCGAAGAAATTCTCATTTCGGACCTGCTCCGCGACCTGAGCCCGGATACTCACAAGGCTTTCCTGCAGTTGCTGTCCGACAATTTTGCCGTGCCCCTGGAAGCGCGCCGACGCGTCGCCCTGATCGGTCTGCGCGGCGCAGGCAAGACCAGCCAGGGACGCAAGCTGGCGAAACTCCTCGACATTCCATTCGTGCCGTTGGGCAGCGAGATCGAACTACTTGCCGGCATGAGCACTTCGGAGATTTTTTCGCTGTCCGGTCCGGCCGGGTACAGGCGCCTAGAGGAGAAAGCGCTCATGCAGACGCTGCGCAAGCACGATCGCTGTGTGCTCGAAACGGGCGGCAGCATCGTCACCGAGCCGAATCTTCTGAGTACGCTGTTGACGACCTGCTTCGTCGTCTGGTTGCATGCCGAGCCAGAGGAGTACATGCGCCGCCTCATCGATCAGGGCGACGTGCGGCCGATGGAGAACCAGGACGATGCGATGTCCGACCTGCGGCGCATACTCACGGAACGCAACGAATTGTGGGGCATGGCGCACGTGGCGATCGACACCAACGGCAAGTCGATCGATGCATGCGTCGAAGAACTTGTGGACCTGTTGCCGCAGGGGTTGAAAGAAATCGTGCGCAACGCGCAGGAAGCTTAGAGAGCTTGGCGAAGATCACCTACATCGAATTCGACGGCACGCCGCATGTTGTGGACGTCTCCTCAGGACTGAGCGTCATGGAAGGAGCGGTCGACAATAACATCCCCGGTATCGAGGCCGAATGCGGCGGCGCCTGCAGCTGCGCGACCTGCCACGTCTACGTCGATCCCGCCTGGATCGCGAAAACCGGCACCCCCGACCATCTGGAACGGGACATGCTCGAATCGGCATACGACATCCAGGAAACGAGCCGCCTCAGCTGCCAGATCCAGGTCAGCGACGAGCTCGACGGCCTGGTCGTGCGCATGCCGGAACACCAGATCTAGGTACCGTCAAAGCGGCTTGTGGGAGCGGCTTTGTGTACAGGGACGTACTTTTGTCGCAACAAAATCGCCAGGAGCGATTTTGGGCAACGCCGCAGGCGTTGGCCCGAAGGGCCGAGGGCAGGATGCCCGAGCCAACCACATGGATGTGCCAGAGCGACGAGCTGCGATTCCTTTTCTTTCAGTCATTTACCGGTCTTGGCGTCGGTTAATACGTACAGCCTTTCCCGTGTTCAGGGTGTAATTTTTTCGTATATGCCAGTCGTCCGGGCGTCTTGCGCCGCGGACTAGCGATGGTCCGGTAAGCGGCAACAAGCCCTGGGCTTCTGAACAATGCCGCTGTGCATCCTGGAGAACCGGGCCATGAATATTTCACTCTTACAGCTCATCGTCGCTGTGGTCATGGCGGGAGTCGCCATTGGACTCTTCTACGCGATCCGCAATTACCTGGCGACGCAATCCGAGCGGCGCATGCGGACCATGCTGATCAAGATCGGACTGGATCCGACCATCGTCGCGAGTGGCGATCGCGAAACTATCATCAGAGAAGTGCGCCAGCGTTGCCGAACCTGTTCATCCGAGGATGTCTGTGAAAGGTGGCTGGCGGGCGAGGAAACCGGCGACAACAAGTTCTGCCCCAATGCAGAGGTGTTCGAATCGATGAAAAAGACGCTGGGCACGATCGCCTAGCATTGATGAAGCGGAAATCTACGTATTGTCGAGCACGCTGAAAGGACAGATATTGGGATGGGCGACAAGAGTCGTGACAAGGAGGTGGATATGCAAGTTCTGGTAGTTTTTGTCGTATTGCTGTTTTCAGCTGCGATCATCCTCTATGCGCTGCCACTGATTCTATACATAGCCCCGATCCTGATCGCCGGCCTGGTCTTCAGCCTGATTAAGGATTCTGTCCATCATCACAAGGTAAAGACTGCCGGGCACTGAGACGCGATCCCACGTCTCATAATCGCTTCTGTGCGGGAATCAAAGGTGCCGATGCCGGATGCGTGTGACTTGTGGGAGCGGCTTTGTGTACAGGGACGTACTTATGTCGCAACCAAATCGCGAGGAGCGATTTTGGGCAACGCCGCAGGCGTTGGCCCGAAGGGCCGAGGGCAGGATGCCCGAGCCAACCACGTGGATGTGCGAGAGCGACGAGCTGCGATTTCTTAGCTCAGATGTTTCTGTCCTGTCCCGCCCAGTAAGGTGCCCTCAATTCGCTCTTGCGGATCTTGCCGACCGGGGTCTTCGGCAGGCTGGCCACGAACTTTATCAATCGCGGGCGCTTGAAACGCGCGATCCTGTTCGCGCAAAAATCGATCAGCTCGTCTTCGGAGACCGTCGCGCCTGGCGCCAGCACGACGTGCGCGGCCGGCACCTCGCCCCAGCGCTCGTGCGGTATGCCGAACACGGCACACTCCGCAACGGCCTCGTGCTGGTACAGCACATTTTCGATCTCTGCCGGATACACGTTTTCCGCGCCGGACACGAGCATGTCCTTCGACCGATCGACGAGCGTCAGGAATCCGTCTTCATCGATGAAGCCGACGTCGCCGGTCAGCAGCCAGCCATCCGGCAGGCCGAAAGCCGCCGCGGTTTCGTCGGGATCGTTATAGTACTTGTCGAATACCTGTACGCCGCGTGTCACGATGTCACCGATGGTTCCCGGCGGCAGCAGATTGCCGTCTTTGTCGACAACGCCGAGCTCCGCGTTGCTCGCCGCCTTGCCGACCGTTCCGAGTTTGTCCTTTCCATGGTGCTCGCAGCGAATGGTAATCGGGCAGGCTTCGGACTGGCCGTAGTTTTCGGTAAACGATGCATCCGGTAGCGCCGAGCACACGCGTTCGAAAAGCGCGCGACTCATGGGCGCACCCGCATAACCGATGTTACGCAGGGTCTTGAGTCGCGTCGGCGAAAAATCCGGGTGCGCAATGAGGTCGTTCAATTGGCTCGGCACCAGGAATGCTGCCGTGACCTTCTCTGCCTCGACCGTCTTCATGAAATCGACGGGATCCCAACCGGGCGGCAGCACGATCGTCGCGCCCTGCAATACCGCAGTACCGAACCAGACGAACAGACCGGCGGTATGAAACAGCGGCGTCGACGCGATGACGACATCTTCATCGCTCAGTCCGAACTCCTCGGCCGCCGCAATCGCCGATGCGCAACGCGCTTTGTGACTGACGAGCACGGCTTTGGGGAACCCCGTCGTGCCGCCGGTCAGCGTGATCGCAAGTTCGTCGTGTTCCTCGAGGCCGACGGCGGGCACCGCGTCAGGGAATCCCTTGACGAAATCGTCGATGAACGTCGCCCCTTCGATATCCGGCGTCTTGTCCAGCACGATCAATTTCGGTGCGAGATCGAGCTCGGGCAATGCCGCCCTGACCAGCGATGCGAAGGTGCCTTCGAACATCATGACTTCCGCGCCAATCCGGTTCAGCACATAGGCGAGATCGGCTGCGATGCTGCGGGTCGAGCAGTGCGCCGATACGTAGGGCGTCCTGGCGATGGCGAAGTAGGCGATCGCGTACTCAGGCCTGTTCGTGGACAGGATTGCGATCCTTGCACCCCGGTCCAGTCGCAGATCGAGGAGCGCGTTGGCGAGCCGGTTCGCGCGCTGCTCGAACGCCGCATAGGTCAGACGCTGCCCACGCCCGATCAGCGCGATCCGATCGGGAGCACGAAGCGCCGATTGATGAAGCATGTCTCCGACGAGCATTTGCGCTCCCGTGTGCCATCCGGGAGCCGACAATAGCGATGGTGCAGGAGCAGGTCAAAAGCCGAAGCGGGATCAGGTGAACCAGGGCCAGACCCCGTTTGCCCGAGAAGCGAAATATTGTGCATCCCGTATGAACGGGGTCTGACCCCACCGGGCCACCCAGGGTTGATCTGGACCTGAACTTCGCATAGCTTAACTGCCGCAATGACTCCTGGATCGCCCGTATGACCTTTGTCGTCACCGAGAGCTGCATCAAGTGCAAGCTGACCGACTGCGTGGAAGTGTGTCCCGTGGACTGTTTCCACGAGGGGCCGAACATGCTGGTCATCGATCCCGACGAGTGCATCGACTGCACCCTGTGCGAGCCGGAATGCCCGGTCGAGGCGATCTATTCCGAGGACGAGCTGCCCGAGGGGCAGGAGAAGTTTCTCCAGCTCAATGCGGATTTGTCGCGGTCCTGGCCGGTGATCACCGAGATGAAGGACCCGCCGCCCGACGCCGATGACTGGCGCGAGGTCAAGGACAAGTTCCAGTACCTGGAAAGGTAGCAACCGCCGCAAGCCGGACCGGCTACCCCATTCGCTGTCGCAGCGCCTACAATGAATTCAAAGGGGTGCTGATATTCGATGATGAAACGACAGGATCGGCAGCTGGGGATGGATCGCGACATCACCCGGCGCGACTTTCTGAACGGCGTCAATATCGCGATCGGCGGCTCGCTGCTGTCGAATCCTCTGTCGCGGGCGCTTGCCGCACTCGAATCATCGAGTGCGCAGATGGCGGCCGGATACTATCCACCGACGCGCGATGGCTTGCGCGGCAGCCATCCCGGTTCCTTCGAGGTCGCACACCTGCTGCGCGACGGGGCGCGTTTTGACGATCCGGCAGATTCGATAGATACCGGGGAAGAATACGACCTTGTCGTTGTCGGCGGCGGTATCAGCGGCCTGGCGGCGGCTCACTTCTTTCGCAAAGAGGCAGGCCGCGACGCCCGGATCCTGATCGTCGACAATCACGACGACTTTGGCGGCCATGCCAAACGCAACGAGTTTGATTACGACGGGCGCACGCTCCTGGATATTGGCGGCACCGAGTATATCGAGGCGCCGTGGGGCTATCCCAATGCCGCCAAGGCTCTACTCAAGGACCTCGGGATCGACGTGCGGCTTGCCCGTGACGTGTTCGACCACGACCTCTACCCATCCTTGAATTTGCGGGGCGGGATTTTCTTCGACAAAAAGACATTCGGCGCCGACAAACTCGTGGCCGGCGCGCCCGGTAGAGTACCGAGTGACCAGCAGCCGGCGTATGTCACGCTGCCCGACGAGCTGGGTAAGTCCATCAGCGACAGAAACGCGATTGTTGCGTTTCTGGATCGAACGCCGCTTTCGAAAAGTGCTCGCGACGAAATTCGCGCCTTGTTTTGCGGGGATCGCGAGTACCTCAGTGGTTATTCCAAGGAGGAAAAGCTTGCTGTCCTGCAGTCGATCAGCTACCTGGAGTTTCTGACCGGCGTCGTTAACGCAAGCCAGGAAGTCATTGATTTCTTCTGGATGTGGCGCGCGAGTTATATGGGCAACGGTACCGACCTGACTCCGGCCATCGCGGCGCTCCGTTATGGATTACCCGGGTCAGCAGGGCTGGGACTGGAAGAAGAGGCGCAACGACCCGCGGAGTGGCAACGACACAGCTACAAGGAGGACTTTCATTTTCCGGATGGGAACGCATCCATCGCCCGTATGCTGGTACGCAGCATGATTCCGCGCGTCGCTCCCGGCAACTCGATGCACGATATCATTTCGGCGAAATTCGATTACGCGCGACTCGATGATGAAAATTCGCCGGTTCGCTTACGCCTGAATTCGACCGCGGTACATATACGACACCTCGGTGATCCCGAGAAAGCCGAGCAGGTCGAGGTCACCTACGTGCAGGACGGCCAGGCGAGACGTGTTCGAGCCCGATTCTGCGTGATGGCATGTTACCACTCGATTATTCCGCACATTTTCCCGGAGCTGCCGGACGATCAGCGTGATGCATTGACCAAGACCACCAGAATGCCGCTGGTATCCACCAATGTGCTCGTCAGGAACTGGACGGCATTCGTCAGACTCGGAATTTTTGCAGCCTATTGTCCGGGTAGCTATTTCTCCGATATCCGGCTCACCTACCCGTTACGATTTGCGGATTACTCGACGACGAAATCTCCGAACGAGCCGACCACTATAAAGATGTACCGTATCCCGCTGCCTGGCGACGGCTTTGCGGCCGAGCAGTTCCGGGCCGGCCGATACGAGCTGCTCGAGACGTCGTTCGAGACGTTCGAGCGGAACATTCGTCAGCAGTTGGGAACCATGTTGGCTGAAGGTGGATTCGATCCTGCGCGTGATATCAAAGCGATCACGGTCAATCGATGGCCGCACGGCTATGCGGTAGGCTACGACCACGAGAAAAACCAGATGAATTACTGGTCGGAGGAGTGGCCCGATGAAAGAAAAAACTGGCTCAGGGGCCGACAAAGATTCGGCCGCGTCGCGATCGCCAACTCCGATGCGGCGGCTATGGCGATGACCGAGGCAGCAATCGAACAAGCCTATCGCGCGACACGGGAACTGCTGAACGAATTGTGAGCGACTACGATTCCGTACATCGGAGATCATTAAGGCGGCCACAGGAATTCTGGGCGGCAGCAGCCGCCGCCATCGACTGGGACACCAAATGGCGTCGCGTGCTCGATGACCGCAATGCCCCTCTGTTCCGATGGTTTACTGGCGGCCGGCTCAATACCTGCCACAATGCGCTTGACCGGCATGTCGATGGCGGTCGCGCAGATCAGGTCGCCGTCATTTACGACAGCCCTCTGGCCGATATCCGGCGCAAGCTCACCTATCGGGAGCTGCGGGACGAGACCGCTCTGTTCGCCGGCGCGCTTGCTGACAATGGCATCAGTAAGGGCGACCGCGTCATCATCTACATGCCGATGATTCCCGAGGCGATCGTCGCAGTCATGGCTTGCGCACGCATCGGCGCGGTCCATTCCGTGGTATTCGGCGGATTCGCCGCGAACGAACTTGCGAAACGCATCGACGACGCCAGGCCGAAAGCCATCGTCTCTGCGTCCTGTGGCATCGAGCCGGACCGCATCGTTCAATACAAACCGCTTCTCGATCAGGCCATAGAACTGGCTTCGCACAAGCCCGACGTGTGCATCATCCTGCAACGGCCGCAGCAGCAAGCCACTTTGAATGATGACAGGGACCTGGACTGGCACGATGCCATCGCCGCGGCGCGACCGCACGAATGCGTGATCCTCGAGGCGACCGATCCGTTGTACATACTTTACACGTCGGGTACGACCGGGCAGCCGAAGGGCATCGTGCGCGACAACGGCGGACACGCCGTCGCGCTTCACTGGACGATGAAAAATATCTACGGGGTCGAACCTGGCGAAGTGTATTGGGCGGCGTCGGACATCGGCTGGATCGTCGGGCATTCGTACATCATGTATGCGCCGTTACTGCACGGTAATACGACGGTCCTCTATGAAGGCAAACCGGTCGGCACACCGGACGCAGGCGCATTCTGGCGCGTCGTATCCGAATACGATGTTGCGTGCATGTTCACGGCACCCACCGCGTTCCGCGCCATCCGGCAGCAGGATCCGGATGGGGCGCTGATCACGAAATACGACCTGTCCTCGTTTCGCACATTGTTCCTCGCGGGAGAGCGATGCGATCCCGATACGCTGCGTTGGGCGGAGGCGAAACTCGGGGTTCCGGTAATCGATCACTGGTGGCAGACGGAAACCGGCTGGGCAATCGCCGCCAATTGCATCGGCATCGAGACGCTGCCAGTCAAGGCAGGCTCTGTCGCACGCGCCGTACCGGGCTGGGATGTCAAGGTGCTGGATGGCAACGGCACTGTCATGCCGGCCGGTCAGGTCGGCGCGATCGCCTGCAAGCTGCCTTTGCCTCCGGGCACGCTGCCCGGCTTCTGGCAGGCCGATGATCGATACCGGAAGTCCTACCTGGAGCGGTTTCCTGGTTTCTACGAAACAGGCGATGCCGGCTATATCGACGAAGACGGCTACGTCTACGTCATGTCACGCACCGATGACATTATCAATGTCGCGGGCCATCGCCTGTCCACCGGCGCCATCGAGGAGGTGCTCGCCGCGCATCCCGACGTTGCGGAGTGCGCGGTCATGGGCGTCGCGGATAGCCTCAAAGGCCAGGTGCCGGTCGGCTTGCTGGTCGTCAAGGCGGGTGTCGACCGGAACGCCGCAGATATCATTGCCGAAGTAATCGCCATGGTGCGCGAGCGCATCGGTCCTGTCGCGGTGTTCAAGAAGGCCGTCATCGTCGAGCGATTACCGAAAACGCGATCCGGCAAGATATTGCGCGGAACAATTCGCAAGATTGCCGACAGTGCGGAATACCGGGTCCCCGCGACGATTGAGGACCCGATGGTGCTCGATGAAATTCGCCAGGCGATGCAATCGATCGGCTACGCCGGCGAGTTGCGTTAATCGATTTCCAGGAGTAAGTCATGTATCGAATTCAGCTTCTGTTATTGGTGCTCGTGTGCATTACGGCCAGCGCCGACCAGCATGGTGACGGGCCACCCAATCCATGTCACATGTACTATCCGAATATTCCCGGCGAGCTGCTGCTCGAGAATGACAAGCTGGTGGTGCAACGATTTATTATCGAACCCGGGCAGTGGGAAGGCATTCACCGGCATCCGCCGGACCAGCTTTACATTCACGTCAAAGGCGGCGAATGGACCGTGAAGTATGGCGAGCAGGCGACCACGAGTTTCTCGCCCGATGGTGAAATCGGCTGGAGCGACAGCGCGACGGAGCTGAGTGCGATGCACGAATCGGGCAACACCGGAGACCAAGCGATCGACCTGATCTGGGTAACGCTGAAGCCCGGTTGCCTGGCACCGCCCGCAGACGCCCGGTGAAGGAACTCGTCGCAAAGGTGGTTTCCGTTCACTCAGGCGATAACGACGACCGCAGCAAGGAAGAACACGAATCGATCCGGGTCGAGCTCGACGGTATCGTCGGTGACCGACATCGCTCCTACGTTCGCGACACCTGGAAAGGCGATAAGCAGCCTGTCGGAACCAAGCGACGTAACGAGCGGCAGTGGTCGGCCGTGTCAGTCGAGGAATTGCAGGACATCACCGAAGCGATGGATCTGAAAAAGCCGCTCACGGCAGAGAGCCTGGGCGCGAATCTCTGCATCGAGGGGATACGGCAGCTGTCCCGCCTGCCGAAAGGGACGTTGCTCAGATTCACATCGGGCGCCGAGCTGATCGTCGAGGAATACAATCCGCCCTGCGGCAACATGAGTAAGATACTGGCGGGACTACACAAGACACGATCCGGCCGGCCCGTTTCGGACACAGCGTTTTCGAAAGCCGCGAAGTTGAAACGCGGCATCGTCGGCGTCGTCGAAGCCGCAGGCAGGATACATGCCGGCGACGAGGTGACGATCCTGCTTTACGAGACCCCGGCATGGTTGTTGCGGTCGCCGGACCAGTGACACTCGTTCGGAACAGACGGATTACTCGCCGACGAAAAAGAATATTGTCAAAGGGTCACGCGCAGACAGACACGGACCGCGTTATGCGAATTGACGGAACATAAGGGAGGAAATAATGAAAAAACTACTGTGTATATTGTTTCTGGCAATACCAATCGGCACTTATGCAGATCACCTTGATGTAATTGAGGTCCAGCTGAATGATGGCTGCACCTTGGCCACTTTTCTCGCGATTAAGGACGATTTCAACAAGCAGTGGGCGGCAAAATACAACTATCAGGCCGAGGTGCTCGTTCCGATACAGAGCCATAACCTGGTCTCTATATATTGGGTCGGGAGAGCTGCGAACGCGGCGGCGTTCGGCAGGGCCTGGGATCAGTGGAACGCGGATCTGATGGACCCGAACTCCGTTGGCGCTAAACTGTGGGCAAGATTCCTGGAATGCTCAACCAACATGAGCCGTCGAGGCTACGACACTTATTGATCCGGTGAACACGGGGGTCGGATCGATGATTCCCGACGTAACGAAAGAATTGCGGTTCGACCCCAGTTTTTGTCATTGTAGGCTGCTTTACAAGGTGCCAGCCCGGCTCAGGCGATCATCGGGCTCAGCCACGCGTCGGAACAGCGGCAGCGTGCCGAGCCGGTCTTTCATTTCCACCTCCTCGCCGTCGCTGTTTCTTAGCGGCACGGGCGGATCGAACTTCTGCGTGAATGCCGTGACCACGAACATCGTGACCAGGCAGGTGATCAGGCCGAGCATATCGCCGGGCAGTCCGGGCTCGAACAGGATCGCCAGGAACCAGGTCAGGAATCCCACGCCCATGGCCGCCAGCGCGCCGGTCCGGTTAGCCTTCTTCCACCAGATGCCACAGACGAACGGTATGACCACGCTGACCAGCAAGGCCGAATTGGCGTCCTGGACCAGGTCGTACACGACCTGGACTTCAAGCGCCACGTAAACCGCAATGGTGCCTATGACGGGGATCGCGATACGGGTGGCGAGCAGACGCGTCCGATCGCTTATCGGTTTGCGGGTGAATATCGGCATGATGTTCACGCTGAAGATGCTCGCCGATGCGAGCAGGGCGCTGTCGGCACTACTCATGATCGCAGCCAGCAGCGCGCCGACGAAGATCGAAACAGCAACCGGGTGCAGGTGTGCGACGGCGAGTTCCGGGATGACGGTTTCCGGCTCGACGATGCCGGGCATCGTGGTGGCGGCAATGATGCCGAGCATGACCGGAATCATGCCGAGCGTCAGGTAGGTGAATCCTGCCAGGTAGAACGAATTCTGCGCGACCTGTTCGCTCCGCGCCGCAAATGCGCGCTGCATCAGAGTCTGCGCCGTCACATCGGCGAGGCCGAAAATGAGCCAGGCACGCAGATAGTTGAGCCATATCTCCCAGGTGTGCATCGCCGGCACCAGGCGAAATGTCCCTGCCGGCACTCGCGCCGAGATCGCACCCCAGCCACCGACGTCGATCAGCGCCACGACGAGCAGCATGATGAGACCGACGGCAATCAACGCGATCTGCACGAAATCCGTCAGCGCGACCGCCCACATGCCGCCCGCGACCGTGTAGATGAAGACGACGATTGCACCGGCGAAGATACCGATTTCCATCGGTACGCCGGTCAATGACTGAAAGATGAGGCCGAAGGCGACCAGCATCGCACCGGTCCACCCGACATTGGACGCGATCAGGCCGAAAGAAGCGATCATGGCGGCAGTTTTGCCATAGCGGTTTTCGAGAAAATCGACGACTGTCAACAAACGCAGACGGCGGAACATGCGCACGAAAAAGAAACCGACGACGAAGAACACCAGCGAGGCGCCGAACGGATCCGCGATCACTCCGATCATGCCGTCTTCATAGGAGGCGCCGCCGGCGCCCATGATCGTGCCGCCGCCGAACCAGGTCGCGACGAGCGTGGCGCTGGCGATCCACAGCGGCATCCTGCGCCCGGCAACGATGAAATTCTCGGTTGACCCGGTCCGTTTCGATGCCCACGCGCCGATGATCAGCATGACGACGAGGTAACAGGCGACCCCGATAAAGATGGTGTTCTCAAGGCTCATATGAATGGGCTTCGTTATTATGCTTATCGCTACCCGTACGACGTCTGAAGAGAGGCTGACGAAAGCATAGCAAACCGATGGACCCGTGGTTCAAATATTCCGTGCACGATATATGCATGCACAATAAATGAATGCTGCAGGCTTGCTACCAAACGAGTAATATTTTTCGCTTTGCTTCCCGTGACTGACAACAAGAAAGAAAAGCAGCGCCGCACGGGTGCCACCGGTAGCCTCCTTTACTGGTCGACAGCGGTCGCATTGGCGGGGCTCCTGTTCGGTTTCGACACGGCGGTCATCTCCGGCGCGGATCAGCCAATCCAGTTTTTGTGGCAGACGAGCGATCTCTTTCACGGAGCATTCATCATGTCGTCCGCTCTGTGGGGAACCGTCATCGGCGCGTTACTCGGCAACGTCCCCTGCGACATTTTCGGTCGCAAGCCTACACTGATCGTCACGGGCATACTGTTCCTCGTATCGGCGTTCGGTTCGGCCGTCGCGCCGGGGCCGTACAGTTTTTCGCTGCTGCGTTTTGTTGGCGGCGTCGGCGTCGGCGTTTCTTCGATTGTCGTGCCAGCCTACATCGCCGAGATTGCGCCCGCGCAGTATCGCGGGCGTCTGGTCGTGCTCTACCAGTTCCAGATCGTGCTCGGCATCCTGGTTGCCTACTTCTCCAACTTTGCGCTCTCCGAGTTCTTCGGCCTCGGCTGGCGTTTCATGCTGGGCGCCGAAGTAATTCCGGCCGCCGTTTTTCTCGCACTGGTCTCGCGTGTCCCGGAAAGTCCCCGCTGGCTGATCATGGCGAAGAATGATGAGGTGGCGGCCCGGGTTGTCCTGTCGTCGGTCGACCCGGCACATGCCGATCGAATCGTCGGCGACATCCGACGCACAGGGCATGACGACGCGGCCGGCAGGCTCTTCTCCCGCGCTTACGCGCGGCCGGTATTGCTCGCCTTCCTGATTGCTTTTTTCAACCAGCTGTCTGGAATCAATTTCATCATTTACTTCTCGCCCAGGGTATTCGGACTGGCCGGTCTCGACGCCAGTGCATCGTTATTGTCGACGACCGGGATCGGCGTCGTGAATCTCATGTGCACGATTGCCGGCATGATGCTTATCGACAGGGTCGGGCGAAGAACACTGATGCTGATCGGTTCGATCGGCTACATCGCTTCCCTGGGCGCCGTGAGCTGGGCGTTTCATACCGCCGGCGGCGGCGTGGCTGTCGTCGCTTTTCTGTTCCTGTTTATCGCCTCCCACGCGGTCGGCCAGGGCGCCGTCATCTGGGTGTTCATCGCCGAGATCTTTCCCAACAGGGTGCGCGCCAAGGGGCAGTCACTCGGCTGTGGAACGCACTGGGTATTCGCCGCGCTGATCGCCTTGCTCATGCCATACGTTCTGTCGGCCTTCGATGCCCATGCGATATTCGCGTTCTTCGCCGCGATGATGCTGCTGCAGCTGCTGTTCGTCGTATTCCTCATGCCGGAAACGAGAGGCCGCACGCTCGAGTCGCTTGCGGACGACCTGTCGCGCCACGGCTAGGCGTACAATGCCGGGGAAGACAAAGAGACAACAACGCGTCGCGATCGGGAGTCCAGGTATGAAAAGAAAAGGCTCATGGCTGCTCGTCTGCTTGCTCGTTGCTGGCCAGCCTGTCGCAGCGGCAGAATTCGGTGGCCAGTACGTTTTTCAAAGCCCAGACGGATCGGTCCACCTGGACCTCGAGCAGGACGCGCAAGGCCTGGTAACTGGGACAATGTCGGATGGCGTAACAAGTCTTCGCCTGCGGGGACAGACAGCAGCCGGGCAGCTCCGTGGAACGATCAAGGCCGACTACCCGCCGGATCTGGGTTTCATCGGCCAGATGGACGAGACCGGTGAGCG
>JBFHXJ010000031.1:0-37855 GCA_041598995.1 Woeseiaceae bacterium | reverse complement strand
GGCGCCGGGGTCGTGGCGAAGATCCTCGAGTAACTTAAGGACCCTTCGATCAGCAGCGTGGAAAGCGATAGCAACAGAGGACTTCGTGTCTCGAATCGGCATCAGTGGTGCTGCGAAGCGGGCGCGATGACTAAAGCTTTGGGCAATGCGGCAAACGAATAAATTGACGAGGAATCCAACTTGGCAACCAATCAGAACATAAGAATCAGGCTCAAGGCTTTCGATCATCGGCTGATCGACAACTCGGCGCGGGAAATCGTCGATACGGCGAAGCGCACCGGGGCCACGGTCAAGGGCCCCATCCCGCTGCCGATGAAAATGGAGCGTTACACGATCCTGATCTCGCCCCATGTCAACAAGGACGCCCGTGACCAGTACGAGATCCGCACCCACAAGCGGTTGATGGACATCGTCGATCCGACCGACAAGACGGTGGATGCGCTGATGAAGTTGGAGTTGCCTGCAGGGGTTGATGTCCAGATAAAACTCAACTGAGCCCGGACCAACCGCAACTGCGTCAGGACCGGCCTCTGGTCCCGGTTTTCCCAGTCTAAGACGTTGATCCGGAACAAGAAAAATATCCTTTGAAAGCCTTGAATTGAGGCATGGCCGCCGTATAATGGCGGGCTCGGTGAACTTGGCCGGGCCGGGAGTCGGCCAGGTTCGAGAATAGCGTCGCTCAGCAAGACTCGGTGGCGCTACATGTTAGGTCGCCAGGAAAAACCCAAGGGCGTACTCGGCAAATCCCGGAACAACCGGTTAGCACCGGATTTAGGGGTCAGCTCCTAGAGCCAGGAACAGGGACCAATGTTCCAGGCGATGGCTGGCCCTTTCGCGTGTCTGTGAGAAGTACGAAAAACGCGTCGTGGGAGCGGCTTTTTGTACACGGATGTACTTATATCGCGGAGGACAGGATGTCCGAGAGCGATGAAGCCGCGACAGCAATGTCAGGCAGCTCACACAGGCATCGTGGGAGCGGCGTTAGCCGCGAATTGAATCAGGATGGCACCGCTCAGAGGTGCGAGGTCAAGACAATGGCAATGGGTCTGGTTGGCCGCAAGTGCGGCATGACGCGCGTCTTCACGGAGGACGGGATTTCGATCCCGGTGACCGTTATCGAGGCGCAACCGAACCGCATCACACAGGTCAAGACCGTGGAGAACGACGGCTACCGTGCGCTGCGCGTGACCGCCGGCAGCCGCAAGGCCTCGGCCGTCAGCAAACCCGAAGCCGGTCATTTCGCCGCGGCAAAGGTCGAAGCCGGCGACCTGATGACCGAATTCCGCCTCGACGCCGACGAACAACCGGAAGATGGGGATTTCGCGCCGGGCATGGAATTGAAGGTCGATCTCTTCAGTGAAGGCCAGAAAGTCGATGTGATCGGCAAGACGATCGGCAAGGGCTTCGCCGGCACGATCAAGCGTCACAATTTCCGCTCACAGGATGCGAGCCACGGCAATTCACTGTCACATCGTGCGCCCGGTTCTATCGGCCAGAACCAGTCGCCGGGACGGGTATTCAGGGGAAAGAAAATGTCCGGGCAAATGGGAAACGTTTGTCGAACCGCGCAGAATCTCGAGGTTGTCCGCGTGGATCCGGAACGAAACCTGTTGCTGATCAAGGGCTCGGTCCCGGGGCACAGCGGCGGCAGCGTCGTCGTGAGGCCATCCGTGAAGGCGAGGGGCGCGTCGTGAAGCTGAAGATGCAGGGTTCGAGCGGCACCGTCGAGGTGGCGGAAAGCGCGTTTGCCGCGGATTTCAACGAGGCCCTGGTACACCAGGTCGTGACCGCCTACCTCGCAGGCGGGCGGGCCGGCACGAAGGCCCAGAAGAACCGCGCGAGGGCATCGGGTGGCGGCGCCAAGCCGTGGCGACAGAAAGGCATGGGCCGCGCCCGCGCCGGCACCATTCGCAGTCCGATCTGGGTCGGCGGCGGTAAGGCTTTTGCAGCGATGCCCCGCGATTTCAGCCAGAAAGTGAACAAGAAAATGTACCGGGGCGCGCTGCGGTCCGTTTTTTCGGAGCTGATTCGCCAGGAGCGCCTGCTGGTCACCGATGCCATCGCGATGAAGGAGCCGAAGACCAGGGAACTTCATGAGAAGCTCAAGAAACTGGGCCTCGACAACGTGTTGATCGTCAACGAGGCCTTCGATGAGAACGTATTCCTGTCGGCGCGCAATCTACCGAATGTCGGAATCTGCGATGCCGCAGCTGTCGATCCGGTGGTGCTGATGCGCTTCGACAAAGTGCTGATCACATTACCGGCGCTCAAACTGATCGAGGCTCGATTGTCATGAGCGCTATCGAACACCAGGAGCGACTGATGACGGTGCTGAAAGGGCCGCATCTGTCGGAAAAGAGTCACCGGGCGACGGAGCGCGGCCAGTACGTGTTCAAGGTTCGTCGTGACGCCACGAAGAAGGAAATCAAGCAGGCGGTCGAGCTCTTGTTCGAGGTGCCCGTATTGGATGTAACAGTCATGAATTACGCCGGCAAGACCAAGCGCTACGGCGTGAGCCGCGGTCGACGGTCGGCCTGGAAGAAAGCATACGTCCGGCTGGCGGAAGGAAGTCACATCGAATTCCTGGAAGCGGACTAGGGCTAACGGTAGAAAGAAATGTCACTGCACAAATCGAAACCCACCTCCGCGGGACGCAGGTTCGAGATCCGGGTGAAAACCGACGGTTTGCATAAAGGCCAACCGTACGGCCCGCTGCTGGACAAGAAAACCAAGTCGGGTGGGCGCAACAACCAGGGCCGAATGACCGTGCGTCACCAGGGCGGCGGCCACAAGCAACGCTACCGGATCATCGATTTCAAGCGTGACAAGGACGGCATACCGGGTGTCGTCGAACGCCTCGAATACGATCCGAATCGCAGCGCGCACATCGCATTGATCAAGTATGCCGATGGCGAGCGCCGCTACATCCTGGCCCCGCGAGGGATACGTGAAGGTGCGCAAGTCCTGAGCGGCGAGGACGCGCCGATCAAGACCGGTAACGCATTACCGCTCAAGAGTATTCCGGTCGGCACGCAGGTACACAATGTCGAAATGAAGCCAGGCAAGGGTGGTCAGCTGATCCGCTCGGCCGGTGGCGCCGCACAACTGGCGGCCCGTGAGGGCGGCTATGCGACGCTGCGGCTGCGCTCCGGCGAGATGCGCAAGATTCACGTTGAATGCCGCGCCACGATCGGCGAAGTCGGTCACGGCGAGCACAACCTCCGTAAGCTCGGCAAGGCAGGCGCGAAGCGCTGGCGCGGGGTACGGCCGACGGTTCGGGGCGTGGCCATGAACCCGGTCGATCACCCGCACGGTGGTGGTGAGGGTAAATCCTCGGGCGGGCGCCATCCGTGCACGCCCTGGGGTGTCCCGACCAAGGGCTTCAAGACTCGAGCGAACAAGCGTACTGACAACATGATCGTGCGCCGACGCAAACGGAAATAAATGAGCCGTAGGAGGGGCTTTAGCCCCGAACCGGGTTGATATCCATTCGCGGCTGAAGCCGCTCCTACACAGAACAGGTACTGAGAGATTTTGGGTAAGCAAATATGCCACGTAGTGTAAGAAAAGGCCCGTTCGTCGATACGCACCTGGCGAAAAAGGTCGCCGAGGCGGTGAGGACCAATGAGCGCCGTCCGATCAAGACCTGGTCGCGGCGATCGATGGTCTTGCCCGACATGGTCGGGCTCACGATCGCCGTGCACAACGGGCGGCAGCACGTGCCGATTCTGATTTCGGAAAACATGGTGGGCCACAAGCTGGGCGAGTTTGCCATTACGCGGACTTTCCGCGGCCATTCCGGTGACCGGAAGACGGCGACGGCATAGCGTAAAGGAGCGGGCAGTGGAAGTTGCAGCAACATTGCGATACGCACGGATTTCGCCACAGAAATGTCGGCTGATGGCCGATGCGATTCGCGGCAAGAATGTGGACGAGGCGCTGAAGACGCTGACGTTCACACCGAAAAAAAGCGCGCGCATCGTGAAGAAGGTTCTCGAATCGGCGATCGCCAATGCCGAGCACAATCTTGGCGCCGATATCGACGAGCTCAAGGTTTCCAGGATCGAAGTGGACGATGCGCCGACTTTCAGGCGCTACCGGGCACGGGCCAAGGGCCGGGGCAGTCGCATCATCAAGCGCAACAGCCACATCACCATTCGGGTAGGAAATGAATAGTGATTGTTGAACCGAATGTAAACGCAGTTATTTAAGCGGGCAACGAGTAGACGATATGGGACAGAAAGTACATCCGACGGGAATCCGTCTTGGAATCGTCAAGGATTGGGCCTCCAAGTGGTACGCCGATTCACACACGTTCCCGGAATACGTGCGACTCGACCACCAGGTCCGCGAGTTCGTCAAGAAAAAACTCAAGGACGCGTCCGTCAGCCGAATTCACATCGAACGGCCGGCAAAGAAGGCAAATATTACGATCTACACCGCGCGACCCGGAATCGTCATCGGCAAGAAAGGCGAAGATATCGAGAAGCTTCGTGGCGAAGTCGCCCAGATGATCGAAATGCACATCAACGACGTGCGCATCAATATTGCGGAGGTAAGGAAACCCGAGCTCGACGCACAACTCGTTGCCGAGGGTATCGCACAGCAACTCGAGCGTCGCGTGATGTTTCGCCGGGCCATGAAACGCGCGGTCACGAATACCATGCGCGTCGGCGCGGAGGGCATCAAGGTCAAGGTCAGTGGCCGCCTGAACGGTGCCGAGATCGCACGCTCGGAATGGTATCGCGAAGGCCGGGTCCCGTTGCACACGTTTCGCGCGGACATCGACTACGGATTCGCGGAGGCACTAACGACCTACGGAGTCATCGGCGTGAAGGTGTGGATTTTTAAAGGCGAGATTTTCGACAAGCCGGCTGCTGAGGCAACCGACGAAAAGGAAATGGCGGCCGCAGGCGCGCGGTAAGGAACGGGCAAGATGTTACAGCCAAAAAGAACCAAGTTTCGCAAGCAGATGAAAGGGCGCAACCGCGGTCTGGCGATTCGCGGCAGCACCGTCGCATTCGGCGAGTATGGCTTGAAAGCGACGGAGCGGGGGCGTCTGACGGCGCGCCAAATCGAGGCGGCCCGCCGCGCCATGACGCGACACATCAAGCGAGGCGGGAAGATCTGGATCCGCGTGTTCCCGGACAAGCCGATCACGAAGAAACCTCTCGAGGTCAGGCAGGGAAAGGGCAAGGGCAACGTCGAGTATTGGGTCTGCCAGATTCAGCCCGGGCGCGTCCTGTATGAAATGGAGGGCGTATCGGAGGCTGTTGCACGCGAGGCGTTTCGCCTGGCTGCGGCCAAGTTGCCCTTTCAGACGACGTTTGCAACGCGGCAGGTGATGTGATGAAGGCCGGCGACCTCAGGAGCAAGTCGCGGGACGATCTCGTGAAGGAGCTCGTCAATCTGCGGCGTGAACATTTCAATCTCCGTATGCAACGGGCAACGGGGCAGCTGGCGCGGCCACACGAGTATGGCCGCGTCAAAAAGGACATCGCCAGGGTAAAGACGATCCTGGGCGAACTCGATCGGGCGAGTAAGAGCGAATGAGCGAAGAAGCCACCAAAGAAGTAGCAAAGGTCCGGCACACGGTTACGGGTCACGTCGTGAGCGACAAGATGAACAAGACCGTGTCCGTCTCGGTCGACCGGCTGATCAAGCACCCGAGGTACGGCAAATACGTCCGCCGTTCAACCAAGGTGCTTGCGCACGATGAGAAGAACGAGTGCAAACCGGGCGACCGGGTGACGATAAGCGAATGCAGGCCGATTTCCAAAAACAAGGCCTGGCGGGTAGTGGAAGTTGTCGAGCGTGCACCCGAGGAATGAAGACGTGCGGCAATTGACGCAAGGATTGATTGACGGATTAGAGCCATGATTCAGATGCAGACAGTTCTGGACGCGGCCGATAACTCGGGCGCGAGACGCATTCAGTGCATCAAGGTGCTCGGCGGCTCGAAGCGGCGCTATGCCGGTATTGGTGACGTCATCAAGGTAACCGTAAAGGACGCCATACCGCGGGGTAAGGTGAAGAAAGGCGAAATCTACAACGCGGTCGTGGTGAGAACGCGCAAGGGCGTACGCCGCAAGGACGGTTCCTTGATCCGCTTCGATGGCAACGCGGCAGTGTTATTGACGCCGCGCCTTGAACCCATCGGCACCCGAATTTTCGGGCCGGTGACGCGCGAGCTGCGAACCAACCAGTTCATGAAGATTATTTCGCTGGCGCCCGAGGTTTTGTAAATGAATAAAATCAGAAAAGGCGATGAAGTCGTGGTGATCACGGGCAAAGACAAAGGCAGGCGAGGCACTGTCCTGCAGGTGCTCGCCGACCAGCGTGTGTTGGTGGAAGGCATCAATGTTTCCAAGAAACACCAGAAGCCGAACCCGAACCTGGGCGTCCAGGGCGGCATTGTCGATCGCGAAATGCCGCTGGACATTTCGAATGTCATGGTATTCAACCCGAAAACGAAACAGGGTGATCGGGTTGGCATACGCGTCAACAAGGACGGCAGCAAGGAAAGGATTTTCCGCTCGTCCGGCGAAACGGTCGACGTCTGAACAGGTAAATGAAGCATGGTGAGAGCGGTTTTATGTACAGGACGTACTTAGGTCGCGGAGGACAGGATGTCCGAGAGCGACGAGCCGCGATTGCGGTGACAAAAGATTCGAACTAGCGATAAAGAACATGTCGAGATTGCAGGAACAGTACAAGAAGGAACTCCACGGCGAGATCATGCAAAAGCTTGGTCTGAAGAACCCCATGGAGGTACCACGCATCACGAAGATTACGCTGAACATGGGCGTAGGCGAAGCCGTGGCCGACAAGAAGGTGCTCGACAATGCCATGGCCGATCTCGAAAAAATCGCCGGCCAGAAGCCGCAGATTACGAGCGCGAGGAAATCAGTGGCCACATTCAAGATTCGTGACGGCTACAAGATCGGTTGCATGGTGACGCTGCGAAAGGAGCGCATGTACGAGTTTCTCGATCGCCTGGTAAATATTGCGATTCCGCGCATACGTGATTTTCGCGGGCTCAATCCGAAAGCGTTCGACCGGCAAGGCAATTACAGCATTGGCGTCTCCGAGCAGATCATCTTTCCGGAGATCAACTATGACCAGATAGATGCGATCCGCGGCCTGGACATCACGATCACGACCTCGGCGCGCAACCCGGAGGAAGGACGAGCTTTGCTCGAGGCGTTCAACTTCCCGTTCAAGAGATAACACAGGACAAGAGAATTTTTGAGATGGCAAAGAAGTCGATGATCGAGCGCGAATTGAAGCGTACAAAACTCGTTAAGCGTTACGCTGCGAAGCGCGCCGCGCTCAAGGCAATCATTCGGGATGTGAAATCATCGGATGCGGATCGCCAGGTGGCGCAGGCTAAACTCAATGCGTTACCACGCGACTCCAGTCCGTCGCGTGTTCGCAATCGCTGCGCGATTACGGGGCGGCCACATGCCGTGTACCGCAAATTCGGACTGGGCCGCAACAAGCTCAGGGAGGCTGCGATGCGAGGCGAAATTCCGGGCCTGACGAAGGCGAGCTGGTAGTCGGAGAAGTTCGATGACGATGACCGATCCAATTTCCGACATGCTGACGCGCATTCGCAATGGCCAGAAGGCCCGCAAGACGAGCGTTTCCATGCCGGCGTCGAAAGTTAAAGTCGGCGTGGCAAACGTGTTGAAAGACGAGGGCTATATCATGGATTTCGAGACCTCGGGGGAAGGCGCCAAAAAGACGCTGAGTGTCGAGCTGAAGTACTTCGAGGGCAAGCCGGTAATCGAGAAAGTACAGCGGGTCAGCAAGCCCGGGCTGCGCACATATCGCGGCAAGGACGAGCTGCCGAAAGTGCTTGGTGGCCTGGGCGTTGCTATCGTGTCGACGTCGCTGGGTGTCATGAGCGACCGGCAGGCTCGAGAAAAGGGCGTTGGCGGAGAGGTGATCTGCGTCGTTTCCTGACGGCTTCAGATGAGCGGAAAGAGCGAAACATAATCATGTCGAGAGTTGCTAAAGCACCAGTCGAAATACCGCAGGGCGTGGAGTTCGGTCTTGCGGGCAGATCCGTTTCCGTAAAAGGCGGCAACGGCGCGTTGTCGATGGAATTGAATTCGGAAGTCGAACTGGTCCAGGAGGACAACACGATTACAGTGAAACCCCGGTCGAATTCGCGGTTTTCGAACGCGATCGCCGGCACGACGCGGGCATTGCTGGCCAACATGGTGCAGGGCGTTACCAGCGGGTTCGAGAAGAAACTCGAGCTCCGGGGCGTCGGCTATCGCGCAACGATGGAAGGCAAGAAGCTCAATATGGTGCTCGGCTTTTCGCATCCGATCCTGTACGAGATACCCGAGGGGATCACGGTCGAAACGCCCAGTCAGACGGAAATCGTGGTGAGAGGCAACGACAAGCAGAGGGTCGGGCAAGTTGCCGCGGAAATTCGTCGCTTCCGGCCGCCCGAGCCTTACAAGGGCAAGGGTGTTCGCTATGTTGACGAGCGCGTTGTCATCAAGGAAGCAAAGAAGAAATAGCAGGTTCGAATATGAAACTCGACAAGAAAAACAGTCGTCTGCGTCGCGCACGAAGAGTACGCGCCAAGATTGCGGAGCTCGGAACCAACCGTTTGACGGTGCACCGGACGCCGCGCCACATCTACGCGCAGATCATTGCGCCGGATGGCGGAACGGTGCTGGCCGCAGCCTCGACCCTGGAAAAGGATGTCAGGAAAGGTATGAAGAGCAGTGGCAATGTCGCTGCAGCCGCGATCGTCGGGGCGCGCATCGCCGAAAAAGCGAAATCAGCTGGCATCGATACGGTCGCGTTCGACCGCTCGGGTTTCCGTTATCACGGCCGGGTCAGGGCGCTGGCCGATGCGGCCCGCGAGGCTGGATTGAAATTTTAGGCAGAGGATAAGGGACTGGCACACATGCCGGTCGGACTGAGTATGGCAAGAGTTGAACAATCGCAGAGCACCGATGACCTCCTTGAAAAGCTGGTCGCCGTCAATCGTGTCGCGAAAGTCGTCAAAGGCGGACGCCAGTTCGGCTTCACGGCGCTGACGGTAGTCGGTGACGGTAAGGGACGCGTAGGGTTCGGTTATGGCAAGGCGCGCGAAGTGCCGGTCGCAATACAAAAAGCGATGCAGGCTGCCCGCAAGAACATGATCAAGGTCAACCTGACAAACGACACGTTGCAGTACGCGAAAAAAGGCCGGCACGGCGCCACTTATGTATACATGCAGCCGGCCTCGGAAGGTACCGGAGTCATCGCTGGCGGCGCGATGCGTGCCGTATTCGAATGCGCCGGCGTGCGCAACGTCTTGGCCAAGAGTTACGGCTCGCGTAACCCGATCAACATCGTACGCGCAACGATCGGTGCACTCGATAACATTCGCTCGCCGCGGGAGATTGCCGCCAAGCGCGGCAAGAAGGTCAAGGAAATCACGGCCTGATCGATGGCAGCTCGGGGCAGGAAGAGATTGTAAAGATGGCGAATCCGAAACACTTGAAAGTGACGCTCAAGAAAAGCCGCTATGGGCGACTCGAGAGCCACAAGGCGTGTATCGCCGGGCTGGGCCTGCGGCGGATACACCAGAGCGTCACGATACCCGATACACCGGAGAACCGCGGCATGATCAGCAAGGTTTCGTACCTCTTGTCGGTTGAGGAAGTCTGAGATGCGTCTCAACGAATTATCGCCTTCCAAGGGCTCGAAAAAAGCGGCCAAACGCGTCGGACGCGGCCATTCGGCCGGACAGGGCAAGACCTGCGGTCGCGGGCAGAAAGGCCAGCGCGCGCGGTCGGGCGGCTATCACAAGGTCGGCTTCGAAGGCGGCCAGATGCCGCTGCAGCGGCGTCTGCCGAAAGTCGGTTTCAACTCGAAAAAGGCGCGCTTTACGGCGGAGCTTCGCCTCCACGAACTGGAGCTGCCCGGCGTCGACGTCATCGACATCGAGAGCCTGAAAAAAGCGGACCTGATTGCGGCTCATGTGGTCAAAGTGAAGGTCATCAAGTCGGGCGAGATCAAGAAGGCGGTCAAGCTGAAGGGCCTGGCCGTAACCAAGGGTGCACGGACTGCGATCGAGGCGGCCGGCGGGACGGTTGAATGAAGATCAAAGGAATCCCGGCTCAAGCCGCTGCCACGGCTAAAGCCCCTCTCACAGTGGGAGCGGCTTGATTCGCGATTGCAATGATAGATAGAACGACAGGGTAAACATGGCGAAGCGGCCGACAATGAATCCGGCGGATGCTGCTAAAGCGGGCAGCAAACTGCAGGAGCTGAAACTACGAATCCTGTTCCTCGTAGGAGCATTGATCGTGTTTCGCGCTGGCACGTATATCCCCGTGCCCGGCGTGGATCCGGCTGCGCTTGCTGCATTCTTCGATCAACAGGCCGGCAATATGCTGGCGCTCTTCAACCTGTTCTCGGGCGGTGCACTGGGACGCTTCGGCATTTTCGCGCTCGGCATCATGCCGTACATCTCATCGTCGATCATCATGCAGATGGCGAGCATGATCGTGCCGACACTGCAGGCGCTCAGGAAGGAAGGCGAATCCGGCCGTCGCAAGATCATCCAGTACACGCGTTACGGCACGGTCGCACTGTCAGCCTTCCAGTCGATCGCTGCGGCGTCCTGGCTGCAGAGTCAGCCCGGCGTCGTCGTCAATCCGGGGTCGGCATTCCTGATCACGGCTTGTATCACGCTCGTTACGGGAACTATGTTCTTAATGTGGCTCGGCGAGCAGATTACCGAGCGCGGCATCGGTAATGGCATTTCGATGATTATCCTCGCCGGAATCGTGGCCGGCCTGCCGGCTGGCGTCGCAGGTACCGCGGAACTGGTGCGCAACGGCGAGATGTCGGCAGCAACCGCGATACTGTTATTACTGGGCGGCATCGCGGCGACGACGTTCGTGGTTTACATGGAACGGGCGCAGCGCCGCATAACGGTCAATTACGCGAGGCGGCAACAAGGCCGCAAGATGTACGCGGCGCAGAGCACGCACTTGCCATTCAAGATCAACATGTCGGGCGTCATCCCTCCGATCTTCGCATCGAGCATCCTGATGTTTCCGGCGACGATCGCTCAGTTCTTCGGTCAGTCCGCCAACCCTGGGCCGGTGCAGAGTGCGCTCCTGGTCATCGGTGCCAACCTCGGCCCCGGTCAGCCGATTTACGTGATCCTGTACGCGGCGATGATCATTTTCTTCTGTTTCTTCTATACCGCGCTGGTCTTCAACTCGAAGGACACGGCCGACAACCTGAAACGCTCCGGCGCGTTCGTCCCGGGCATCCGGCCTGGCGCACAGACCGCCGAGTATATCGACAGGGTACTCACGCGATTGACGTTCTGGGGCGCGATCTATATCGCCGGCGTATGTCTGCTGCCCGAAATATTCCGCATGTTCTATCCGGCTGTGCCGTTCAATTTCGGCGGAACGTCGCTACTCATTCTCGTCGTCGTAACGATGGATTTCATGTCGCAGATGCAGGCGCATGCGATGAGTCATCAGTACGAAGGCATGATGCAAAAGGCCAATCTGCGCAACTATGGACGCAGCGGAACGGTCAGGTAAAACACCGGGAGACGCCTCATGAAGGTCAGAGCATCGGTCAGAAAGATGTGCAGGAACTGCAGAATCATCCGTCGCAATGGCGTCGTGCGCGTAATCTGCAGGGATAAACGTCACAAGCAGCGTCAGGGCTAGCATTACTGGGAAGGGCAAATCGTGGCTCGAATAGCAGGCATAAACATTCCGCTGAACAAGCATGTCGTAATCGGCTTGACATCGATATACGGCATCGGACGCGCGCGCGCGCAGCAGATTTGCAGTGCGGCTGGTGTGAAACCGGAAACGGTCGTCAAGGATCTGGCAGAGCCAGAAGTCGCCAGTTTGCGTGATGCCGTGGGCAAATTCGTGGTCGAGGGCGATCTTCGTCGTGAAACGTCGATGAACATCAAGCGTCTCATGGATCTCGGTTGTTACCGCGGCATTCGCCACAGGCGCGGCCTGCCCCTGCGGGGCCAGCGTACACGCACGAATGCGCGGACGCGAAAAGGCCCGCGCAGGCCTATCAAGAAATAGAGTATCAGGAATCGCGGCTGGAGCCGCTCCCACATTACGCTTTGGATTAAAGAATGGCTGAACCAAAAAAGAAGAAGGTGAAAAAGCATGTCGTTGACGCGATTGCGCACATACATGCGTCCTTCAACAATACGATTATTACGATTACCGATCGGCAGGGAAACGCGCTTGCATGGGCGACTGCCGGAGGTTGCGGATTCCGCGGATCGCGCAAGTCGACGCCGTTTGCCGCACAGGTCGCTTCGGAAAAAGCGGGCCGTTCGGCACAGGAATTCGGCGTCAAGAACGTCGATGTTCGCGTTCGTGGACCAGGACCGGGCAGGGAATCGGCAGTTCGCGCATTGAATGCGCTTGGTTTCCGCATTCAGCATATCGAGGACGTGACCCCCATTCCGCACAATGGTTGTCGTCCACCTAAGAAACGCCGGGTATAGAGACTGAAACATGGCAAGGTATCTTGGACCCAAATGTAAACTGTCCCGCCGCGAAGGCACGGACCTGTTTCTGAAGAGTGGCGTCAGGCCGCTCGAGACGAAGTGCAAGCTCGAGGTTCCACCGGGTGGCGCGGCGCAGCGCCGGCCACGCCTGTCGGACTATGGCCTCCAGCTCCGTGAGAAGCAGAAGCTGCGCCGCATGTACGGCGTGCTGGAGCGGCAGTTCAGGAACTATTACAAAAGAGCGGCCCAGCTCAAGGGTTCGACGGGTGAAAACCTGTTGCGCCTCCTGGAGGGCCGGCTCGACAATGTCGTCTACCGCATGGGCTTTGCATCGACACGCGCGGAAGCCCGTCAGCTCGTAAGCCACAAGGGCATCGAGGTGAACGGAAAGGTAGTCAACATTCCCTCCCTTCAGGTGAATGCCGGCGATTCGATCGGTGTTCGCGAAAAGGCACAAAAACAGCTTCGCGTAAAGAGCGCCCTGGAGATCGCGACCCAGGTTGGGCTGCCGGAATGGGTCGACGTGGATGCAAAGAAAATGGCGGGGACTTTGAAATCATTGCCTGACCGGGAAGACATCCTTCCGGACATCAATGAAAACCTCGTCGTCGAGCTGTACTCGAAATAGTCAGGAGTTACACACATGCTGGAATCTGTTAACGAGTTTCTGAAACCGCGTGTCGTGAAGGTGTCGCCAATCAACGACCTTCACGCGAAGGTGACGATCGAACCCTTCGAACGCGGCTACGGCCATACGCTGGGTAACGCGTTGCGCCGTATTTTGCTTTCGTCAATGCCGGGAGCCGCGATCACCGAGGCGGAGATCGACGGCGTGCTGCACGAGTACACGAGCATCGAGGGAGTACAGGAAGATGTCGTCGATATCTTGTTGAACCTGAAAAAGGTCGCGGTCCGCATGCATTCGCGCGACATGGCGGAGCTCAGGATCTCGAAAAGGGGCAAGGGCACGGTAACCGGTGCCGATATCCAGCTCGACCATGACGTCGAGATCATGAATCCGGACATCGTCATCGCCAACCTGACCAAGGATGGTGAATTGAACATGGTGCTCAAGGTGGAGCGGGGCCGTGGCTATCGCCCGGCGACGCAGCGCCCGGCGTTCGAAGAGCAGACGGGCCCGATCGGCCGCTTGCAGCTCGATGCATCGTTCAGTCCGGTGAACCGCGTTACCTATGACGTCGAGGCCGCGCGCGTCGAGCAGCGCACCGACCTCGACAAGCTGATTATCGACATCGAGACCAACGGCACGATCGATCCTGAGGAAGCGATTCGCAGGGCTGGCAGTATCCTGAAGGACCAGCTCTCGGTCTTCGTTGACCTGCAAGGCAAAGAGGAAGGCACCGGCGCCATGGCCGAGAATCAGATCGACCCGATACTGCTTCGCCCGGTCGACGAGCTGGAGCTGACCGTCCGATCCGCCAACTGTCTGAAGGCCGAAAACATCATGTACATCGGGGATCTCGTGCAACGCACGGAAGTCGAGCTTTTGCGAACGCCGAACCTCGGCAAGAAGTCACTGACCGAGATCAAGGAAGTGCTCGAGGGACACGGCCTCGGACTCGGCATGCGCCTGGACAACTGGCCGCCGGCGAGCCTGCGTCCGGAGCACGAGCTGAGCATATAAGAATCGGGAATAACGACCATGCGCCACAGAAAATCGGGCCGAAAGCTCGGCCGCAGCAGTTCGCATCGCAAGGCCATGTTTCGCAACATGGCGACGTCGCTGGTGCGCCACGAGATGATCAAGACCACTGTGCCGAAGGCGAAAGAACTGCGCAGGGTCGTGGAACCCCTGATTACCCTGGCAAAGGTTGACGGCGTGGCAAACCGGCGCCTTGCCTTCGATCGGTTGCGCGACAAGGAAGCGGTCGGCAAGCTGTTTACGGATCTGGGACCGCGTTTCAAGGATCGTCCGGGCGGGTATCTCCGGATACTGAAGACAGGCCCGCGGCCGGGCGACGCCGCACCGATGGCGATCGTGCAACTCGTCGACGGGCCGGCACAAACGCAAGCAGAATCGGCAGCCGACAAAGACTGAGTATTCAATCCAGATGCTGAAAAAGCGGGTCCTGCGGGACCCGTTTTTGTTGAGAAAGCGTTTGACATAAGGTGCAGTAAAGTCGCCATTCGTGGTTCGTGATACCCACATGCCGAGTCGGAAAACTGTGCAGGGGCATAGATTCGGCCTGTCTGAACTGGCCCAATTTGCTGAAGAACATCACCAAAGCGGCCAATTGGCCGTGGTGTGAGCGGCCTCACGGCGTTGCCGGCGCAATGAAACTACAGTCAGGTAATCTCTCTGCGTCTGAGGGCAGGAAGATCAGCAAGGACGAGAAATATTCCGATTGCGTCATTCTGGATAAGGAGGCCTTCGATCCGGAAGCCGTATTTCTCGACACGATCGTGGAAGAGGACGTCCTGCCACAATTGAGCCTCGCGGTCGATGGCCTGACCACTCCAATCGACGGCGACATGACGATGCCCGCGGAAGAAGCCGCCACACAGGAAAAGATCCCGCCTTCGAAAGCCTACCCGGAAATTCCGCTCGATCCCGAGCAGCTCGAGGTGTATGGATGGGAGAGTTCGTTATGGAGGAAAATCCGGGGCTATCTCGGGTTCTAATAACGGCGCACCAAAGATCAATCCGCACCTGACAGGCGCGTCGATTTGAGCAACGGCGGGCGGATTGCGCTTCAGCCGCGATTTCTTTTCAGCAGCAGGGGCATCGTCTAGACTCGCACGATGGACTCCGACTTCAAAGAAAAGAGCGTCATCATCACGGGCGGCTCCAAGGGTATCGGTGCCGCGACCGCACACAGGTTTGCAAAAGCGGGCGCCAACCTGGTGCTCGTTGCTCGCGGCAGAAAGGAACTGGAAGGCGTGGCGGAAGGTTTGCGACCGCAAACGCGCGTAGTGACGATCGCGATGGACGTCTCCGATACGGATGCCTGTATCAACCTCTTCAAGAAAGCCGAGTTCGAATTCGGCGGCGTTCACGTGCTGGTCAATAATGCCGGCACACATGCGCGCGGCTCCGTGGCGAATGTAGCCCCCGATGACCTCAGCCATATGATCGACGTCAACTTACGGGCGCCGATCATTCTGAGTCGCCTTGCTATCCCGTACATCCGGCAATCGGGAGGCGGTGCGATCATCAACGTCGGCTCGCTCGCCGGACGAACGCCGGTGCCCGGCTCCGCGACCTACGCGGCCACCAAGGCCGCATTGCGAGCGTTTTCCAGATCGCTGGCCGAGGAACTCGAGGAATTCGACATCAAGGTCGCAACCGTCTCTCCCGGCCCGATCGATACCGGTTTCATCATGTCGGATATCGACGAGGTAGCGGATCTGACCTTTTCGCAGCCAATCAGCACCGCCGACGAGGTTGCCGAGGCGATCATGAATCTTTGCCTCGACAATAAGAGCGAACGGTCCATTCCGCCGCTGAGCGGATTTTTGACGACGGTGACTTACCTGTTCCCCGCGATCGGGCGCGCCGTGCGTCCCGTGCTCGAGCGCAAGGGTCGACGCGTCAAGCGCAGACTCAAGGCGCAGTATAGAGCTATGCAGGAAGAGGCAAAATGAAGTTTCACCTGGCACAAGTCAATATCGCGATCGCAAAGTACGCCTACGACGACCCGCGATTCGCGGGATTCGTAGACAACCTCAATCGGGTCTATGCCCTGGCGGAATCGACGCCGGGCTTCGTCTGGCGCCACGTCACGGTCAACGAGGACATCGAGGCGAAACGGATTTTTGGTGAGCCGAACCTGGTGTTCAACATGTCCGTGTGGGAATCGCTTGAGGCGTTGCGCGAGTTCGTGTACAGGAGCGATCATGCGTCCATCCTGCGGCAGCGGGCTTCGTGGTTTGTGCCGATGGACCGTCCGGTCTTCGCGCTCTGGTGGCAGCCAGCCGGCACCATCCCCACGATCGTCGAATCGAGGCATCGCCTCGACAGGCTGCACCAGGCAGGACCTACCGAGGATGCGTTCACCTTCAGAAACGTCTTCGAGGCACCACTGACGGAGGAGATAGCGAGTGGCTGACGAGTTGCAGGATATACCGGGCATCGGGCCCAGCATGGCCAGGGATCTGCGGGACCTGGGAATCTTCGAGATCGCGGACCTCAAGGGACAGGACCCGGAGATGATGTACAAACGCCTGTGCCTGATGCACGGCATGCAGATCGACCGTTGCGTCCTGTACGTCTTTCGCTGTGCCGTGTATTACGCTACGGAGAAGGAGCACGACCCCGAACTGCTCAAGTGGTGGAACTGGAAGGAACGGGACGGCGAGGTTCATTCGGCCGCCTGAGTTGAAATTGGCGCAAAAACTGACAAAAGATCAATTAGCTGCTGGACTGGATACGCTCGATGGCTGGTCGCTGCATGACGGCAAGCTGAGGCGCGAGTTCAGGTTCACTAACTTCGTCCAAGCCTTCGGCTTCATGACGAGCGCCGCCATTGAGGCGGAGAAAATGGATCATCACCCGGAGTGGTTCAACGTCTACAGCAAGGTCATCGTCGACCTGACCACACACGATGCCGGTGGCATTACCGAGCTGGATTTGAAACTCGCGAAAAAGATGAACGAGATAGCGGGCAGTCGCGGCTGAAGCCCAATTTGCCTTCTCCCGTACTTAACGGTCTTGTAGTCGGTGCAAATTGATCTTTAGTGCGATGGTCTTTTAGCCGCCCAGTCCGAAATGATCAAAGCAATACGATGACGGTAATCGAAACTCAAGATGCGAATGCATCCCGGGTAAGATTCTCGCAGCCATCCTCGAGCACCCTGACGTTATCCTCGATGCGGATACCGCCGTACGGGCGCAGCCAGTCGATGCGCTCCCGGTCGACCATACCGTGAGCCGGCGTGCCTTCGAGATCTTCGAGCAGCATATCGATGATATAGACCCCGGGTTCGATGGTCAGGACCTGATCGGCCTCGAGCTGTCGCGTCAATCGCAGGTATGGATGACCGCTCGGTGGATCGACAATCGCGCCGGCATCGTCGGCCTGATGTCCTCCGACATCGTGCACCTGGATGCCGAGGAAATGCCCGAGACCGTGTGGATAGAATGCCGCCGTGACGCCCGCTTCGATCAGCGCTTCCGGACTGCCTTTCGCGATGCCGATATCCGTCAGCAATTCGGCGATTCGGTGATGACACGTGATGTGCAGATCCGGGAACGATATTCCCGTCTTCACCTCCGCCACGAGCTTCTGCTGCAGCTGATCGAAACGCTCGATGAGATCCGCAAACTCGCCTGATTCCTTCGCATAGGTCCGGGTAATGTCACACGCATAACCGTTGACACTGGCACCGGCATCGATCAGGAATGATCGTGGTTCCACACGCCTGTCGCGTGACTGGTGCTGGTAATGCAGTACTGCGCCATGTTCGTTGATGGCGATGATGTTGCCGTAGGGCAGTTCTTTTTCAGTGTGCTCGACAGCACGGCAGTATTCGAGATGAATTTCGTATTCGGATTTTCCGGCACGAAACGCTTTTTCCGCGGCACGATGACCACGTACCGCGCGTTTCGACGCACTGCGCATGCATTCGATCTCGTAAGCGGTTTTCACGCCGCGGGCGTAGTGCAGGTAATTGAGCGCACTTGACGGATTGACTCGCTCGATGCCGAATGCCTGCGCCGGGTCCTCGATCTCGCCGATCAGAACGCATTTGTTGCGTTCCACGGGGAAATGTCGGGCAACGTCGTCGTTCGAATGCACCACGCGGATGTCAAACTGGTCCGCCCAGTATCCCTGTGGATTGGCCGGTGGCAGGTGCCAGTAGTCCTTCTCCTGAAAATAGACGAGCACCGGCGTCTCGCCGGGTGTGTAGATCACATAACAGAAAGGGGTCTGCGTCAGGGGCAGCCAGCCCACGAAATGCGGATTGGGTTTGAACGGGTAGCTGTAATCGTCGAGAAACACGGCGCGTGGCGCGCCGGAAAAGATGACCGCGTGGCTGGCGCCCGCCCGTTCGAGCGCCTGGTCGTGGCGTAACCGGACCGTCTGAATGTGTTCCGGATACAACGCGCCGAAGACGGCGTCGTCGGCGTAGGCTGCCTTGCTCATGGCGTCATCTTAACCGGATTCAGGAATCGGCGTGAATGTCGCAAATTGGCGCCCCGGACGGCAGCCCCGGAGTTTCAATCCACCTGTAAACTAGGCATCATTTGTGGTTTTCGAGAGTGGCCCGGAGAGATGCATGTATCGCGTAATCCTTTCGATGCTGGCGATGATGGCTAGCATGTCGACCACGGCACAGGGATTCGACCGGCCCACGGGCCACCCGTTTGCCTCGCGTTCCGAGGTCATCGGCACGCAGGGCATGGTGGCCACCAGCCAGCCCCTCGCGACCCAGGTGGGACTCGACATTTTGAAGGCGGGGGGTAGTGCCGTCGATGCCGCCATTGCGGCAAATGCGATGCTCGGGCTGGTTGAACCGACCGGATGCGGCATCGGCGGGGACCTGTTTGCGATCGTCTGGGATGCGGAAAAAGGCGAGCTGACCGGCCTCAACGCCTCGGGCCGCTCGCCGCAGTCACTCACCCTGCAGCATTTCCGGGATTCAGGTATGACCAGCATCCCGTACCTGGGCCCGCTCCCGGTCAGCGTGCCGGGCGCCGTCGATGGCTGGTTCGAGCTGCACGCGCGGTACGGGCGCCTGCCCATGGCCCAGTTATTGCAGCCGGCGATCGAGTATGCGGAGAAAGGGTTCCCGGTCACCGAGTACATCGCGTACCTGTGGGCGGAGAACGTGGAGTCACGCAAAGAGTTCCCCGGCGTCAGGGAAACTTACATGCCGGGCGGCAAGGCGCCGAAAACCGGCGATGTGTTCAAAAACCCGAACCTCGCAAACACCTATCGCCAGATCGCGGACGGTGGCAGGGATGCCTTTTATAAAGGTGACATAGCGAAGAAGATCGACGCCTACATGGCCGAGCAGGGCGGGTTCCTGACTTACGACGATCTCGCCAAGCACCAGTCGGAATGGGTGACGCCTTTGTCCACGAACTACCGCGGCTACGACGTGTACGAGCTGCCGCCGAATGGACAGGGTGTCGTCGCGTTGCAGATGCTGAACATCCTCGAGGGTTACGACATCCGCAGCATGGGTTTCGGCAGCGCCGAGTATCTGCATACGCTGATCGAAGCCAAGAAAGTCGCCTACGAGGACCGTGCCAAATATTACGCTGATCCCGATTTCTACAATGCGCCGCTCGATATGCTGCTGTCCAAGGAATACGCGGCCGAGCGCCGCAAGCTGATTGCCAATGACCGCGCCGCAAGGTCGTATCCGCCCGGCGAGGCAAAGCTCGAGGTCGGCGACACTATCTACCTGACCGTTGCGGACAAGGACGGCAACATGGTCTCACTGATCCAGTCCAACTACGGCGACCTCGGTTCCGGCATGACCCCGCCGGAGCTCGGGTTTCAGTTGCAGAATCGCGGCCAGCTTTTCAGCCTGGAAGACGCGCACGCCAATGTGTATGAACCCGGCAAGCGGCCGTTTCACACGATCATCCCGGCTTTCGTCATGAAAGACGGCAAGCCGTGGCTCAGTTTCGGCGTCATGGGCGGCTCGATGCAGCCACAGGCGCACGCACAGATCCTCGTCAACCTGATCGATTTCGACATGAACCTGCAGGAAGCAGGCGATGCGGCACGCATGCGGCACTCGGGCTCGTCGCAACCCACGGACGAGAAAATGACCGATGGCGGCAGGGTGTACCTGGAAAGCGGCATACCCGAGCGCGTGCGCGAGAAGCTCCGGGCCATGGGCCACAACGTCGCGACAGGCTCCATTTCCTACGGCGGCTATCAGGCAATCCTCAGAAACGACGTGCAGGGTGTCTATTACGGTGCATCGGAATCGCGTAAGGACGGGCAGGCCGCCGGATACTGATCAGCCATGACTCAGGACGTTTATCTCACCGGTATCACGACGACCGGCACGCCGCACATCGGCAACTACGTTGGCGCGATTCGCCCGGGCATCGCTGCGAGCAAGGATCCCACCAAGAAGAACTACTATTTCCTCGCCGACTACCATGCTTTGGCAAAAGCCGAGGATCCCAAACGCGTGCACCGGTCCTCGCTCGAGGTGGCCGCGGCATGGTTGGCGCTCGGCCTCGATACCGACAATGCCGTCTTCTACCGGCAGTCGGACATCGACGAGATCCTGCACCTGACCTGGATCCTGACCAGCGCCACCGCCAAGGGGCTCATGAATCGCGCGCATTCCTACAAGGCGATGGTGCAGGCAAACGAGGAAAGCGGCAAAAAGGATCCCGACCAGGGCATCATGATGGCGCTTTACAGCTATCCGATCCTGATGGCCGCCGATATCCTGATGTTCAAGTCGACCAAGATCCCGGTCGGCCGCGACCAGAAACAGCACGTCGAGATGACCCGCGACATCGCGCAACGCTTCAACCATCGCTATGGCGATATCCTGGTGATTCCCGAAGCCGTCATCAGCGATGACACCGCCATCCTGTCGGGCCTCGACGGCCGCAAGATGAGCAAGAGCTACAACAACGTTATCCCTTTGTTCGCGGACGAAAAAAAGCTCCGCAAGCTGATCATGAAGATCAAGACCAACAGCCTGGAGCCGGGAGAACCGAAAGACACGAAAGGCTCGACGCTCTATGACATTTACAAGGCGTTTGCGACCCGGGACGAGGTCAAAGATATCGAGAAACGTTATGCCGACGGCATCGCCTGGGGCGAGATGAAAGAAGTATTGTTCGAATATTTAAACGACCACCTGAAACCGGCGCGGCAGGAGTACAAACGCCTGATCGGCGACCCGGCCATCATCGAGCGGGAACTGCAAAAGGGCGCCGACAAGGCCAGGGCCGTCGCCGCGCCTTACCTTGCCGAAATTCGCCATGCGATCGGCATCAGGAAACTCGGATGAACCTATGAGCAAAGTCAATCTCGCCGATAAATTCAGGAAATTCGATGATCTATGGTGCCCGAAGCTCGTCGGCGAACTGAACGAAAATTACATCAAGCTGGCCAAGGGCAAGGGCGAACTCGACTGGCATACGCACGACGACGAGGACGAGTTCTTCCTGGTCGTCAGCGGTCATCTCGACATTCATCTGCGCGACCGGGTCGTATCGCTTGATCCGGGCGAGCTCTACGTCGTTCCCAAGGGAGTCGAGCACCGGCCGGTCACGGAACAAGGCGCCGAGATCCTCCTGATCGAACCGAAGCAAACCCTGCATACCGGGACAAAGAAAACGGATCAGACGGTCGCGATCAAAGACCAGGTCTGGATCTAGCTTTTCAAAACCCCTTCCAGCGGGCTTTTGACGGCCGGCCCACCGCGTTTGATGACGTGGGTGTAAATCATCGTTGTCTTGACGCTGGCATGGCCCATCAGCTACTGAATGGTGCGAATACCGTAGCCGTCTTTAAAAGGAAGGCAAGGCGCTCATGGCCTGGTTTTGCGTCTACGCCGATACCTTTGTCCCTGACCGCGACGTCGCTCTGAAACCACTGGATCTCCTCGGCCCCCAATTCGCGAGGATGACGCTTGTCGTGGAACAGGATAAATCGCTCGATCCACGTGATGTAGGATTCCTCGGTTCGATAACTGTAGTGGCGCAGCCGAAATACCTCCCGAACCTCATCCATAAGTCGACCAGCCATAGCAGCATAACGCTCCTTGTTACAAGCACAATAGCAGACCCACCAATGAGACTGATCAAATATTTACTTCACCATTGGCTTGATTGCTGACGACTTAAAGTCAGGCGGCATTCAGCCAAGAAATGCGTCCAGCGCTCAGCACTAACGCCCAGCCAGTCTGGGCTGATGAAGGTGCAAAGTGTCCTGAAATTGCTGCGGGAGGATGGCTGGACAGAAATTGCCAGTCGTATCGACTATGTCGAGGTTGCCGCCTAACAAGTGGCTCCACTGGCCGCCGGTCGCAGCTGTCACGGCTCTTGCATGGTTGTCTATAATTCTGGTATGGCAAGGGTCGCGCCAGCTATTGGCGCCAGTGAGCTAGGACGTTAGACGGCACTGGATATTTGTGCCAGCCATGGGTCCGTGACCCAAATCGGCGCGCACGTTGTTGTTTTTATTTGGCGAGATAACCCCCTATGAAATATAAGCTTTCTGATTTGGCCAGTTTTGCCGAAATCATTAGTGCATTCGCAGTAGTGATCTCACTTATCTATGTTGGCGTTCAGGTTAACGATAATGCGCGCGCCGTCCGGGCTGCGTCCGCAAATGACGCCAATGTTGCCGTGCAGTCCTGGTATTTGCAGATAGGTTCCAATCAGCAGGCCGCCGAGAATTATTATAAGGGCTTGATGAGCAAGGAAGCTCTAGCAGATCAGGAAGAATTCCAATTTCTGATGGTGTGGCATGCACTGTTCTTGGCATTTCAGAATAGCTATTTGCTAGCTGAGGAAGGCACTATAGACATCGAACATCGCGAGGCGTTAACTCGGGCGATACTCGGAGTAAAAGATACTCCGGGCTTGGAACGTTTCTGGCGGCAAAGAAAGAGTTACCTGCAACCAGCGTTTGCTGACTACGTCGATCAACTGCTCAAGCAAGAGACGAATACTTCCATGGATATCTATCGTATGACGGAATCCGAACCGGAACGCGAATAGAGCATGAGTCGAACGTACGCAGCCGAAGGCAGACGCTCGAGAAGGGAGCAGGTGCCGTCTAACAAATCGCTGTACTGGCCGCCCGGGCGCGCCAGGCATGCCGCTTGCAATGCCTTCGGCGCAACCGTCATGCCTTATACTGGCGCCAGTGAGCTAAACCATTAGACGGCAAGATGAAGTCATGGATCAACCCAAAATTCGCAACGCGATCGATCAATTGCTCATTAAGGAGGGGTACGAACCTTGAGATATTGCTTTTCATCTCACGGACTGGTTCGATGATCTAGAGGCTTGACATTCGTTGTGCTCCGCACCGGATTCTCTTAACTCGACGGAACTCGCGAATTTGGTTACAAGTTTTTGACCCACGTTCCGAACGACGTGGCAGCCGCATCCAATCTTATGCTGGATATCCGTGTGACAGACATTTTCGAAGTTGGGGCGACCGAAGCCGATGATTAGACGCAGGCTGCCGCCTAACAAACCGTTGCACTGGCCATTTGACGCGGAGTGAATACCTTGGAAGACAAGAATAAGGATACTGAGGGCGTCAAGTTCGAGAGTCTGGAGCATTCAGACACCAAGGAATCAATGCGACAGTTGTGGTGGACTATTGGCGTGACATTGTTAGGACTCGCACTGCTGGCGTATTTCTATTTGTGATGCTCAGGCCAAGTGCCGACGAAAACGAGCTTCGGGGTGATTGGGTGCCAGGGAGCGAGAAGAGCAGACGTCGAGGAGCATGCCAGATGCCGCCTAACAAATCGCTGCACTGGTCGCCCGGGCATTCGGTGCCAGTTGTCTGTCACGGCTCTTGCAGGGTCTACACTTCGTATAGGCAAGAGCCGCGCCAGCTGCTGGCGCCAGTGAGCTAAGACGTTATGCCGCTGCTGCGGACGCCAAGAAGGATGCTAACAATTACGGTCCACGAACTGCATGAAATGCACTGAAACACATCGTTCCCGTTGGCCTTTGGGTCTGAAATCCGTCGCATTTCCGCTAGTATCCTTCAAATAACAACTTGCTGGTCACCGGTCTTGCGGACCGCGTAAATCGAAGGAGACGGCATGAAGCAGGCAGTCACAACTCTGATCGTCGGTATCCTGCTGGGGGCGGCGGGCGCGCACTTCGTTGGGGGCGGGGCAGCGAGCACGCCCGGATCGCCTCCTAAACTCGAGGCAAAAGCGGCAGCTGCCTTGCCCGATCTGCCGAAGCCCTACTACGAGGTGTTATATGAAAACGACGCCGTGCGCGTCGTCTCGCATAGGCTCGAATCAGGTGCCAGCGAGCCCGAGCACACGCATCCGCCGATGGTCGGTTACTTTGTCGAAGGTGCCACGCTGGTGGTGACTGAGGCCGACGGCAGCAGCCGGGAAGAGACACTCCCGAACGGGGCATTCGTTGAGATTGCGGCGTGGTGGACGCACTCGATGACTAATTCGGGTGACACATCGCTGCACTCGATCCTTGTTGAGTTTAAGGATGCACCGACCGAAGAGGTGCAGTAAAGGGTAATAAGGTGTCCGGTTTACTTTGTCCGTGGTGACAGTCGTTATGACGCGGCCTAACAAAGCGCGGCACTGGCCGCGGAGCGTAATTGTCACGCCTCTCACTGGTGCCAGTGAGCTGGGACGTTAGCCAGCAATTGCACTAGGACAAGTCGTCTATGTCTAGCGTAATGGACCGAATCGGAAAGTCATGGCGTAACGCTGCTCGTGACGTTGTCCTCATCGTTGCGTCCATCCTGATCGCATTTGCTCTTGATGCGTGGTGGGATGATTTGAAAGAGCGGCAAGCGCAATCGGAACAGATCGAGACATTACTGTCCGAGTTCGAAACGGCTCGAGAAACGTTAGTGTCTCTTTCTGACTATCTTAGAGGGACTATCCAGGCTACCAACGAGCTACTTACCATGATGGGGCCCGAAGCAACGGCATCCAATTCCGAGACGATTTTCGCGCTGCTCGGGCGAAGCCTCAATTTCGGCGCAAGCATACCCGATCACACTGCTCTGGCATCATTCCTTGCTACAGGCAATTCTCGAATCGAGGAGCGTGCTTCACTGCTTGGAATTCTCGCGACTTGGCCGGCACTTTTGGAAGATCTAGAGACTGACCTCGCTCACCTCGAGCGAAATCGAGATGTCGACCTGCAAGCTGCGCTGGTCCAGATAGGGGTCGCTGGAATCGCTGCGACACCATCAGTTCAAGCCCTTGGATTGCCTCCGCCATCGTTTCCTTTTGAAGTGAATAAGATGATGCGAAGTGTGACGGTGTACGCGACGCTTTCTTACCGTGCACTTCGGCTCAAGGTTTTGTCCCTTAATGTCGAGGCGGCAATCGAGAGAGTCGATCTGATCATAGAGGAACTGGCGCGTGTGTCCGACTAGACCGCTGGCTAATAGGTCGCGGCACTAGCCGCCGGGCATTCAGCGCAACTTTCCTGTCGCAGCTCTTGCAGGGCCTGTACTGGCGTATAGGCAAGAGCTGCGCCACCCACTGGCGCCAGTGGGCTAGAAGTTTAGCCGACATTTGACCGTAGCTGATTTTCCAAACTGTGAAAAAATGGATACGTTGTATTCAATTTTACTTTTGAGTGCCCTGACCATCGGATGTGTGGGCGCATTACTTTCCATAGGACTTTTGCTCAAGTGGCAAATTTGGATAAAAAGCATGACCAGACTCCGACGAGTTGTGCTAATTTGCGGCATAGCTTCTCTGGTCTTCGGCATCGTGTCTGTAGCAGTACACATGACCTTTGGTCATAGCCCTGAGTCAATTGCACCAATGCAATCGCTGCAATTCTTTGTAAATCACAAGTCATATTGGTTTTTATCAGCGATATGTGTCCTGCAGTTTCTTACATATTTTTTCTTCTTTCGATCGGAGATACGATGAAACCACTACTGCGGCCTCAACAACTCGCTGCACTGGTTATAAGTGATTGCCATGCCTCCTGCAGCATGTTTGGAGCAACTGTCGCGCTAATCACTGGCGCCCGTGGCCTGGAACGTTAGGCCGAACCGCCAGCGTGTCGTGGGAGCGAATGGGTTACCAATTGGCGACGATAACGCTGTTGCCGGTTCTCTACCTCCAGGGCAAGTTGGTGCGAAGGTCCATCCCGCGGATTCCGGAACCGCCGGGACCTCGACGTGGGTGCACGGGTTCCGGTCCCTTGCTCCGCCTGCTGGTTCTCGGCGACTCTGCAGCGGCAGGAGTAGGCGCAGCACATCAGGACGAAGCTCTGCTCGGCCGCCTGGTCGCAGCCCTGTCTGCTGAGTTCACCGTGGAGTGGAATCTCTTCGCGCAGACTGGTGCCACGACTGCCTCGACGCTGAAGCGCATGCGGGAGCTCGACGGGGGGCCCTTTGATGTCGCAGTGACATCCCTCGGGGTCAACGATGTCACCGGCGGTATTGCTCGGCGCGTATGGCGAACGCGGCAGGCAGAGCTCCGGAGAATCCTTCGTGGTTCCTTCGGCGTCGCCCGGATCGTTGTGTGCGGTCTCCCGCCGATTCACGGTTTTCCGGCGCTCCCACAGCCATTGCGTTGGTGGCTAGGCGCAAGAGCGCGAGAGTTCGACCGCGGCTTGCAGCGCGATGTAGAAGCAGAGGATCGAGTTTCGTTCTTGAGTCTTCGATTTACCGAAGACACGAGCCTGATGGCGGCCGACGGGTTCCACCCCGGTCCGAATGTCTACCGCGAATGGGGACGGAGAGCGGCCCTCGCGGTGACGTCCCTTATGAAGACTTGTGGGAACTCGGCCTGATAACAGCATGCAGCAGACGGCCCTGCGCGCCGCCATTGACGCTGAGCGTTAGGCGGCATTTGGCCAAGATATGCGGCCAGCCTTTAGTCCTATCGCTCAGCCAGTCTGGGCTGATGAAGGTGAGGAATGTCCTCAAATTACTGCGGGAGGATGGCTGGATAGAGATCGCCCGGCGTGCCAGCCGCCGGCAGTTAAAGCATCCAACCAGGAAGAGTCGCGTGACGGTTTCCGGCAAATTATCTGATGAGTTGGCTCCGGGGACCCATAACAGTATCCTACCTCGGCGCTAATGAACTGGGACGTTGGGTAACGGAAGAGGCCGCTCCCTGATCGATACGATGCAAAGCTTCGAATTCGTAATGATTCTCGTGTCGATCGTGATCGGCCTGGGCGTCGCGGAGTTACTTGGAATGCTGGCTCGGATTTTACGAAACGAGGCACGCGGCGGCTCCCTGCACACACTCTGGATTATCGCGGTTCTCCTGACACTCGTTCAGATTTTCTGGGCTGAATGGCAGCTTCAATTTCGATCGGATTGGTCGCTGCTCGAGCTCATTATTTTCCTCGCACCGGCTTTCCTTTTGTTCCTGGCGGCCTCGTTGCTATGTCCGCGGACTGCGGAACCGATGCCGTTAGATGCTTATTTCTTGGAGCGCCGTAAGCCGTTTTACCTTGTGCTGCTGGCTTTTCTGCTGAGCGCAAGCATTGAATCCTGGGTTTTCCTGGATCGGGCGGGTGCATATGACATTGTAAGTGCCGCTGATGGTGTACGGGCCGCGCTCATGATCATGTGCATCGCGCTCGTCCTGAGCTCGACTCGACGAGTACACTTATGGGGAGCACTCATATGGATAGTTACTGTGGTTGGCTTTGCTATGAGATTCACCTTCTCGCTGTCCCGTATGAGTCCGAGCGGCTAGTTTTCTCAGGTGGCGCTGATACATAATGGGTCAACTAACAATGCGATGGAGCGGATGCTCTAAATGTTGCTGAGTTGACTGAGATTGGGCAGCGACGCAGCCCGTATTCACCGCTAAACGCGCCAGACACACTGTCAAAAAACGCAAAGGGGATAATATTGAGCAATAAGATTACGCCGTTTCTCATGTTTGACGGCGGAGCTGAAGAGGCAATGACCTTCTATGTCTCGCTGTTCGCCGACTCCGAGGTCCAGAGTGTAACCAAATACGGATCCGGCGAAGCAGGTGCCGAAGGATCCGTCCAACGTGCGAATTTCAAGGTCGCAGGCCAAAATGTGATTTGCATCGACAGCCCGACCGGGCATGATTTTAGTTTCACCCCATCCTTTTCCTTTTTTGTCGAGTGTGACACGGAAGAGGAATTCGATAGTGCGTTTAGTCAGCTCTCGGAAGGCGGAGATATTCTTATGCCGCCGGACAATTATGGCTTCAGCACTAAATTCACTTGGGTTAACGATCGCTTTGGCGTATCGTGGCAATTGAATTATCAATAGGCACGAGCACACGTGACCACAGGATCGACTGACCGTCAAAAATGGTCAGTCGGGCACCAAGAGGAAGAGCAAGGCCCGCGCCAACTTTGCGATTGCCGGAGACCGGAAATTTTTCTGATGATATTAAGTTTTGGCGAGGGCGCAACTCATCTTCACTTTTAGACGGCTGTGCAGATTTTGCCCTGAGACCTAGGAAAGATTTTGGCGACGCTATCACACCCAGAAGCGAGGCGAACGTATAATCGAATAGGTTCGCTGCAGGACTCACAACGCTTCTACGAAGACCCCGCTACTGAATTGCTGCTGCTGCATGGAAATTTTGCTTCGGCAGAGGCCGTGTTCGAGTTCGGATGTGGGACTGGCCGCTTTGCGCGGCGGTTGTTAGAGGAATATCTACCCAAAACAGCACACTACCGCGGCGTGGACATTAGCCCGACGATGGTTCATCTGGCACACACGCGCCTCACGCCATACTCGCCGCGGGCAGAAGTGTTGCTCACTGAGGGCGGCGCTCCGGTTGATGAACTCACCGGGTGCTACGATCGGTTCGTTTCAAACTATGTCTTCGATCTGCTTTCTCATGAGGACATCAAATCTGTGCTTCGCGAGGCTCACCGGATACTTCAACCGGAGGGAATGCTCTGCTTGGAGGGGCTTTCCAGCGGTATCAACTTTACCTCGAGGTCCGTAGCCAGCGTGGTGAGCTGGATCCAATCTCGACGTCCGTCACTGGTCGGTGGTTGCCGTCCGCTCGATCTTCTGCCACTTTTGCCAGAGTCCGAATGGCACGTGGAGCATCACTCGAAAGTAGTGGCATTCGGCGTGCCTTCCGAAGTTGTCGTGGCAAAGCGCTATTGATGCCGCCGACCGGGGCAACGCTGTGCCGTCCGTCAGACTTATCCGTCACTGTCGAGACAAGGTATATACTTCGCATCGGCGGGAGCCTTACCAACTACCGGCACCAGTGTAATAGAACGTGAGGCAGCTGATTGCTCGTGAGAACAATAAGGCAATTTTCGGTAATTTTAATTGCCGTTGCTATGACGACGGGCCCCGGTAAGGCCCAAGAAACAGAGCTTGCGCGCGGCGCTGAGTTGCTCTCTCCGTTTAAGCGCGACCTCAAGGAAGCGCTTCGCCTGGGGCTCACCGAGGGGCCGGTTCCGGCGATTAGCGCTTGCAGAGTTCAAGCGCCGGAAATTTCCAAGGCCCTTGCTCAAGATGGCATCAGCCTGGGACGGTCGAGCCACCGACTTCGTAACCCCGCCAATTCAGGTCCCGAGTGGCTTGCTCCGATATTGCAGGCTTATCTCGACGATTCTGCAGACCGCATGCCACGAATCGTGCCGCTGCCAAATAACCGATTTGGTTATGTCGAGCCGATTCTGCTTCAGCCGCTTTGTCTGACTTGTCATGGGGAAGTTTTGGCTCCCGATGTTGCTTCCCACATCCATGAGCTGTATCCGGAGGATCGCGCGGTCGGATTTAACGTTGGCGATCTTCGTGGCGTCTTCTGGGTCGAGTTTCCATCTAAAGACAGATAGCAACGTGGATACGGTTGCCTGGGAACTGGCCAAACTCGCTTGATGACCGTTACAGTGAGAATATTCCTGGTCCGGTGTTTCGAATGGCCACTGAATTACGAGCGATACAGGCCGATATAACAACCTTGACAGTCGATGCGATCGTCAATGCCGCAAACTCGTCGTTGCTCGGCGGCGGAGGCGTGGATGGCGCCATCCACAGAGCTGCCGGGCCGGGGCTCCTCGACGAATGCCGGGCCCTGGGCGGCTGTCCCACCGGCGAAGCCCGGCTAACCAGGGGCTACAGCTTGCCCGCGGCGCATGTGATCCATACGGTAGGACCCGTCTGGAAAGGCGGCTCCGCCGGCGAGCCCGAGCTCCTGGCCTCGTGCTATCGCAACTCTCTCGCGCTGGCGATCGACAACGGAATCCGGACGATCGCGCTTCCGGGCATCAGCACCGGGGTTTACGGTTATCCCGTTCAATCGGCGGCACAGATCGCCGTATCGACGACGCGGCGAGTTATCGAGGATTCGCCAGGACAACTGGATGAGATCACGTTTTGCTGTTTTTCCGCTGATGACCTGCGGATTTACCAGGCCCTCATCGCCCCAAAGGCCGCCTGATATTAAATTGAATGGCGTGTCCCGTTTTCACAACAGTTAAACTGTAGAAAGCTCCGGTTGATCCTGACCGCATTCATGCAATACGGAGACATGTTCAGTGACCCAAGCCCACGTGACTGTCATGGCACTTATTGTTGCGATGCCAGCAGCAACTGCGGCGTGCGTAGATGTTGCGCTGCCCGAAGGCGAAACCATTCGTGGACCCACCGCTGAGCGGGTACACGCATTTCTCGAGATGAAGACCGGAGAGGGATTCTCCGGCGCGGTGCTGTTGGCAAAACGCGGCAAGATAATGTTGAAACACGGCTACGGGCTGTCGGATCGTGCCAGGAAAATAGCCAACAGCTCGGAGACGCTTTTTCACGTCGCATCGATAGCGAAGACATTCACGGCGGCGGCCATATTGCAACTCGAGGCCCAGGGCAGGCTCGGTCTCGACGACCGATTGGATAAGTTCCTGGGAACCTTCCCCGAGGCGAAAGCGGCGGCAACAATACATCACCTCCTGACGCACACAGCGGGTCTCGTCGCCAGGGGCGCTGATCTGGATTACAACAGCCGGGTAGGCTTCGTGGCATCGGTAAAGGAAGCACCGATCGAATCGGCCCCGGGGGCCGCATACCGCTACACCAATGCCGGCTACACGATGCTCGCGGCGGTGGTGGAAGAAGTAACTGGCATGCCGTTCGAGAGTTACCTGGAGCAATCGATATTCAAACCAGCCTGCATGAGCCGAACTGCGTTTGCCTGGGACGGGCGCTTAGACAACCAGCCGATGGCTGTTGGTTATGCAGGGGACAATATCGAGGCACTGACCGCTACTCCGCGTGCCCAGGATGTCTGGGGCGATCGGGGCCCATCGGGCGTCGCGACCACGATTGGCGATCTGTATCAGTGGATCCGCGCGATCCGGGGTGGGGGGGTGCTGTCGAGGGCATCGACCGACAAGATGTTCACGGCATATGTGGGCGACGAGGGATACGGCTGGCACGTGATCGATACGCGCTACGGTCGCCTGGTGCGGCGCGGCGGAGGCCTGCCGGATTTCGAGAGCTCACTTCGCTGGTACATCGATCGGGACGTCGTGATCATTGCCGTATTCAACAACCGTTTGCGTCTGCGATTACCTGTCGTAATCGGAATCGAGGACATCGTTTTTGCTGACGAGGAGACAGTCGAATCCTCAATTATCAACACGGAGGAAATGCATGACTGAATCTTCGCCGGCCATCGCGTTCGGATGGCCCGCAATCATCCTGGCCATCGGCCTGGCGATCGCCGGCATACTACGCCGGCAATGGCAGTGGCCGATCGCGGCGGCACTCATTGGCATTCCATTCACTGTCTACCTTGCCGGGTCACCATCAATCGGCTGGGTCGCGATTTTCCTGTCGCCCATGCTGGCCGTTGCTGGCATCGCCGTCAGGTATCGCCGGATCAATGCCGCGTGGTCATGCCTGATACCTTTCGTTGCGGTGAGTAGCTGGGTAGCATTGACGGTAGCAAATCAGTGAGCCGACGAGGGCGCGAGGTATAGCGCATGGCCGGGTACTCGGGAACGCCGTTAGCCAAGAAACTGGGTATCAAGCCGGGCTTCCGCGTCAAGACCAAAGGCGCGCCCACCAACTACGCAAGACTGCTCGCACCACTTCCGGATGACGTGGCCATATCTTCCCGTTTCCGCAATTCGATAGAACTCCGGCATCTGTTTATTAGATCGAGATCAGGACGCCGCATACGCAAGAGTCTTCGTTAGCGACAGATGACGAGAATCCTCTTCGTGTGCTCCGAAAATCGCCTCCGTAGTCCGACGGCCGAAGCAGTTTTCTCGAGATACGAGGGTATCGAAGCGATCGGCGCCGGAACCAATCCGAACGCGGCGACGCCGGTCAGTGCTGAGCTCATCGACTGGGCCGACGTCATCCTGGTGATGGAGGAGTCGCACAGGATCCGCTTGGAGAAAAAATTCGCGCGGCAACTCCGGGACAAAAAAATCGGGGTTCTCGGACTGCCGGACATTTACGATTACATGGAACCGGTGCTGGTGCAGCTATTGAAGGATAAAGTGCCGAGCTACGTGCGAATCTGACCGTGGACCGGACGAATTGGCAAGACAAATGATCGAATCCCTCGCACCGGCCGACATCGTCGTGCTGGCACTCGTGCTGATCGCAGCTGTTGTTGTCTACTCGTCAATCGCGATCGCACAGGAAAACGAGCGGTTCGCAGTCTTCATGATGGGTCGATTCATTCGCTTCGCGGGTCCCGGACTGGTCCTGAGTTCTTTTATGACGCGGCTCGTACGCCTCAAAGTGGGGGATATCGGATCTGTATCGAGTCCTGAATTTGTGAAGTTCGGCGACGTCGAAGTTCCGATCAGTGGCATAGAATCATTTGCTGTCGGAGACTCGGTCCGAATCGACGGTTTTACAGGCACGGGACCGCGTCTCGTCAGGTCCGCGTTGCGGCCGAAGATCCGCTGTCCGGAATGCGGTCACGAATTCTAGTTAGTGAAGTTCCGGAAAATCCTTAACGCCCGGACGGACCAATCCACAGGTATCAACGAAAATGGCAAGTCATCAAAAAATACGATTGCCAGCCTGGACGATCGTCCTGGACACCATCGGAGCGTTGTTCTTGGCGCTCGGTATTTTCGGTCTGGTCGGCGGCCAAGCGCTGCCGTTACCGGAATTCCTCGATGTCCGGGCATTCTCCATCGTCCTGATCTTCACGGGCGTGCTCCTGATGCTGCCGATGATCGTCATTCTCATCAGGCAGGCAATGCGCTGAATCGATTATCGGCGAACCATGCGCTCCGGTATCACATTGCTCGCCGATACGCCCGGCTGTGGGCCGGCAATAAAACGCAGGCATGTCTACCTGATGCGGCTCAGGCTCTGGCTCAACAGGGGCGAGCCGGTCAAATGGAAGTCGCCCGCCGGCTTCGTCGACCGCGCCAGGCTGGAAGACGACGGCGAAACGCTGGTTGCTGACCTGCGGATCGATCGCGAAAACCTGGTGAGTGGCCTGTTCTACGGCATTCAGGGCATGCGCATAGGGGGCACGAGGAAGCTGAAAATCTCTCCCCATCTTGCTTACGGCGAGCGCGGCATACCGGGCCGAATACCGGCGGACGCGGTGATCATCGCCGAGGTGTCGGTGCTGGAAGAACGGATTTTCGCGCGCTGATGCGCCGCGTCGTTTCGTGATGGCTCGAGAACAGAAATCGGGACGACATCCGACGCCCGCGGAACTCCGCGAAGCGCAACGCATCGCGGCGCTGCATCCCGAGCAGCAGAGAAATCACCCTTCGGCATTGATGGCCGATCATTCGAAGCTCGATCACATCAATACCTATGGCGCATTGCCGGAATACTACATCGATCGGCCGTTTTCCTGCCGCGTTTGCGGCACGTGGGAGATCTGGACAGCCCGCGCGCAAAAGTGGTACTACGAGGAGGCAAAGGGACACATCGACGCTTTCGCTGTCGAATGTCACGCGTGCCGCAAGAAAAAGAAACGGGGAAAAGCCTGAATATGGGGTTGCAGACACAATGACGACAGAACCGGATCTTTCATCTCGCCCATTGAGTCTCACCGTCGAGCGGACGATGCTCGCGTCACCGGAGGTCGTGTACCGCGCCTTTACGGAACAATTCGATCGATGGTTTGCCGAGCCTGGCACGCTGCTGATGAAAGGCGAGGTTGACGTACCGTTTTTCTTCGAGACGCACTTCGAGGGCCAACGCCACCCACACTACGGCCGCTTCCTCGAACTCGTGCCGGCCAAGCTGATAAGAATGACCTGGGTTACGGGCAACCCGGGTACGCTCGGCGCCGAAACCGTCGTCATGCTGGAGCTGACACCGCTCGACGGCGGGGCACAGGCGAAGCTGACGCATGCCGGTTTTACCGATGCAAAAGCCAGGGACGGGCACGAGGAGGCATGGCCTCTCGCACTCGCGATTCTCGACAAACACATGGGCAAGGCGAAGTAGTGTGCCGGGCGCCCGGATCGTGCAGATAGGCTGGGGCCCGTGGGCGATATCGAAATCAAAGCCGAGATACCGGGTGCCGACGAATACTGTGCATTGCGCGTCGCGGCAGGATTAAGTCCGCGAACGCTGATTGCCGCGCGCCTGGGTCTGCCTGGCACGTTGCATGCAGTCTGCGTGCGCGATGGTGACACGCTGATCGGGATGGGCCGGATCGTCGGAGACGGCGGCTGTAATTTCGAAATCGTCGATGTCGCCGTGCATCCCGACTATCAGCGGCGGGGATACGGCTTCCGCATCATGGAGGCACTGATGCACTACTTGTACGAGCACGCACCCGAATCAGCCTGCGTGTCGCTCATTGCGGATCACGGCGCGCCGGCGCTATATGAGAAATTCGGATTTGAATTTACGGCGCCGAATTCGGTCGCGATGGCCAAATATCTCTGACGCCGCCGAGTTGGCCGTGACAGCACCGCAGCCAATCCGGATCGCGGGTCGCGAGCCACCCGGCATTCGCGATATGATCGCGAGTTCAGTCGCGGGGGGGCGCATTGAGATTCCCGGCAACAATCCTTGCATGCATTGCAGTCGCGTCGACGACTGCCTGTGACCGGTCGACGGCGTGGCCGCCGAACCAGGCACAGCTCGAGTATATCTTCGATCAGCAGAAGGCGACGTTTATTGTGATTGAGGAGGAGATGATCCTGGATGGCCTGAAGAGAATGGGGCCGTTGCTCTACTCGCAGATCGAGAGTACACCAACCATACAGAAGTTGCCGTCGGCGCAAGCCAGGAAATATGAAGCCTTGTTCGAGAGCACCCAGATGTATCTCGACGTGACGCGACTCGAGCAATCCACCGCGTTCGAATTGCTGCTACAAGACATCGGGCCGCGCCTGTATCTGTCGCGGTTCATACACACCCTGGAGCATGCTGCCCTGCCGGGCTGTGCGGCCGCAATGCAATACGCTGCCTGCGGTGCCTGTATCATTCGGCTCGAAAACGACTGGTTGCTGGAGTACAGCTGGTTCCCGGCGGATCCCGAGGTCGAGGCGCGAGAGTGCTGAGGCAGGGCAGTCGCGCAGCACACGACAGGATGGGCGGATGGAAAAATTTAATGCGCAAAATCAAACAGTTGCAATTGATCGCGAGTTGTCGGCGACGACCATGCCCGCGCAACCGGATCCGGCCGTGCCGGTCGACGGCTACACCTTCGGTGTTGCCACGATGACCGAGAACTCGCCGCACGACGGGGAAATGCATCCGGACGGTGACGAGGTGCTGTATCTCGTGAGCGGCAGGGTCGGGGTCATGCTCGAGACCGACCCCGTGCAGGAACTGGAATTGCTTCCCGGCGATGGGCTGATCGTGCCGCAGGGCGTGTGGCACCGCGTCGATATTCTCGAACCGAGTCGGATCGTCTACCTGACGCCGGGGCCGAACGGACAATACAGGCCATTACCGGGTGATACATGAAATGAACAACATAGCCGCCATATGTTGTTGTGTTCTCATGTTGTCGATGATATCGACGGCGCAGGTCAGGCCTGCACATATCGATCCGGTCGACGTATCGCCGGACAAGTTTACCGTCCCGCTCGAAAACGAACACGTGCGTGTGTTGAAATACCGGCTCGCACCCGGCGAAAAGGACGACTGGCATACGCATCCGCCCAAGGTCTCCTATGTCGTTTCCGGCGGCAGCCTGCGCATAACGCCGCGAGGCGAAGAATCTTTCGTCGTCAACGAGAAAAGTGGAAGCGCGGCCTGGATGGGCGCGGTTGGCCCGCATTACGGCGAAAACGTCGGCGAAACGACGGTGCACATCACGATCGTGGAACTGAAGTCCCTCGCCGACGCCCCGTTCGAAGCCATCGGCATGGCGGGCTGAGCCGAAGTTCCGGAGCGCACTGACCGTGTCGGACGAATTCCTCGACGCCGCCATTGAAGAAGCGCGCAAGGGCCAGGAGTCCGGTGGCATACCGATCGGATCGGTTCTGGTCATCGATGGCAAAATCGTGGGCCGCGGGCACAATCATCGCGTGCAGCGCGGCAGCGCCATCCTGCACGCGGAGATGGACTGCCTCGAGAATGCCGGCCGACTGAAAGCCGCGGATTACCGCCGGGCCGACCTGTATTCGACGCTGTCACCGTGCGACATGTGCAGCGGCGCCGTCCTGCTCTACGGTATTCGGAGGGTCGTCGTCGGCGAGAACCGGACCTTCCGCGGTCCCGAAGACTATTTGCGCTCGCGCGGTGTCGAGCTCGAGATCGTCGACAACAAAGAATGCTTCGAGATGCTGCAGGACTTCATCCGCGACAACGAAGCGTTGTGGCACGAAGACATCGGCGAGTAGTTGTTGCCGGTGGTCAGTACCGTTATCTGCACCGGGAAAGAGTCGAGAATGACCGATGCCAATCAGAAATATGTATTGCATGCCGCGGAAATAGAAGGACGAGCAGAGACCTTCTCTCACCCGTTCAACAAAAAATCGGAAATCACCGGCGCGCATTCGGGTCCGCTCACCGGTCTGAAGAGAGTCGGCGAAAGCAAGGTCACGGTGCCGCCCGGCAAGGAATCCTTTGGCAACCACTCGCACGAACTCGAGGAAGAATGGATATGTATTCTCGAAGGAAAGGGCGTCGCCGGTAACGACGGCGGAGACTGCGAAGTGTCGGCGGGCGATTTCATGGGATTCCCGATGCCCGGCCGTTTTTCGACGCAGAAGATTGAGCGATGAAGGCTCTGTTCACCTCGCTCCCGGCGACCGATTACATGGCCGGCAAGGATTTCTACGAAAACTCCCTCGGACTGACGGTTCTGCGCGAATTCGAGGGCGGGCCTCGCCGCGCGACAAATCACGATCTCGGTGGCCTGGTGCTGAAGATCTTCGAGTGGACCGAAGCTTGGTGTGGCACGGGACACTCGGATCTCTTTATCGAGACTGACAGGCTGGACGAAGTCGTCGAGCGGATCCGTGAGCGCGGCGGCAAGACCATCGATATCGTCGTCCATCCCTGGGGCGGCCGCTGTTGCACGGTTGGCGATCCCTTTGGCAACCTGTTCGACCTGATCGATGCGAATATGAAACGCGATGCCTGACCCCTATAATTGATCCGCATTCCGTCAGGCAAAAAAATGACAAGTGCGCCATGAGTTTCGAGGTACGACAGGCCGTCAGTGAAGACGGCGATGCCATCCTGGCCCTGATGCCGCGCCTTGCATCGTTCGACGTGCCGCAATCACGCAATCCGGTCGATCTGT
>JBFHXJ010000030.1:0-38204 GCA_041598995.1 Woeseiaceae bacterium | reverse complement strand
GGCCGTGGGCTACCCGATCGAAGAACATTCGGTACGACGCATCCGCGAAAATCGCAACGAGATCATCAAGTGGCCCTACTCGAAGGCCGTGTTCTTCCGCGACATCAACGGCCGGCCGTCGCTGCCGGTTACCGGCGAGATGTTTCGCCAGCCGGATCTCAAGGCGACACTAGAGAAACTCGTTGCGACCGAGCGCGAGGCGCTTGCGCGAGGGCTCGACAGGAAGGCGGCGATCTACGCGGCTTACGATCGCTTTTATCGGGGCGACATCGCCGAAGAGTACGTGCGTGGCGCCAGGGAGCAGGGGAGCTCCGTCACGATGGAGGACCTCGCGGGCTGGGAGCTTCACGTCGAGGAGCCGGTGAAGGCGTCGTACAAGGGGATCGACGTCTACAAGCTGACCCACTGGGTCCAGGGCCCGGTGATGCTGCAGGCGCTCAACATCCTCGAGAACCTGGAGCTGGCCGAGCTGGGCTACAACTCCGCCGCCTACATCCACGCCCTCTACCAGGCGATGAACCTCGCCTTCGCCGACCGCGACTTCTACTACGGCGACCCCTACTTCCCGCCCGAGGAGCCGATCCGGGGCCTGCTGTCCAAGGAGTACGCGCGGGCGCGGTTCGAGTCGATCGACTGGGAGAGAAACGACGCCGACGCGAAGCCCGGCGATCCCTACCCCTTCCAGGGCGGCGAGAATCCGTTCACCGAGCTCCTCGAGCAGTGGACGCCGATCCCGCCGGAAGCCGACGCCGAGGGCGAAGGCGGCTGGCAGCAGAGTCTGACGATGAGCAACGAGGAGGCCTTCACCGCAGGCACCACCTCGATCCAGGCCGCCGACGCCGAGGGGTCGTCTTGCCGACTCCGTTGTTACCCAGGATGCCGATGCGATCGCCGCGCATAATCTTGATGGAAAAGTTGCGGATCAGCGGCTGGTCATCATAGCCATAGCTGACGTTTTTCGCGCGAATGACCTTGCGACCGGACCGGTCGGCCTCCTCGATATGAATTCTCGCGCCATGCTCCGGTGTCATTCGTTTGGCACGCTCTTCGCGCATTCTCTCGAGCGCCCTAACGCGTCCCTCATTGCGGGTACGGCGTGCTTTGATGCCTTGCCGGATCCAGATTTCCTCTTCTTCCAGTTTCTTGTCGAACCTCGCGTTGGCGCGCGACTCCGCATCCATCGCTTCTTCCTTGCGCCTGAGGTAGTTCTCAAAATCGCCCGGCCAGCTCGTCAATTTGCCTCGATCGATCTCCACGATCCGCGTCGCGAGACGCTTGAGAAACGCCCGATCGTGCGTGATGAACATGACAGAACCATCATAGGAACGGACGATATCCTCGAGCCACTCGATCGTGACGAGGTCGAGGTGATTCGTGGGCTCGTCGAGCAATAACAGATCGGGTTTCTGTACGAGCGCGCGGGCGAGGGCGACGCGCCGCTGCCAGCCCCCGGACAATTCGTTGATTTTGCGCTCTGCCGGCAACTCGAGTTCCGAGATGATGGCATCGACCCGCTGCTCGATGTGCCAGCCGCCGTGGGTCTCGATCTGCCGATGCAGCTCCTCCAGCCGCCGCATGCCCGCTGCGTCCAGGGTCTCGCCGGAACGCTGCCGGTATTCGTCGAGGAGCGACTGGATGCCGGTCAGGCCGGACTTGACGACCTCGCGCACGCTCTGGTCCGAGGCATCGAGCAACGACTGTGCGAGCTGGCTCACGGCGAGGCCGGCATGGCGCACGATCTCACCCGAATCGGCCTCGATCTCACCGGTGATGAGCCTGAAGGTCGTCGATTTGCCCGCGCCGTTGCGGCCGATCAGGCACACGCGCTCCTCGCGCTCGACCGCCAGCTCCGCCTCGCCGAGGATCAGCTGCTCACCGAATTTCAGGGATACCTTGTCGAAGCGTATCAATGACATGCGATTGGACGCCTGTGATCCGACAAAACCGCAAGGATACACGCTGCCGGACTCGCAGGCGGCACGAGGATTGAACAAATGGTGTCACGGCCTTAGGGTCTCGATTCCGGCCGCACGAATGGTGATTCCGGTGGAAGACGAAAGGATAATCAATATCGAAGTGAAACTGGCCCACCAGGAGCATGCGCTCTCGGTCCTGAATGAGGCGCTGACTGACCAGCAGGCACAAATCACGAGGCTCGAAGCCTCGTACCAGTCGCTGCTGGACAGGATCCGGGTGCTGGCTGAGGAAACCGCAGCAAGAGACGGCGGCGAGCGCCCACCGCATTACTGAAGCGTATCGGCAACAAGGAACACACGATGAGCAGGACACACTTTCCCGACCTGATTCGGCAGCTTCCGGAATTCGAAGGCCCGTTCGATGCGTATCAACTCAGTGCGAAGAGCTGCGAGGTGTTGTTTGCCTCCTATCCGGCAGGCACCTCGATCGAACCGCACACGCACCCGACGCGCAACGTCGGTGTCATCACCGAGGGAGAACTCTTACTGACAATTGGCGGTGTCGAGAGTCGTTATGGTCCCGGAGACTGGTATCGCATCGAACCGAATGAAGAGCATTCGGCGCAGTTCGATGTCGACACGTCGGAGATCGAATTCTGGTTCACAACCTGAGTGCACGCGACCGGAGGCCGCAATGCGAATCAAGTCCCTGCAGTATGCTTGGATCGCCATCTTTCTCATCGTGTTTGTCTGGTCGGGCGTGAATCCCAAAGACTACCCGACCTGGTTCCTGGAAGTACTGCCAGCGGCACTGGCCGCCGCAATCATCTGGTATACGCGTGATACCTATCCGCTCACGCGACTCAGCTATCTCCTTATCCTCGTACACTGCATCATCCTCATGATCGGTGGTCATTACACCTATGCGGAGGTTCCGATGTTCGACTGGATTCGCGACGAGTTCGGCCAGACCAGGAACAACTATGACAAGCTGGGGCATTTCGCACAGGGTTTCATTCCGGTCATCGTCGCCCGCGAAATCGTCATTCGCAACAGGGTTTTTAACAGCAGCTGGTGGCGTGATTTCTTCATCGTTTCTTTCTGTCTCGGCTTCAGCGCGTTTTACGAACTGATCGAATGGTGGGTTGCGCTGTTGTCCGAAGAGGCCGCCGAGTCATTCCTCGGCACGCAGGGATACATCTTCGATACGCAATCGGACATGTTTTACGCGCTCATCGGGGCAATACTGGCGCTCCTGTTGCTCGGCAAATTGCACGACAAGCAACTGCTCGCCGAGGGACATGTCGACACACAGGGCTGATGACCGATGCCGGATGCTATTCATGATTAAGCCCAGCGATTCCGTCCTGCTGTTGTTCGTGGCGGCACTGCTACTTTCGGCCTGCGGCAGGCATACACCGCCGGCGGCGCATGCCGATGAGTGCGTCATCCTGCTACACGGCCTCGCGAGAACCGATCTGTCCATGCATCGGATGCAGCGCATGCTGCAGAGAAACGGTTACCACGTCGCCAACGTCGATTACCCGTCGCGGGAATACCCGATCGAGATATTGGCACCGATAGCGGTCGAGACCGGCCTCGCACAATGCGAGCAGAAGCCCGGCATCTCGACGGTTCATTTCGTCACCCATTCGTTGGGCGGCATCCTCGTTCGTGCCTACTTTGAAAATCACTCGATCGCGCAACTCGGTCGCGTCGTGATGCTCGCGCCGCCGAACCAGGGCAGTGTCGCCGTGGATGAAATGGTGCGCATCCCCGGCTTCGACTGGCTCAACGGGCCGGCGGGCTACCAGCTCGGCAAGGGCCCGGAAAGCGTGCCGCTCAAGCTCGGCAGGCCGGACTTCGATTTCGCAGTCATCGCCGGCAACCGAAGCATCGATCCCTTCACGTCGGCGGTGCTCCCCGATCCGGACGATGGCAGGGTATCGGTCGCCGATACGCGCCTCGACGGTATGCGAGATTTCATCGTCGTTCCCGTCAGCCACGCCCTGATCATGCATGATCGCTACGTGTTCCGGCTGGTACGAAATTATCTCGAGCACGGCAGATTCGATCCGCAATGACGGCCAGGCGCTGCGCATACCTGACGATGGAAAACCTCGACGGCTGGTCCATCGATGCCGAGCTCGGCTTTGCGCCGTTAGAGGCCATGGGATGGACGGTCGATGCCCTGCCGTGGCGCAGCGAAAACGTCGACTGGGACGCTTTCGATGCAGTCTATATCGGCACGCCGTGGGACTATCCCGAAGATCCGGATCGTTTCCTCGAAGTGCTGGCATCCATCGATCGTTCGCGCGCCGTCCTCGTCAACGACATGGCGCTCGTCACCTGGTCGCTGCCGAAGACCTACCTCAGGGATCTCGAGAAAATGGGCGTCGATATCGTCCCGAGTATCTGGGGTGAGCGTTACGAGGCCGGCATGCTCAGGAAGGCGCTCGATCGCTTCGGCGCCGACAAAGTCATCATCAAGCCCGTCGTCAGTACCAACGCCACAGATACCTTCCTGATCGAACGAAAGGATTTCGATTCGACAGAAGCCAGGCTCAGCGGAACATTCAGTAACGTGGCCTGCGTGATTCAGCCGTTCATGAGCGACATACAGTCCGAGGGGGAGTACTCGCTCTTCTACTTCAACCGGCAGTTCAGTCACGCGATCCTGAAAACACCGAAATCGGGAGACTTCCGCGTCCAGGAAGAGTTCGGTGCGAACATCGTCGCAGTCGATCCCGGGCCCGAGCTGCGGGAAACCAGTGACCGGATCCTGCAACTCATCGAGCCGATGCCGGTGTACGCACGCGCAGACCTCGTCCGCGGGGCGGGGGACCGCTTTTACCTGATGGAACTCGAACTCGTCGAGCCGTCCATGTATCTTCGAATGGATGCGTTAGCGCCGGAACGGTTTGCCAAAGCCTTCGACGACTATTTCACACAGGTTTCGGGGAAATAAGATCACATGACCAGACAATCCTCAATCATGTTGACGTCACTATTGTTTCTGTCTTGCCTGTCGGCCGGTCATGCCGATGAAGGGACCGCCAGGATCAGGATGACGACGAGCCAGGGGGACATCGACATCGAGCTGTACCTCGACAAGGCGCCGGTCACCGCCGGAAATTTCCTGAGACTGGTCGACGACGGGCATCTCGATCGTGGTACGTTCTACCGTGTCGTGACTTACGAGAACGACAATGGCAAGCCGAAGATCGAGGTCATCCAGGGCGGACTCGGCGACAGGGAGAGTCCGTTCGAGCCGATCGATCATGAAACCACCGAGCAGACGGGGATACTTCACAAGGACGGCGTGATTTCGATGGCGCGCGGCGACGTCGGCACTGCCAGCTCGGAGTTCTTCATCTGCATCGGGGATCAGCCGGGACTCGACTACGGCGAGACACGCAACCCGGATCGCCAGGGCTTCGCGGCGTTCGGCAAAGTCGTCAACGGCATGGAGGTCGTCAGGCAGATCAACCGATTACCGGCGGACGCGCCGAGTGAATCGGATTACACCAGGGGGCAGATGCTCAGCGAGCCGGTCGAGATTGTGAGCGTCCGCCGCGCCGATTAGAAGATCGCCCGCTGTGGCAGGTAGGAGCCGTCCGGTGCGCCTTCCGCGATCTGCGCTTGACAATGTTCACGGAACCCGGTTCGAAAGAAGTCGTCGCGTTTCTGAATCAGGAGGCGCGCCATCAGGTCGGAAGAAACAAAACCCTTCAACTGCGCGCGGAACCCCTGCCACGTTTCCTCGTCGTAAAATCCGGCGAGGTACTGAAAGTGATGGTTGTCCAGGGTCGCCAATTCCAAGGCAGTCCACATGTTGATCAGCATTCGGGCGTATGCCATTGCGCGCTACCGCTCCAGGGGGTCGATGGGCGTGAAGTTCTTGTTCTCGAGCTCGACGCGAAGGCCAAGCATCTCCGGGTTGTTGACATAGAGCCGGTTCATCGCCATGCAGTTTCGTGATAGTTCGCAGGACGTAGTGCCTTTCGCAATGCGATTCGACTCGTTTATCTGATACGCATCGAAAATCAGAGAGAGAACGACGGCGGTGACTCCAATCGCCTCGAACAGTCGCGCTTTGGTTGATTTGATTGAATTGCCCTCGAAATGTGTCGATCTGAAACCAGCCGATTCAGATCCGTGAGCAGGATCGACATTCACGCCACCTATTGTGGGAGCGGCTCCAGCCGCGATGCCTCGACTATGCGCGTTGCTTCTGTCTCGCGCCATTCAAAAGCGGATGCAGATATTCGCCGGTAAATGAGCCATTGGTATCGGCGACATCTTCGGGCGTACCGGTCGCAATGACCTCGCCGCCGCCGTCGCCGCCTTCCGGTCCGAGGTCGATGATCCAGTCCGCGGTCTTGATGACGTCGAGGTTGTGTTCGATGACGACGACGGTGTTGCCCTTGTCGCGCAGGCGGTGCAGGACGGCGAGCAGCATTTCGATGTCGTGGAAGTGCAGGCCGGTCGTCGGCTCGTCGAGGATGTATAGCGTGCGTCCGGTATCGCGCTTCGATAATTCTTTGGCCAGCTTCACGCGCTGCGCCTCGCCGCCCGACAGTGTCGTTGCGTTCTGGCCGAGCTTGATGTAGGACAGGCCGACGTCCATCAAGGTCTGCAGTTTTTTGGCGACAGCCGGTACGTTCCGAAAGAACTCAGAGGCGTCCTCCACGGTCATCTCGAGGATCTCGTGGATGTTCCTGCCCTTGTAACGGATCTCGAGCGTCTCGCGGTTGTAGCGCTTGGCGCGGCAGACATCGCAGGCGACGTAGATGTCGGGAAGGAAATGCATTTCGACCTTGATGACTCCGTCGCCCTGGCAGGCCTCACAGCGCCCGCCCTTGACATTGAAACTGAAACGTCCCGGCATGTAACCGCGCGCGCGAGCTTCCGGCGTTCCCGCAAAGAGCTCACGGATCGGGGTAAACAAACCGCTGTAGGTGGCCGGATTGGATCTCGGCGTGCGGCCGATCGGACTCTGGCTGATGTCGATGACGCGATCGACGAGCTCGAGGCCCGTGATATCGCCGTGCGGCGCCGGGTTACGGCTGGTTCGATGCAATGTCTCCGCGACAGCTTTGTACAGCGTGTCGTTGATCAGGGTCGATTTTCCCGAACCGGATACACCAGTAACACAGGTCATCAGCCCGAGCGGGATTGAAACGTCGATATCCTTGAGATTGTTGCCCCTGGCACCCTTGATGCCGAGCTGGCGATCTTTATTCGCCGGGACGCGAAAGTCGGGTACCGCGATGCTGCGCCGCCCGGACAGATATTGCCCGGTCAGCGACTGCGGTTCCTGCATGATCACTTCCGGCTTGCCGGCGGCTACAACCTGGCCGCCGTGCACGCCCGCGCCGGGGCCGAGGTCGACGACGTGGTCAGCGGACATGATCGCTTCCTCGTCGTGTTCGACCACGATGACCGTGTTGCCGATGTTTCTCAAGTGCAGCAGGGTCCCGAGCAGGCGCTGGTTGTCGCGTTGATGCAGGCCGATCGAGGGCTCGTCCAATATATACATGACGCCGACGAGTCCGGAACCGATCTGGCTCGCGAGGCGAATGCGCTGTGCTTCGCCGCCGGACAGGGTCTCGGCGCTGCGATTCAATGACAGGTAATCGAGGCCGACGTCGCTTAAGAAACCGAGGCGTTCGCTGATTTCCTTGACGATCTTGTCGGCGATCTTGGCTCGCCAGCCTTCGAGCTTCAGTGTTTGGAAGAACTCGCGGGCATAACCGACCGACATCTCGCTGATTTGCGGCAGCGACTTTTCCGTGACGAATACGTTGCGCGCGGAGCGGTTGAGACGTGTGCCGTCGCACTCCGGGCACGGCTGACTGTTCAGGAAGCGCGTCAGTTCCTCGCGAACGGCGCTCGACTCGGTTTCACGGTAGCGCCGCTCCAGATTCGGAATCACACCTTCGAATCGGTGCCGCTGCTTGATTTCGAGGCCGCGCGAATTCGCATATCGAAACTCGATCTTTTCCTTGCCGCTGCCATACAGGATCGTGTCACGAAGTTCGTCGGTGAGCTCGTTGAATGGTGTTTCGATATCGAACTCGTAGTGGTCCGCGAGGCTCTGGATCATCTGGAAGTAATACGTGGTCTTGCGGTCCCAGCCGCGGATCGCGCCGCCGGCGAGAGACAGGTCGGAATTCACGACCACGCGATCCGGATCAAAGAACTGCTTCACGCCGAGCCCGTCGCATTCGGAGCAGGCGCCGGTCGGATTGTTGAAGGAAAACAGGCGCGGTTCGAGCTCGGTCAGGCTGTAGCCGCAGATGTTGCAGGCAAAGCGATCCGAGAACACGAGCTCCTCATGATTGCGGCCGTCCATGAACGCGATGCGGGCCACGCCGTCCGCCAGGCGCAGCGCGGTCTCGAAGGACTCCGCCAGGCGCTGCTTGATGTCCCCCTTCACCTTGAAGCGATCGACGACCGCGTCGATATTGTGCTTGCGGCGAAGATCGAGTTTCGGCGGGTCATCGAGCTCGTAGACTTCGCCGTTAATGCGCGCACGGATGAATCCCTGGGCCTGCAGGTCCTGCATGAGCTGCACGTGTTCACCCTTGCGCTCGATGACGACCGGCGCGAGCAGCAGCAGGCGGCTGCCCTCCGGCATCGCCAAGACCTGGTCCACCATCTGGCTGACTGTCTGCGCTTCTAGTGTCACACCGTGATCCGGGCACCGGGGTATGCCCGCCCGGGCATAAAGCAGACGCAGGTAATCGTAGATCTCGGTGACCGTGCCGACCGTCGAGCGCGGGTTGTGCGACGTCGATTTCTGCTCGATCGAGATGGCGGGCGACAGGCCATCGATATGGTCGACGTCCGGTTTTTCCATCATCGACAAAAATTGCCGTGCGTAGGCGGAAAGCGACTCGACGTAGCGTCGCTGGCCTTCGGCATAGATCGTATCGAAAGCGAGCGAAGACTTGCCGGACCCGGAAAGACCCGTAAACACGATCAGCTTGTCCCGCGGCAGGCTGAGATCGAGATTCTTCAGGTTATGCGTTCGCGCGCCGCGAATGTCGATGGATTTCATGGTTCAACTGAGTGAACGGCAAACAACCTGTTAATATACGCCGCCGCGCGACTGCGGCGCAAAGGCGGTACGTCTCAAACCAATAATGATCAAGCAAATCAGCCAGTTTTTTGCCGTCATGCTGCCGGTCGAAAGGCGTGCGATTTCCGTGATTGCGCTCATGGCGATGTGCCGCATGTTCGGACTGTTTGCGCTGTTGCCCGTTCTCGCGTTATTCGCAGCCGATCTCGAGGGTGCGACGCCGGAGCTGATCGGCATGGCCGTCGGCGCATACGGCCTGACCCAGGCCGCGTTGCAGGTTCCCTTCGGCGCGATTTCCGACCGCATCGGACGCGTGCCGGTGATTCTGTTCGGGCTGGCGGTTTTTGCGGCGGGGAGCATCATCGCGGCGACCAGCGATAGCATCTATGTCGTGATCGGTGGCCGCCTGTTGCAGGGCGCCGGCGCGATCTCGGCGACCTTCACCGCGCTGCTTGCCGATGTAACGCGCGAGGAAATCCGGACGCGATCGATGGCGGTGCTCGGCATCGCGATCGGCAGTTCCTTTCTCCTGGCACTCGTCATTGGTCCGGTGATCGCGGCCGCCGCCGGCGTGCGCTCGCTTTTCTGGCTGGCGGCGATCCTGGCCGCCGTCGCTGCCCTGCTCACGGTGCTGTTGCCGCGCGGTATCGCACGACCGGCGAAACGATCGGGATGGCACCTGGGTGCGGCTTTCCGACCGGACCTGATATGGCTCGACCTTTACATTTTCGTGCTGCACGCGCTGTTGACTGCCAGCTTCGTGGCACTGCCTTTCCTGCTGCGCAACGAGCTGCAAGTGGCCGTATCCGACCAGTGGCAGTTATACACTGCCGCGCTCCTCGCCTCGCTGCTCGGCACCGTGCCCCTGATCATCGCCGACGAGCGAAAAGGCAAATCGTCGACATTCAAGACGGCGATCGTGCTGCTGGTGGCGGGGCAGGGCATGCTCGCTTTTGCGAGCATCAACGTCGCGACGGTCGGTTTCGCGCTTGCGGTGTTTTTCGCGGGCTTCAATTTCCTGGAGGCGGGGCTGCCGGCCAGGCTGTCCATCCGCGCTGCGGGCGAACTGCGTGGCGCATCACTGGGCGTGTTTTCCAGTTCGCAGTTCCTCGGCGCCTTTGCGGGCGGCATCCTCGGCGGCCGATTCCTCTCGGGCGGGGATCCGTCCGGCGTATTCCTCGTCTGCGCGCTGCTCGCGGCCTCGTGGCTGCTGGTCCATGGACTCGGTGCCGGCGAGGAGTGACAGGCCCCAATTCTCCGTTATCTGCCTGATTTCAAGGTGGCATTTGACCGGGCAGGGCCTACAATACGTACCCCCAATCGGAACCGCACAACTTTCATGACAGGGGACCACAATGGCCCGTGGAGTAAACAAGGTAATTCTCGTCGGTAATCTGGGTGCAGACCCGGACACGCGCTACATGCCCAGCGGTTCGGCGGTCACCAACCTGAGCGTGGCGACCAACGAATCCTGGAAGGACAAGCAGACCGGCGAGCAGAAAGATCGCACCGAGTGGCACAAGGTCGCGATGTTCGGGCGTCTGGCCGAGGTAGCCGCGGAATACCTGAGAAAAGGATCCCAGGTCTACATCGAAGGCAGACTGCGCACGCGGAAATGGCAGGACCAGAACGGCAACGATCGTTGGACGACTGAGATCATTGCCGATGAAATGCAGATGCTCGGCGGACGCACCGGCGCCGGTGCGCCCGCAATGAGCGATACGCAACCGCCGGCGGCGCCACCGCCCGGGGCGCAGGCCGACGATTTCGACGACGATATTCCTTTCTAGTGGCGCGACCGGTTGGACGCAATGCCAAAAAGGCTTTTCATCCGGACCATGGGCTGCCAGATGAACGAGTACGACTCGGAGAAGATGGCGGATGTCCTGCGTGAATCGCATGGTTTCGCATTAACGGAAAATCCCGAAGAAGCGGACCTGTTGCTGGTCAATACCTGTTCGATTCGCGAGAAGGCGCAGGAGAAGGTGTTTTCCGAGCTCGGTCGCTGGCGCGCGTGGAAGCAGGAACGGCCCGGGCTGATGATCGGCGTCGGCGGCTGCGTCGCCAGCCAGGAAGGCCATGGCATCGTGAGACGCGCGCCGTTCGTTGACCTGGTGTTCGGCCCGCAAACGCTGCACCGGCTGCCGCAGATGGTTGACGATGCGCGGCGTACGGCTGCACCGGTCGTCGATGTTTCGTTTCCGGAAATCGAAAAATTCGACCGCCTGCCGGATCCGCGCGCTGAAGGTCCGACCGCCTATCTGTCGATCATGGAAGGGTGCAGCAAGTATTGCACCTTCTGTGTCGTGCCTTACACGCGCGGCGAGGAAATCAGCCGGCCGCTCGATGACGTGGTGACAGAAGCCTTCCGTCTGGCTGAACAGGGCGTGCGGGAAATCAACCTGCTCGGGCAAAACGTCAACGCGTATCGCGGCCCAATGCACGACGGCCAGCTGGCGGATCTGGCGACACTTGTTTATTACATAGCTGCAATCGACGGCATCGAGCGAATCCGCTTCACGACCTCGCACCCGCGCGATTTCACCGACAGCCTGATCCAGGCCTATGCAGAGATTCCGAAGCTGGCGAATTTCCTGCATCTCCCCGTGCAGCACGGATCCGATCGCATCCTGTCGCGAATGAAGCGTGGCCATACGGCACTCGAATACAAACAGAAGATACGGAAGCTCAGGAAGGTCAGGCCGGACATCTCGATCTCGTCCGACTTCATCGTCGGCTTCCCCGGCGAAACCGACAGCGATTTTGAGGCGACGATGAAACTCATTGCCGAAGTGGGTTTCGACCAGTCGTTTAGCTTCATCTTCAGTCCGCGGCCCGGCACGCCGGCAGCGAATTTCGAGGACAACACGCCGATGTCGGTCAAGAAGGAGCGGCTGCAGACGCTGCAGGAACGGATCAAGGGACAGGCCATAGCCATCAGCCGAACGATGGTGGGATCCGTGCAGCCGGTGCTGGTCGAAAAACCGTCGAAGAAAGGTTCGACGCAATTGACCGGGCGTACCGAGAACATGCGCTGGGTCAATTTCGACGCCGATCCCGCGTTGATCGGTCAGCTGGCGGACGTAATTATCACGGAAGCGCTTCCGAACTCCCTGCGTGGGCGGTTGACCGGCAATCGGGCTGCAGCCTGATCGACTCAATTGGCAATTCGTGAACTCCTTCACTTCCAACCCACTCTATGAAGCGGTAGGCTTGCATCATGCCGCATCGCAGCAGAGGAACTGACTTCAAACATTGAACGCTGTAACAATATCCCGGGACGTCGTCCTGGAACCCGCCGACAACAAACGTCTTGCCAATCTCTGCGGACAATTCGACGAGCACATACGCCAGATCGAACGCCGCCTCAAGGTACAAATCTCCAGCCGCGGCAATCAGTTTCGCATCACCGGAAATGCCGGCGCGGCGCAGATCGGACAAAACGTCATTCAATCCCTGTTTCGACTGACCGACAGTGAGCGACTGGATCCCGAACGCGTGCACATCTGTTTGCAGGAGCTGACCATGAAGGACGATGAGGCGACGGATAGTGCTGACGGTCCGGATGCCACGGAGGAGAACCGGTTCGAGATCCAGACACGCAGAAGGCTGGTACGGGCGCGCGGCAAGAACCAGAGAACGTACCTGAAGAGTATCCGCGAGAACGACCTGGCGTTTGGCATCGGCCCGGCGGGTACCGGCAAAACCTATCTTGCGGTGGCCAGCGCGATAGATGCATTCGAGAACGAACAGGTGAGCCGAATCATATTGGTGCGGCCCGCCGTCGAAGCGGGTGAACGCCTCGGATTCCTGCCAGGCGATATGTCGCAGAAGGTGGATCCCTACCTGCGACCGATGTATGACGCGCTTTACGACATGCTCGGGCCGGAACAGGTCGGACGCCTGATCGAAAAGAACCTGATCGAGATCGCGCCGCTGGCATTCATGCGTGGCCGCTCGCTGAATGATTCGTTCGTGATTCTCGACGAAGCGCAGAATACGAGTGTCGCGCAGATGAAAATGTTCCTGACGCGGATCGGGTTTGGCTCCAAAGCGGTGGTGACCGGCGATGTCACCCAGATCGACCTGCCGGCCGGGCAGACGTCGGGCCTCAAGAACGCTGTCGAGATACTGAACGACGTCGATGGCGTTGCATTCACCTGGTTCACGCCGAACGACGTCGTGCGCCACGAGCTGGTCCAGCGGATCGTCGAAGCCTACGAATCGAACGGCAACAACGGAAAGGAATCCTGATCTGTCCGGACGATGACGATACCGGTCCAGGTCGACGTGCAATTCGCGGCGAATCTCGATGATGCGCCCGCCGAATCGGAGGTCCGCGACTGGGTCGAGAAAGTCATCAACCGTGTGGGCCCTGGCGCGGAACGGCCGCTCGAGATTTCTGTAAGAATCGTCGACGAAGCGGAAGGCCGGGCACTGAACAGGCAGTATCGAAACCGGGACTACGCGACCAATGTGTTGTCATTTTCGGCGTGCGAAGAGGGCCTGAATGATCCGCCGGGTGATTTGCCGCTGGCGCTCGGCGACATCGTCATCTGCGGACCGGTGGTAGCGCGCGAGGCAACGGACCAGGGCAAGAAGCACTCGGATCACTGGGCGCACCTGATCGTGCACGGGGCCTTGCATCTGTTCGGATACGACCACGAATCCGACGCCGAGGCGCGACGGATGGAAACGCTGGAAACGGAAATCCTGGTGCTCGGGGGCGTGGAAAACCCCTATAAATCAAGAGATTGACATATGGCACACTATCGAAAAAATGGCTGCTGTTACAATATCCAGCTATCCGATAGCGTCGGCTTGGCTGTATCCCGGCAGCAGAGGATGATCACACAGACCAGATGAACGACAAACCGCCCAGTACCAACGGCACAGGACCCACCGGAATTATCAAGCGCGTTCTCCGCGCGATTAAAGGTGAACCCTGGAGCCGAGAAGAAATCCAAGATTTACTGCAACAGGCCGACGCCGTCGATCCGGACGAGCAGGAGATGCTCAGCGGCGTCCTGGAAGTCGCGGAAACCCAGGTACGGGAGGTCATGGTGCCCAGGTCACAGATGGTCGTCATCGAGCGCAACCAGTCGATCGACGAAATGCTCAAGGTGATCATCGAGTCGGGCCATTCCCGCTTCCCGGTGATTGGCGACGAGCGCGACGAGGTAATCGGTATACTCCTCGCGAAGGATCTGTTAAGACTTTTTGGCAACGATTCGGCAACAGAGCCCGATATCGAAGAATTCCTGCGTCCCGTGTCCATCATCCCGGAATCGAAACGGCTCAATGCGCTGCTCAAGGAGTTTCGCGACAGTCGGAATCACATGGCAATCGTCGTCGACGAATACGGCGGCGTGGCCGGATTGCTGACGATCGAGGACGTGCTCGAGGAGATCGTCGGCGAAATCGACGACGAGCACGATCCGGCGGAAGCCAAATTCATCGAACCCGATGTCGATGCCAATGGCCGCCCCTGCTTTACGGTACGTGCACTGACCCGAATCGAGGATTTCAACGCATTTTTTGGTTGTAATTTCACCGACGACGAGGATTACGAGACGATCGGCGGGCTGGTCATGCACCAACTGGGCCGGCTGCCGCGCCTCGGTGAGAGTATCGCCTATGGTGGCTTTGAGTTTCGTGTCACCAAGGCCGATCGTCGCCGCATCGATGCGTTGCAGGTGAACCGCATACCGCAAGAGTCGATTGCTACCGGCTGACAACGTGCCGGATCATTTCTCGCTGACGGCGTTACTGAGGAACAATCCGACCCGGGCGAGGCTTATGTTCTTCTTGCTGGGCGCGGCAATGGTGTTGTCGTTCGCGCCTTTCGGCTTATTCCTGCTGGCGCCTTTGTTCCTGCTTCCCCTGCTGCATGGTTTCCTGGACTCCAGCCCGCGAAATGCGGCGATCTATGGATTCTGGTTCGGCGCCGGTTTGTTTCTCGCGGGCACCTACTGGCTTTACAACTCCATACACGTCTTCGGCGGGGCACCACTCATCCTCGCGATTTTCCTCATGCTCGCTCTCGTAGCAATCATGGGTGTCTATTACGCGGCTGCAGGCTGGCTGACGGCCAGACTGAGCGGCGGCGACGTCGTACGCCTACTGTTCGTGGCGCCATCGGTGTGGGTCGGCATCGAGTGGTTTCGTGGCTGGTTCCTCACGGGTTTTCCCTGGCTCGCGCTCGGCTACAGCCAGATTGATTCCCCGCTGAGTGGTCTGGCGCCGTTACTGGGCGTATACGGTTTGTCGCTCGCCGTTACGGTCAGTGCCGCTGCCTTGCTGGCAGCCACGAGAATCGCTGCAGGCCTGCGCTGGTTACTTGTCTTCGTGGCACTCGTTCCCTGGATGGCCGGGTTTGCGGTCAAGGATGCCGAATGGACCGACGAGGCCGGTCCTGCCGTACGCACGACGATCGTCCAGGGCGGCGTATCGCAGGATCAAAAATGGTTGCGCGAACAGTTCCGGCCAACGCTCGCCATGTACCGGAAATCGCTGGCAGATCATCGCGACAGCAGGCTCATCGTCTGGCCGGAGGTTGCAATCCCGTCTCTGCTTCACGCCGTCGAGCCCTATGTCGATTTACTGCAGTCGGACCTCAGCGGCAATGCGCAGACGCTGCTTTTCGGCATACTCGAACAGGATGCCACGACAGATGCTATTTACAACAGTGTCGTACTGCTCGACGGTGCGGACCGCCAGATCTACCGCAAACGTCACCTCGTTCCTTTCGGCGAATATTTTCCGGTTCCCGATTTCGTGCGCGAATGGATGCGGCTGATGAGTCTGCCTTACTCCGACATTATCCCCGGCGAGGCGGAGCAGGAATTGTTGCGCACGCGGGACGGGCAAAAACTTTCCGTCGCCATCTGCTACGAAGATGCTTATGCATCGGAGCAACTGTATGCACTGCCCGACGCGACGATACTGATCAATGTCAGCAACGATGCGTGGTTTGGCGACTCGATCGCGCCGCATCAGCACCTCGAAATCGCGCGGATGCGCGCCATCGAATTCCGGCGACCGGTCGTGCGGGCGACGAATACCGGGGTCAGTGCGTTCATTTCGGCGCACGGCGTGCTCAGCGGCATGCTCGAACAATTCACCCGGGACGCCGCGACCGCGGACGTCATGCCCCGGCAGGGCCTGACTCCCTACGCGAGATTCGGCAACGTACCCTGCATCGCGCTGGTCATGCTCGTCATCGCCTTCTGCGCCGGGCGGGACACCTTGACCCGAAAAAATCAATTAATCGATTGAAATCATAGTACATAACATATTGTTTATATTATATAAAATAAATAAATTGCCATTTTTTCTATAGATCTATAGAATTTTCACCTGGCCCGAATTGCAGGAATCCGGCTGTGGTGTCACACACCGACAACCAGAGATACCGCCAGCAACGATTGCAGGCGATCAAGTCTGCGGCGGCGATTTTTGCCGAGAAGGGATTCCATGGCTCGAGCACCAAAGACATCGCCGAGAACATGGGAATCAAACAGGGCAGTCTCTATTACTACTTCAAATCGAAAGAAGAAGCGCTGGGCGAGGTGTGTCTTTACGGAATTGAAGAATATGTCGAGCACATGAAGGTGATCGCGGCCAGCGAAGAATCGTTCGAGTCGAAATTGATGGCGACGATCACCTCCCATTTGACGAGTTATCGGGAACGCAATGAGGCGCTCAAGGTTTACAACGACGAACGTCTGTATTTACCCAAAGAGAAACGTAAGAAACTGAAGTCGCTGGGCAGCAATTACCGGCAACTGCTCGAGGGGATCTTCGAACAAGGCGTTCGCGACGGTGTCTTGCGCGATTCTATCGACTGCCATTTCGCGGCCCAGGCGGTCATCGGGATTTGCAATGCCTGGGGCGACATCATCGTCCGCGATCCCGATCTGGATTTGTTCGAGATCATTCAGAAATGTTCGGATCTGTTACTGAACGGTTTCCGCGAAAGGCGGGCCGTCAAGAGAACCGGCCCCGGACAGTAAAGCAAAAGGAATCTTCATGTCGACAGAACAAAAAGCGACGAACGTAACCTGGCAGGAAGGAAAAATCGGCAGGGAGGATCGCTACAAGATCCTGCGGCAACGAGGCGCAACGATCTGGTTTACCGGCTTATCCGGCAGCGGCAAGAGCACGATTGCCGTCGCGCTGGAACAGGCCCTGTTTGATCTTGGCAAGCTGTTGTATCGCCTGGACGGTGACAATGTGCGCCTGGGCATCAACAAGAATCTCGGCTTTTCGGAGCAAGACCGACGAGAAAACATTCGGCGCATCGGCGAGGTCGCGAAGCTTTTCGGCGATGCAGGTGCGATTGCGCTATCCAGTTTCATCAGTCCATACAAGGAAGACCGCGACGAGGTGCGCGAGCTGCACGAGGCGGCGGATCTCGATTTCGTCGAGGTCTTCGTCGATTGTTCGCTCGAAGTTGCTGAACGGCGAGATCCGAAGGGCCTCTACAAGAAGGCACGCGCGGGCCAGATCAAGAACTTTACGGGCATCGATGATCCCTACGAGCCGCCACTGAACCCGGAAATCCATCTCAAGTCCGACGAGATGACGGTCGAGGAAGAGGTCCAGACGGTAATCGATTATCTGTTGCACAACGGCATCATAAAGCGTGCCTATTTCACCCGCGTCGACGACAGCGTGGACGGCGCTGCTGTCATTCAGGAACGATGATCAGGCCACACGGGGCGGCTGCCCTGAATCCGCTGGTCGTTGCCGATCCGGCGCGACGCCGCGAGCTGACGGCCGAAGCCGAAAGCCTGCCGTCTCTCATTCTCAATTCGGCGGCTGCCGCGAATGCGGTGATGCTGGGCGCCGGTTATTTCACGCCACTAGACGGCTTCATGAACATCGATGACGCCATGAGCGTCGCGGCCAATATGCACACCACGAGCGGCCTGTTCTGGCCGGTACCGGTGTTGAATCTTGCGCAGGATGTTTCGGGAATCCCGGAGACCGGGCGCATCGCGCTGCGCGATCCAAACGTTGATGGCAACGCCGTGCTGGCAATCATGGACGTGGCGAGCGTCGAACGATTGAATTCCGATCAGAAAGAAACGATCGTCAGCGCGGTCTACGGAACGTCGGACGATGCGCATCCCGGCGTTGCCGTATTCCGCCGGCTCGGTAATTACTGCATCGCCGGATCGGTCAAGGTGCTGAACTTCAGCTATTTCAGTGAGGAGTTCGCGGGTACGTTTCGCACGGCCATGCAGATTCGTGAAGATATCGAGAATCGCGGATGGAACAAAGTTGTCGCGTTCCAGACCCGCAACCCGATGCATCTCGCCCACGAAGAGCTTTGCCGGATTGCCAAAGAGCGTACCGGCGCCGACGGTATTGTCATTCACATGTTGCTGGGCAAGCTCAAGGAAGGCGATATTCCGGCGGCCGTTCGCGACGACTGCATTCGCAAGATGGTCGACGTTTACTTTCCGGAGAACTCCGTGATCGTCTGCGGCTACGGCTTCGACATGCTGTATGCAGGGCCGCGCGAAGCGTTGCTGCACGCCGTGTTTCGCCAGAACATGGGAGCGACGCACCTGATCGTCGGACGCGACCACGCCGGCGTGGGCGACTACTACGGCGCTTTCGATGCGCAGGAAATCTTCGAAAGCATCCCCGACGATGCGTTGCAGATCGAGATATTCCGCGCCGACCATACCGCGTGGTCGAGGAAACTGAACCGGGTCGTCATGATGCGCGAAGCACAGGATCACACGCCCGACGATTACCTGCTCCTGTCCGGAACGCGACTGCGCGAGCTCTTGAGCCAGGGCATCGCCCCGCCGCCGGAGTTCACCAGGCCGGAGGTCGCGAAAATCCTCATGGCGCACTACCGGCTGGAGGCGCGGCCGTAGGAACAGATTTCACGGGATCGGCTTCTGTGGGAGCGGCTTCTTGGACAGGGACGTGCAGCAGCGACCAAGCCGCGATCCGGGGCTGAAATACCTGTCATACCTCAGGCTGCGCGGACTTTCAGAACCGGTTATCCTTCCGGCCTCTGATCCGAGCGATAAAACCGTTCATCGATGGACAAGAGTTACAAACCGGAAGCGGTGGAACGTGAAGCCCGCGAGTACTGGGAGACCGAGCGCTGCTTCGAGGTCGGCGAGGACGCCGGACGGGACAAGTTCTACTGCCTGACGATGTTTCCCTATCCCAGCGGGCAGCTGCATATGGGCCACGTGCGGGTATTCACGATCAATGACGTGATCGCCAGATATCAGCGCATGCAGGGGAAGCACGTGCTGCAGCCGATGGGCTGGGACGCGTTCGGCATGCCTGCGGAAAATGCCGCTATCCAGCGTGGCGTGCCGCCGGCGAAATGGACCTACCAGAACATCGATTACATGCGCGGCCAATTGAAGCGGCTCGGCTACGGCTACGACTGGTCGCGCGAGGTAACGACCTGCAAGCCGGAGTACTACCGGTGGGAGCAGTGGCTGTTCACGAAGATGTTCGACAAGGGCTTGGTCTACCGCAAGAACTCCGTCGTCAACTGGGATCCCGTCGACCAGACCGTCCTGGCTAACGAGCAAGTCATCGACGGGCGCGGCTGGCGCTCGGATGCTCTGGTCGAACGGCGCGAGATTCCGCAATGGTTCATGAAGATCACGGCATACGCCGACGAATTGCTCGAATGCCTCGACCGCATGCCTGGCTGGCCCGAGTCGGTCAAGACGATGCAGCGCAACTGGATCGGCCGCTCGGAGGGCGTCGAGCTGATGTTCGACGTGGAGGGCGAAGAGCAACCATTGACGGTGTTCACGACGCGCCCCGATACGATCATGGGCATCACCTACATGGCAGTTGCGGCCGAGCATCCGTTAGCCGAGAAAGCGGCGGCTGGTGACAAGAAAATCGCCGCATTCGTCGAGGAGTGCAAAAAGACACAAGCCGCCGAAGCCGCGCTCGAGATGATGGAGAAGAAGGGGATGCCGATCGGGGTGTCCGCCATCCATCCCCTGAGCGGCGAAAAAATACCTGTGTGGGTCGGTAACTTCGTTCTCATGAGCTACGGTACCGGCGCCGTAATGGGCGTACCGGGCCACGATCATCGCGACTGGGAATTCGCGGACACGCACGGCTTGCCGATCGTGCAGGTCATCACTCCGGCGGACGGCACGGACATCGACATCGGCGAAGGCGCTTACGTGGATTACGGAACGGTCGTCAATTCCGGCGATCTCGATGGCATGGATTACCGGCAGGCATGCGACGCAATCGCCGACCGGTTCGAATCGGAAGGCCGCGGCAGGCGCAGGATCAATTACCGGCTACGCGACTGGGGCGTGTCGCGGCAGCGCTACTGGGGTGCACCGATTCCGATCATCTACTGCGATGAATGCGGCTCGGTACCGGTGCCCGAGGACCAACTGCCGGTACTGTTGCCCGAAGACGTCGAATTCACCGGCGTCGGTTCGCCCCTCAAGGAAATGCCGGCGTTCGTCGATACGACCTGCCCGAAATGCGGCAAGCCGGCGAAACGGGAGACCGATACCTTCGATACCTTCGTTGAATCGTCCTGGTATTTCTCGCGCTACGCGAGTCCGGACTGCGACACCGCCATACTCGATGAGCGCGAGGCCTACTGGATGCCGGTCGATCAGTACACGGGCGGCATCGAGCACGCGATCCTGCATCTTCTGTACGCGCGATTCTTCCAGAAAGTCATGCGCGACTTCGGCCTTTCCTCGGCCGACGAGCCGTTTACCAACCTGCTGACGCAGGGCATGGTGCTCAAAGACGGCGCCAAGATGTCGAAAGCAAAAGGCAATACCGTCGATCCGCAGCAACTCATCGAAAAATACGGCGCCGACACCGTCAGACTGTTCATGATGTTCGCCTCGCCGCCAGAGCAGGCGCTGGAATGGTCCGACGAGGGTGTCCAGGGCGCGTCGCGCTTCCTGCGGCGTTTCTGGAAGGCCGTACAGCAGCACGTCGCCGAAGGTGACGTCGCGCCGGTCGACGCGGCTACGCTCGATGACGAGCAGCGCGGTTTGCGTCGGAAAACGCATCAGACGATCGCCAAGGTCAGCGACGATATCGGCCGCCGCTACACGTTCAACACGGCGATCGCCGCCGCCATGGAGCTCTTGAACGCCGTGAATCGTTACGGCGTAAAGTCGGCGGAAGACCGCGGCGTCGTTCGCGAGGCGCTGGAAACGGTCGTGCTCGTGCTGTCGCCGATCGTGCCGCACATCTGCCACGTGCTCTGGCATGCGCTGGGGCATGCTACCGCGATTGTCGACGAGCCCTGGCCGGCAGTCGACGACACCGCGCTGGAGCAGGACATGATCGAGATCATCGTGCAGGTGAACGGCAAGTTGCGCGGACGGATTTCGGTCGCCTCGGATGCGGACAAGGAGGCGATCTCGGCACTGGCACTGGCCGACAAGAACGTGCAGCGATTCGTCGCCGACAAGGAGATTCGCAAGACGATCATCGTGCCTGGGCGGCTGGTAAACGTCGTTGTGTAACAAGACGTCGAGTCCGCTTCTCATTCCGGCATTGTTGTTGGCGGCCTTCGGGCTCGCTGCCTGCGGCTTCCAGTTGCGCGGCGCGACCAGCGTGCCGCCCGAGATGGCGCGAACGTACATCGAGGCGCAGGACCGGCACAGTCTGTTCTACCGGCGTCTTCGCGACAGCCTGCAAAATGCCGGTGTGGACGTGGTCGACTCGCCACTCGACGCGACGGCTACGTTCACGATCATTTCGGATATTCCCGGGCAACGTGTGTTGTCCGTCTCGGCGCGCAACGTGCCGCGGGAATTCGAGGTCTTCCACACGGTGTTCTACAGCGTGCGAACGGAGCATATGACCTTGCTTGAGCCGCGCTCGCAGACGCTGACGCGGGATTACACCTGGGACGAGACCCAGGTGCTCGGCAAGGAAAAAGAAGAAGCGCTGTTGCGGGCCGCGATCGTCGATGACCTGGTCAGAATCGTCCTGATCCAGTTATCGGCGATATGACGGGAACGCGCCGGCACTCGGTCGTGATGACCGCCGAGGCTATTCTCTGCTGCGCGGATATAGGTGAACACGAAGTGCGGCGCATCGCGGGCCGCTACGGCATTTCCGTGGAATGGATTGCTGGCGGACTGCCGGTTACCGGCAGCTTCTGGGGCGAACCGGAAGCCGGTATCGTCGGCCGACGGATTTTCGTGCGGGGCGACACACCGGTGCATTCGCTGCTGCACGAACTCTGTCACATTGTCTGTGTATCGCCCGATCGCCGTGCTAGGCTCAATGGCAATGCCCGGAGCGATGATGTCGAGGAGTCGGCTGTCTGTTACCTGCAGATCGTGCTCGCCGACCATCTGCCTGGCGTCGGCCGGCAACGACTCATGCAGGACATGGACAAATGGGGATACAGCTTCAGGCTCGGTAGCACGAGCCGCTGGTTCGAAGAAGATGCCGACGATGCGCGCGCCTGGCTGCTCGCCGAGAAATTGCTCGACAAGGTCGGAAATCCCGTTTTCAAACTTCGCGGAACATGAGAATGCGCCGGATTGCCTGGATTCAGGCTGGCGATCGACCGTCGCTACGTGCAATATTCCGGCTGGGGATTCAACCAGCTCGGAAGTTTGGCCAGTATGACGCGCTTTGGCTTAGTCATTGATTGCCTGACGAATTTTCCTCGGTCGGAAATAGTCACCGCTATTCCGCATCCTCGGAAAACCCGTCAGGCAAGCAAAACCTCGGGCGATCTTAAGCGCGGACCGCAACCTGCAGTGGCGCAACTTCCGGGCTAATGGCCACGCGACATGGCGATTTTCCGATACGTGCTTTATTTCCTGGGTATTTCATTATTCACGTGGCTGTTCGTGATGCTGGAAATTACCTCGCCCGGCAGTCTCAAGTTTCATGTCATCGTCGATCCCGGAGACACGCTCGGTACCAGCGAGTATTCGCCGGTCGAAATGATCCAGCCAGGCATCCTCGGCATTTGCGGGCTCCTTTACGCCTGGGTCGGCAAATACTGCCCTTCGCAAAGGCCGATCGCGGTCCTGTTCGGCGGCCTGGCGTTAGCGTTCATCATTCGCGAATACGATTATTTTCTGGACCGCTACGTCGCCGATAATTTCTGGCAGTTGCTCATGGGCGTCGTCCTGGCGCTCGTCATCGTCTACACCTATCGCCACCGACGCCGTTTTCGCATCGGCTGGTTGCGTATGTGGCCTTCTCCCGGCCTGACGCTGCTGTTCGCGGGCGCCACCATTATCTTTGCGTTCGTTCGTCTCGTCGGACACGAGCCGTTGTGGCAATCGATCCTGGACGAAGACTACCGGCGCGTCGTCAAGCTCGCCGTCGAGGAGTTCATCGAACTCATCGGCTATTTCCTGTGGCTCATCGGCACCATCGAGTACAGCTTCCAGGCCAGAGCCATCGCCATGCGTGAACCGGAGCCGGTCGCTGCGAAACGGCGCCGCGGACGATTCCCGAAATCCGAGGGTCGGTTCTGAGCATGTATCTGCATGACACCCTGCGGGGCGAGAAAGTCGAGTTCGAGCCGCTGCAAGCCGGCGAGGTCACGATGTATGTCTGCGGACCTACGGTGTACAACTATGCACATATCGGCAATGCGCGCCCCGCGGTCGTGTTCGACGTGCTGGCGAGACTGCTGCGACGCAAGTACAAGCTCACTTTTGCCAGAAACATCACGGACGTTGACGACAAGATCAACCAGGCGGCGATCGAGAGCGGCAAACCGATCGACGAGATCACCGCTCGGTTTATCGCCGCTTACAGCGAGGATATGGGCGCTTTGGGTGTCCTGCCACCCGACATCGAGCCGCGCGCGACGGAACATGTTGATGACATGATCGAGATGATCTCGACATTGATCGACAAAGGCTTCGCCTACGAGGCAGAGGGTCACGTGCTGTTCGACGTCGAGGCGGACCCCGACTATGGTGCGCTCTCGAGGCGCAACATCCGCGAGATGATTGCAGGCGCCCGGGTGGAGGTCGCACCCTACAAGAAAAACCCGCAGGACTTCGTGCTGTGGAAACCCTCGACGCCCGAGTTGCCCGGCTGGGATTCGCCCTGGGGTCGGGGTCGGCCCGGTTGGCACATCGAGTGCTCGGCCATGTCGGCGAAACACCTCGGTCGCACGATCGACATCCACGGCGGCGGCCAGGACCTCGTATTTCCGCACCACGAGAACGAGCTGGCACAGAGCACCTGCGCGCATGACGGCAAGACTTTCGCGCGCTACTGGGTGCACAACGGTTTCTTGAGCATCGACAGCGAGAAAATGTCGAAGTCACTCGGCAACGTGTTGCTGGTGCATGAGCTCATCAAGCACCAACGCGGTGAGGTGATTCGTCTGGCACTTCTCTCCGCGCATTACCGGCAACCACTCGACTGGTCCGACGAGTCGCTCGCCGACGCACGGCGCAAGCTGGACCGTCTGTACGGGGCACTGCGCGGCATCCGCATCGACAAGAAATCTCAGAAAGCCGCGCAGCCGCCGGAGACGTTCATCGCCGCACTCGAGGACGACCTGAACACGCCCAAAGCCCTCGCGGAACTGTTCGAGCACGCGAGACTGCTCAACAAGGCAGAAGACGATGCGGAAAAACAAAAACTCGCGGCGGAACTCAAGGCGGCAGGCGAGATCGTGGGCCTAGTCCAGGACGACCCGGAGACATGGTTCGCAGGTGAAGGTGAGCTCGACGCCGAAGCGATCGAAGCGATGCTGGCCGAACGCGAAAAAGCGCGCGCCGGCGGCGACTACGCGACCGCGGACAGGATTCGCGACGAGCTTGCCGAAAAGGGAATTGCGATCGAAGACAGCGCGACCGGCACACGCTGGCGCCGCAGCTGATGTCTCCCATAGGCAGGATCCTCGCGAAGCCGCTCTTAGGCCTCGTATGGCTGTACCGCAACGGCGTCTCCCCGCTGCTCGGCGTCACCTGCCGCTTCGAGCCGTCCTGTTCCGAATATGCCGTCGAAGCCCTCAAACGATACGGCGCATTCAAAGGCGGCTGGCTCACGTTGAAGCGCATCGGCCGCTGCCACCCCTGGGGCGGCTCGGGCTACGACCCGGTGCCGGGAACTGGTCCAGGGTCCGTTGCAGTAGAAAAAGGGGATCAAGATCAACGCGAGTGAGCTCGGCCGTGAACTGATATACCCACTCACCGAGCGGGCGATCGTTTATGCGATGCTCTTCTACTGGTCCCTGTTCGGTCTCGCTTACTTCGCTTCATTCCTCGGTATTCCGCTGCTGTTTCTTACTTTGCCGGCTTACTTGCGTTTTCTCCTGTACCTGCTCGAGGCCAGGGCAAATGGCAGGCCGGCACCGGTTCCCGCCATCGAGATGTTCAACCCGGCAGACAACTTGTGGACGCTGACGCCGCTCGTTCACCTTGCTGTCGGCATCTGGGCCGGCATCCTGCTCGTGTCGTCCAATTCGATCACCGGGGTGATCATCGCCAGCATGGTGATCCTCATCGCTTTTCCGGCATCGATGGCCGTGCTCGCCGTCACGCATTCACCAACGTCCAGCGTGAATCCGGTCAATATTGCGAACATGATTCGCGCCTGTGGTACGGCTTATGGATTGGTACCGGTGGTGCTGGCCATATTGTCGACGGCGCTGTTCATGCTGTACCTGTCCGGCGTCTCCCTGTTCCTTGTCAATCTCGGGGCGAGCTATGCAATCGTCTTGCTGTTCTCGCTGACCGGGGCTGTCCTGCAATCGAAAAACATCGCGGTGCAGGTCGAGATCGAGGACCCTCTCGAACCCGATGCCGCAGAACTGGCACAGGGCTTGCTGACGGAGAGACGAAAGATCGCCAACCATGCCTACGGGTTCATTAGCCGGGGCAACCGCCGGGGTGGCTTCGAGCACATCCGTCAGTGGTTGGAAAAAGAAACGGCACCCGACGAGGCCTGGCGATGGTTCTTCGAAGAAATGCTGAAATGGGAAGACAAGGATCCCGCGCTGCTGTTCGCACAGGAATATCTCGACCAGCTGCTCGAATGGCATTGGGACAAAGAAGCAATAAAATTGATTGCGCGCTGCCTGCATGAAAACGAACGCTGGCGGCCGCACGATAGCAACAGAGACCAGGTCATCGAATTGTTACAACGACAGCGACGCGATGATCTTTCCGTGCACCTCGCGAAAAGGTGAAACGTGGAACCGAGATGCGTCGTCATCGCGTACTCGCCAGATCAAGCGCCGCTTGGGGGCAAGAGATGCGGCATTGCAGGCTCGTCAATTGGGCATCCCTTTGGAACCGTAGCTGTTTCAGGAATCAGGCACACCGATAACATCACGAAGCGCGGTTACTTTATTTGCAAATCGTCTCGGTCATACCCCGCGTGCGGAGTTTCTGGCTGGGCATCGACCAATCACGGCTAATGATCGTCGGCAATGCACTTGTGACTGTTATGGGCGTGTCCCGACAGGCGATTATTGAAGTAGTGCGATGCCGCGAGGATGATGGAGCCGGCGACGGTCAGCGTCGTGTCGGCCAGCAGGCCGAATTTCTCGTGTGCAACAGTGCCGCCGATGAACATGATGCCGATGCCTGCGATCCCCCAGGCAACGATGGTCTTGTTGCGATGACGCGGATAGGCGAGTGTGTAAGCGAACAGGCTCACCGGTATGACGACGAGCAGCATCTGGGTGTGAAAATGCGTCTGGTTGAACTGTGAAAGCAGCGGCAGGGAGACAATGATGGCAGGCAATAACAGGCAGTGCACGAGGCACAGGCCCGACAGCGTGATCGCGAGGTGATCCAGGATGCCACCGCGGGTGGAAGGTCTGTTATCCGTCATTACTTGCCGTTATGCTCAGGAATCGGGCCAGGGCCCGCGAAGTCAAAACAGTATAACATAACAAAATGACAAATAAGTTATTGTAAATAAATAAGTTACTTGGAAAGCCGCATGGACAAGAAACTGCTCTCGATACTCTGCTGTCCGGTGACCCACAAGGGGCTCACGCTGGCGCGCCCGGAGGTGTTGAAATCGGTCAACGCGGCGATCGACGCCGGCACGCTGGTCAACCATGATGGCGTCAAGCTGGTGCAGAACCTCACGGAGGCCCTGGTGACTGATGATGGCAAGATCCTCTACCCGATCAATGACGGCATTCCTGTATTGCTCGAGGGCGAATCCGTGATACTCGACCAGTTGCCGGCTCATGCATGATGCCCTGTGAGCTGCGCTTCACAGTCTGTATGATCTGATCAATATTCGGTCTCCATTTCCTGCGTGAAAATATCCGCGAATAAGCTTCGATCGCATCTCGAAAAATCCCTGTTGCCCTGCTATCTGGTTACCGGTGACGAACCCCTGCTCGTGCAGGAGGCGCTGGATGCCATTCGCTCGAGGGCGCGTGACGAGGGATTCGGCGCACGCGAGCTCTTTATCGCCACCACGGGCTTTGACTGGGCCGAACTGCAAAACACGGCGGGCAACCTTTCCCTGTTCGCCGACAAGCGCATCGTCGAGCTGCGCCTGCCGACGGGCAAGCCGGGCCTGAAGGGCGGTGCCACAATCGTCGAGATGGCCCGGAAAGCGGGCGAGGATATCCTGTTCATCGTCAGTGCACCCAAGCTCGATCGCAGCGGCGCGGCATCGAAGTGGGCGAAGGCACTGGACGCGGCCGGCGGCTATTGCCAGGTTTGGCCGCTGACCTTGCGTGAGCTGCCGGTGTGGATTCGTTCGCGCATGCATGCCGCCGGGCTGAAACCGGATGCCGATGCAGTGCGCCTGATCGGCGATCGGGTGGAAGGCAATCTGCTCGCGGCGCAACAGGAGGTCGACAAGCTGAGACTGCTGCACGGCGAGGGGCCGATCAAGGCGTCCGACGTACAGAATGCGGTCGCCGACTCTGCGCGTTTCGACGTATACAAGCTCGTCGACGCTGCGGTTGGCGGCGAGGCCGGTCGGGCCATACGCATTCTCGCCGGTCTGCGTACGGAAGGCGTTGAACCTGTCATCGTCATGTGGGCACTGACGAGAGAGCTCCGCACACTGGCACGCCTGGCGGTCGGCATCGAAGCGGGAGACGAACTCGGCCGCGCAATGCGAAAAGCCGGCGTCTGGCAGAACCGACAGAACCTCGTGCGGGGCTGTGTTTCGCGGCGAACGGCGGCGGACTTTTACGGACTGATCAAGCTCGCGCGCAAGGCAGACGCCGCCGCGAAGGGCCAATTGCGCGCGGATCCCTGGGCGCTTGCCACGGACATCGTGCTGGGCCTGGCCGTCGCGAAGGTGCGCAAGGCAGGCTGATGCGCATGCCGACAGCAGCGAGCAGTCATTGGAACCGGGTCTGTTGACATGCGTACCATGCGCAATTCAAGACCAACATGAACTGGACTTATTGACATGAGTCCCATCGGTATCTTCGGCGGGACGTTCGATCCTGTCCATTACGGCCACTTGCGTACCGCCTTCGAAATGCTGCAGGCGCTCAGGTTTGACGAAGTGCGGTTTATGCCTTGTGGCAGCCCGCCGCACCGCGGCGCGCCGATTGCGAGTGCAGAAGTGCGGCTCGAGATGGTGCGCGTGGCGACCGAGGGCCAGAAGGGATTCGTAGTCGACGACCGGGAGTTGCAGCGTGAAGGGCCGTCGTATTCGGTCGACACGCTGACTGCGCTACGGGGCGAGTTTCCATTGCGGTCGCTCGCCCTGATCATCGGCATGGATGCATTTCTCGGTTTACCGAAGTGGTACCAGTGGCGGGAAATCCTGCAGCTCGGCCACATCGTGGTTGCGCATCGGCCCGGGTGGCGCGCACCGGATATCGGGCCGCTCGGCGAACTGCTCACCGATCGTGGCACACATCGCATCGGCGATCTGCACCAGGCGAAGTCCGGACACATTTACATACATCACGTGACGCAACTCGAAATATCTTCATCAGAGATTCGGGAACTCGTCGCGGCGGGACGCGATCCCCGGTTCCTGATGCCGGACAGGGTGCGTGATTTTATCGAACAAAGCGGATGCTACGCGGCCAAGAATGTCGCGGAGGAATCGTGACAGGTTTTTGAAATCGGACGGTGAGTGAATGAAAAGCGAACAACTCTGCGAGCTGGTGATCGATGCGCTTGAAGAAATCAAAGCAAGAGACATCGTCAAGCTGGACGTGCGCGAGCTGACGACCGTCACTGATTACATGATCGTGGCGAGTGGAACATCCAACAGACATGTAAAGGCGCTGGCCGATGCGGTGGCGGAAAAAGCAAGCGCCGCGAAACATCGGCCGATCGGTATCGAAGGCGAAGATGGCAGCGAATGGGTGCTGCTGGATTTGCAGGACGTACTGGTACACGTCATGTTGCCGCGCGTTCGGGAGTTCTACAATCTCGAGAAGCTGTGGTTGCTGCGTCCGGCCAAAGACCTGGTCGCCCGTGAATCCTGACCGCTTTTATTCTCATGCATATTCGCCTGATCGCGGTCGGTGATCGGCAGCCGTCCTGGGTCGACGCCGCCTTCGAAAACTACGTTAAGCGCCTGCCGCGGCAATGGCAGTTTCGCCTCGATTCGATCGCAAGCGCGCAGCGGTCGAAAAAAGCGGGCGGCGGGATTGCCAGGAAGACGGAAGGCGACAAAGTACTCTCGATGTTGAAGGAGTCGGAACGCGTCGTCGTACTCGATGAGCGTGGCCGGGAACTGTCCAGCCTCGAGCTTGCGGACCGGCTCGAGGCCTGGCAAAGGGACGGGCGGGACGTCGCGTTCGTCATCGGCGGACCGGATGGATTGTCCGATGACTGCCTGGAGCGCGCCGATCTTCGCTGGTCATTGTCGCGACTGACGCTCGCGCACGGACTGGCGCGCGTCGTATTCATTGAACAGCTCTACAGGGCGTGGTGTCTCGCGACGGGGCACCCGTATCACCGCGCATGAGCCCGCCCGTTCTGCACCTGGCTTCGGCGTCGCCGCGGCGGCGCGAGCTCCTGGCGACACTGCACATTGCGTTCAGCCACGGGGGCGTCGGCATCGACGAATCCCCTTTGCCCGGGGAATCGCCGGCCGACATGGTATTGCGCCTGGCGGAGTCGAAGGCGCGTGCTGCCTACGCGACGGGGAAACGCGAACTGCCGGTCCTTGGCGCTGATACCGCCGTCGTTCTCGGCGACCGTATTTTCGGCAAGCCGGGATCGAAAGAACAAGCGCTCGCGATGCTCGACTGCCTGTCGGGGCGCAGCCACGAGGTGCTGACGGGCGTCGCATTGCTCGCCAATGGCAGGCTCGAGACGGCGCTGTCGCAATCGGAAGTGCAATTTCGCGAAATTCGACCTGACGAGGCAGAGGCGTACTGGCAAAGTGGTGAGCCCGTCGGGAAGGCCGGGGCCTATGCCGTACAGGGCCTCGGGGGCATTTTCGTCGAGCGCGTCAAAGGCAGCTATACCGGCGTTGTCGGCCTGCCTATATTCGAGACGGCGGCTATATTGCGACGGGCAGGAATCGTTCCGCGAGGGATGCCAGTTCATGGATAAAACATTCAAGACGACAGACGAGTCACCGAAGGAGGAAATCCTCGTCAACGTAACGCCGCGCGAGGTGCGCGCGGCGCTCCTGGAAAACGGCGTGTTGCAGGAGGTCTATATCGAGCGCGCATCGCGGCGAGGCCTGATCAGCAACGTATATAAAGGTATTGTGTCGCGCGTGCTGCCCGGCATGCAGGCGGCTTTCGTCGATATTGGGCTCGAGCGGACCGCATTCCTGCATGCGTCCGATATCGTGCGCCGCAACGGATCGGCGGAGTCTAACGCCGACACTGTCGTGCCGGACATCCGCGAACTGGTCCAGGAGGGTCAGGAAGTGCTTGTCCAGGTCATCAAGGACCCGCTCGGCACCAAGGGTGCCCGCCTGACCACGTTCATCACGCTGCCATCGAGGTTCCTGGTGTTCCTGCCGACCGGCACGGGTGTCGGCGTGTCCGCACGAATCGAGGACGAAAACGAACGAAACAGGCTCCGCGAGGAGGTCGAAGGGTTATTGGGCGGAGACGCGCAAAGCGGCGGCGTCATCATACGCACGGCAGCCGAGGGCATGGCCCGCGATGCACTCCGGGCGGATCTCGAGTTTCTGCGCAAGCTCTGGGGGGTCGTTCAGCTGGAGTGCAGGAATGGCCAGGTAAAAACGCTGATACACGAGGACCTGCCGCTGCCGATCCGCGTGCTGCGCGACCTGGTCACGAGCGACGTAGAACACATCCTCGTCGACTCGGAGGCGGATTTCGACAAGATGAGGGCTTTCGCGAAAAGCTTCCTGCCCGAGATCGAGCCGATTATCGAGCTCTACAAGCGGCGCAGGCCGATCTTCGACCTGCACGGCACGGAAGACGAGATCAAAAAGGCGCTCGAGCGAAGTATTCCTTTAAAGTCAGGAGGATACGTAATTTTTGACCAGACCGAGGCGATGACCACCATCGACGTCAACACGGGCGCCTTCGTCGGCCACAGGAACCTGGAGGAGACCATTTTCAGGACCAATCTCGAAGCCGCAGTGACGATTGCACGGCAATTGCGTCTAAGAAACCTCGGCGGCATTGTCATTGTCGACTTTATCGACATGGAAGAGGCAGACCACCGGGAACGCGTCATGCAGGTACTGGAACAGTCAATGGCACGGGATCATGCGAGACATCAGATTTCGCCGATGTCCCCCTTGGGCCTCGTAGAAATGACGCGCAAGAGGACCAGGGAAAGCCTGCAGCACGTTTTGTGCGAGGATTGCGCGAGTTGCGACGGCCGCGGCTTCGTCATGACCGCGGATACCGTTTGTTTCGAGATTTTTCGTGAGATCATTCGCCAGCATCGACAGTTCGAGTTCGACAAGATTCTCGTTCTCGCCCACCAGGAGGTTATCGAGCTCCTGCTGGACGAGGAAGCAAAAGGACTTGCCGAGATCGAGGATCAGACAGGCAAGCCGATCAGGCTCCAGCCGGAATCGTTGTATCTACAGGATCAGTTCGACGTCGTTCTGATCTGACCTCGAACGCGTGAACGCACAGCCGCAATGAAAGAACTGCTGCAAAAACTGATCAAATACATTGCCTATACCGCGGCGGCGGTGGTAATCGTGCTTGCGCTGGCCGTCGGCATCTTTCGCCTGATGCTGCCGCGCTTGCCGGAGTACCAGGAGGAAATAAAAGGCTGGGCGAGTGCCGCTATCGGCATGCAGGTCGAGTTCTCCGGGATGAATGCGCGCTGGCGCTTCAGCGGCCCCGAGTTGAATTTCTTCAATGCAGAGCTCAAGAGCCCGGGTGCGACTGAAAACTTGCTGTCGGCCGATGAGGTGAGCATCGGTGTCAGCCTGTTACGCTTGCTGGCCGATCGCGAGCTCGTGGTCGATCGTATCCTGATACGCGATACGCACATCGATTTGCGGCAGGACGCGAACGGGCAATGGACACTGCAAGGGTTGCCGGTCGCTGATGTGCTCGGTTCGCGTGAAGTGGGCGTCGAACAAGGGGCGATACTCGAACTCGTCGCGCTGGATATCCGGGTCGATTATGAACATCCGGCTTCAGGACAACTGGTGCCGTTTACGATTGCTGCCATGAACATCGTTCGTGCAGCAAATCGCGTCGAAATCGAAGCGACAATCGACCTGCCGGACGAATTCGGCGAAAGCCTGGAAGTGACGGCGGAGCAGCTCGCGCCGAATGCCGATCTGTGGAGGCTGTTTATCGAAGGCAATGCCTTGAATCTTACCGGCTGGTCGCGTCTGCAGCCGGCGGGCCTGCCGGAGATAGGTTCGGGGCGCGCCGACTTGAACGTTTGGCTCGATTATGCGCCGGGTGACCTGCAGCGCGCGACGTTGAACCTGTCCGTCACCGATCTCAGCGCTCGCACCGATTCGACGACCGCACCGTTCGGATTGCAGGGAAGCATCGAATACTCCTCGGAACTCAACGGGTTTCTGCTCGCAGCCAATCAGTTCAGGCTGCTCACGGCGAACGGCGACTGGCCGCAATCGTCCCTCCAACTGCGCGTTTCCGCGGACGAGATCGGCGCAATGCAGGGACTGCGGGCGAATGCGTCATTTCTCGATCTCAATCATCTGAAATACGTTGACGACTGGATTCCGGACGCGCAGAGGGCCATGCTCGCCGACATCGATCCGACGGGCGTTCTGCGCAACCTGAGCATCGACCTTTCCGATCTGAACTCGGAAGAGCCGGAATTCAATGTTATGGCCGACCTCGAGTCCGCGGGATTCGCGGCAGGCGCAAGGCGGCCGGGAATCCGCGAGTTCAGCGGCAGAATACGTGCCGACCGTGACGGCGGCCGAGTCGAGATCCAGTCGACGGACCTGACGGTCAACACCGGCACGGTACTCGCCGCGCCGATCTCCTTCGATGACGCCATGGGTACGATCATCTGGCGCCGCAGCAGCAACGGCGTCATCTTCCTTTCGGACAGCATCCGGATTCGAAACGCGGACTTCGACAGCGAGAGCAGCCTGCAAATTGTGGTTCCCGCTAACGGCGATGCGCCGTTTGTCGATATCCAAAGCGACTGGAATATCAATGACGTCAGCGCAATTCGTCGCTACCTGCCGCTCAGTCTGCAAAGTGCGCCGATTGGCAAATGGCTTTTGATGGCACCCGTATCGGGAATCGTCAGCGACGGGACGCTCCGACTCAATGGCTCGTTGGACCGGTTTCCGTTCGATAACGGCGACGGATCGTTTCATGTCACGGCGGCATTCGAAGATTTCGTGCTGCGGTACTCGGAACGGTGGCCTGCCCCCGAATTCAATTATGTCGATATCGTGGTAGACAATATGCGCCTGACGTCTACCAGGAACTTCGCGGATATTAACGGCACGATGGTCGAAAACGCACGGATCGTCATCCCGGACCTGCGCAATCCCGTGGTGGCAATCGATGCCTTCGCCACCGGCACGCTCGATTCCTTGCGCAGATATGGTGCGGCGAGCCCGATAAACGACGTACTCGGTGGTCAGCTCGCGCGAGTCCGCGTTTCCGGCGAGGCGTCGATGGACCTGACGGTCAGCTACCCGGTCCGCGACAAACTCAACTATGACTTTTCGGCCAGAATCCGCTCCAGCGACGGCTCGGTACTGGTTGACGGGTTCCCGGCGCCGGTCACGGAACTCAACGGAGTTGTCGTGGTTTCGAGGGACAGCATCGCTGCCGAGTCCCTGTTCGGACGGTTTCTCGGCAACCCGGTCGACATTCAGCTGTCACGCAATGACGATCCCGCGGCGCGACACAGCGTTCTTCTCGATGCAAGCGGCAGCGCGAGCGCCGATGCGCTGCTCAACGAACTGCGGCTGCCGATAGCCGAGCTGGCAAGTGGCAATCTGGAATTTCAGGCAAACATTCTTTTTCCGAACACCCAGGGTTCGGACCCCGGCATCATGCAGATCGTCATCGAGTCCGACATGCGGGGGTTCGGACTCGCCCTGCCGAAACCGCTGAATATCGGAGTCGATGATGCGCTGCCACTGACGATGAGCATCGAATTCCCGGGGCAAAACCGCATCGATAGCGTCGGAACCCTCGCCGACGATCTCAAGTGGAATGCGCGCTTTCTGAAAACCGTCGACGGCTGGGATTTCGATCGTGGTGAGCTGGCCGTCGGTGGCGAATACCCGGACGTCCCGGAGATTCGCGGCTTGCACATCGTTGGTCAGACGCCGGAGGTGCGCGTGCACGACTGGCTCAACATTGCCCGACGCGGCGACAATCGCGCCGGGATCGGCGATCGCGTACGCACCATCGACCTGGCCGCCGAAAAATTGCACGTCGTGGGACAGCAGCTGACCGACCACCGGGTCAGGGTAAATCGCGGCGGCTCCGACTGGATGATCGAAATGAGCGGCGAGCAGGCGACGGGCACGGTGACGGTGCCTTACGATTTTTCCGGCGACAGGCCTTTGACCGTGGAAATGGAGCGATTGATACTGCCGGGCAGCGATGGGGCGTCGGCTGCAGACGAAGTCGCCGTCGATCCGCGCACCCTGCCGGAAATTCGCGTCAGCGCCGACGAGTTCGCGTTGGGCGATCGTTTCTTCGGTCGCCTGCGCATGGACCTGAAGCGCAGCGACAGCGGTCTGGAGTCGAATAATTTGTTGACCGTCGACGATTCCTTTACGGTCACTGGCAGGGCCGGCTGGGTCGTCGATATCTACGAGGAGTCGGGTCAACGGACTTTTCTCAATGCCAAGCTGAAAAGCACGGACATCAGGCAGACAACCGAGCGCCTCAATTACCAGCCCGGCATCTCCGGCGACGACCTCGAAGTCGATCTGGACGTGAGCTGGGCAGGCGGTCCACGGCAGGACTTCATGGCGTCCCTGAACGGCACCGTCAAGGCGCGACTCGGGAGCGGCCAGCTCGAGGACGTCGAGCCCGGCGCGGGACGCGTGTTCGGATTGATGAGCATCGTCGCGCTGCCACGAAGACTGTCGCTGGACTTCCGCGACGTTTTCGACACCGGTTTCGGCTTTGACAAAATTACCGGGAATTTCCGCGTTGTCGACGGGCAGGCCTTCACCTGCGACCTGAGCCTGACCGGGCCCGCCGCCGACGTCGGTATCGTCGGGCGGGCGGGGCTTTACGACCGGGATTACAGCCAGACGGCGATAGTCAACGCAAACTTCGGCAACACGCTGCCGGTCGCCGGCTACGTCCTCTCCGGCCCGCAGGTCGCCGCGGCGTTGTTCCTGTTCTCGCAGATTTTCAAGAAACCGTTGCAGGAGATGAGTCAGGTCTATTACGCCATCGAGGGCTCGTGGGACGATCCGGTGATTGAGGTCGCAAACGCGGACCGCTTTGCAGAGGCCAGCAGCCTGGCCGGCTGTATCGCCACCACGGAGTGATCCGTTGACTGCCGGGAGCCTCGTTCGTGCGGCCGCCGTCCAGCTTGAAAGCGGCGGCGAGGTCGCCAAGAATCTGCAGACCATCGATCGCCTGCTCGAAGACGCCGCAGCGCAACGGGTCGCCGTCGCATTTCTGCCGGAAAATTTTGCCATCATGGGGGCACGGGACGAAGACAAGGTCGATCATGCGGAAGCGCCCGGGAGCGGACCGATCCAGGCCTTTCTCGCCGCGGCGGCGCGCCGTTACGGGCTGTGGATCGTTGCCGGTAGCCTGCCGCTGACATCGCCGGTAGCCGGCAAGTGTTACGGTGCCTCTGTCGTTTATGACAGCGATGGCCATGCAAGCCGCATTTATCGCAAGATTCATCTGTTCGACGTCGATCTGCCGGATGGCGACGAGCAATACCGGGAATCGGCGACGATGCATGCGGGAGACGAAGTCGTCGTCACGGCGACGCCTCTGGGTTCACTCGGACTGTCGATTTGCTACGATCTGCGTTTTCCGGAACACTATCGCCGCCTTGTTGACGACGGCGCTACCGTCTTCAGCATTCCGGCAGCGTTTACAGACGCGACCGGCAGGGCCCACTGGCACACGCTCTTGAGGGCTCGTGCCATCGAGAACCTCGCCTACGTGATCGCGGCGGGTCAGCATGGATCGCATCCGAACGGGCGCCGTACTTACGGGCACTCCGTCATTATCGGTCCCTGGGGTGAGATCATCGCGGAACGAGAGGAGGGCGACGGGATTGTCGTCGCTGACATCGACCCGGCTTTACCCGAAACACTGCGGGCAAAGTTTCCGGTCCTCAAACATCGCAGGTTGTGAGCAGGCGCAATGACTTTGGCAGAAGACGAAACGAACACTAACGCGGTCGAGACCGTCATGTCACGGGTGCTCGCGCCCGCAGGCTTGAGTGAACGCCATCTCAACCAGGCGCTGGGATCCATTAACCTGCGCGACGTTGATGCGGCGGACCTTTATTTCCAGATCAGCCGCAACGAGTCATGGACCGTCGAAGACGGTATTCTGAAAGAAGGAAGTTTCAGCCTCGATCAGGGTGTCGGCGTGCGCGCCGTGAGCGGCGAAAAAACCGGCTTCGCGTATTCCGATGAACTGGTGCTGCCGGCGTTACTGCAAGCGGCGGGCGCCGCGCGCGCTATTGCGAAGCAAGGCCAGTCGAAATCGGTGCAGGTAACGCCGGGCGAATTGCCACAGAATCTCTATCCCGCTATCGACCCGACCGTAAGCATTTCGGACGAGCAAAAAAAAGCGCTCGTCAGCAAGATCGATCGCAAGACCCGTAAGCTGGATAGGCGCATCGAACAGGTCATCGTGAGCTTGACAAGTTGCCAGGACCTGGTCCTGATCGCTGCAGCCGACGGTACGCTGGCGGCCGACGTGCGACCACTCGTGAGACTGAATGTCAGCGTCATCGTCGAGGAAAACGGCCGGCGCGAGCAGGGCTATGCGGGTGGCGGTGCCAGGGCCGACCTGAGCTATTTTCTGAAGGACGATCTCGCCATGGAGCTCGGCAGGGAAGCGGTGCGCCAGGCGGTCGTGCTGCTCGATGCCTCGCCGGCGCCGGCTGGCGCGATGCCGGTCGTCCTCGGCAATGGATGGCCTGGCATCCTGCTGCACGAAGCGGTGGGACACGGATTGGAAGGCGACTTCAATCGCAAGGGTACTTCCGCATTCACCGGCCGCATCGGGCAACTGGTGGCCTCGCCGCTGGTCACCGTCGTGGATGACGGCACTATTCCGGGGCGGCGCGGATCGCTGGCAGTCGATGACGAGGGCACGCCGGGACAGTACAACGTGCTCATCGAGAACGGCATTCTGAAGGGTTACATGCAGGACAAGCTGAATGCGCGGCTGATGGGCGTTGCACCTACGGGCAATGGCCGGCGGGAATCGTTCGCTCACATTCCGATGCCGCGCATGACCAATACCTTCATGCTTGCCGGACCCCATGATCCGCAGGCGATCATCGAATCCGTCGACAAGGGACTCTATGCACCGAGTTTCGGCGGCGGCCAGGTCGACATCACCTCCGGGAAATTCGTGTTCTCCGCCAACGAGGCCTACCTCATCGAAAACGGCAAGGTCACGACGCCCGTGAAGGGAGCCATGCTGATTGGCGACGGTCCCGAAGTGCTGGGCAAGATCTCGATGGTCGGCAATGACCTCGAGCTCGATCGCGGCGTTGGCACCTGCGGGAAGGATGGCCAGTCCGTGCCTGTCGGCGTCGGCCAACCGACGCTCAGAATCGACGAGTTGACCGTCGGCGGCACCGCCTGATTCTGTTAAACAAAGATCCTGTGGTGGGAGC
>JBFHXJ010000029.1:0-39638 GCA_041598995.1 Woeseiaceae bacterium | reverse complement strand
ACTACCGTCGCCAGACGCAAAAGTCCATCGGCGCAGTCTGGCAGACAGAGCGGCAGGCGCGACGCGTGGTAAGCTGCCTGGAAGCCAGAATCGCTGTTGCTGCAGCAAATCTTGATCAGGGGATATCGGGGCAAATGAGTACACAGCGAAAACCGGAATTTATCGAGGAAGAAATCTCTGAGCGCGCCGTGCACGATTTCCTGCAGGATAATCCGGATTTCTTCGAAAGACACGGCGCTCTGCTGACGTCTCTCAGGTTGCCGCATGTGGCCGGTGGCACCGTTTCGCTGGTCGAGCGACAGGTTTCGGTATTGCGGCAAAAAGACCTGAAGCTCGAGCGTCAGTTAAAGGAACTGATCGAGGTTGCGAAAACAAACGATGTGCTGGCGACCAAAATTCACAAACTCGCGCTCAAGATGCTCAGCGCGACCAGCCTCAATGAGACACTGAAACATATCGAGGCATCCATGCGCACGGCATTCGATGCCGACCAGTCGATACTCGTGATGTTTGGCGACCCGGACGATTACAAAGTCATCGATGCCGGCCGGTTTTTCCGGGCTATCGAGCGAACAGACGAATCCCTGAAACCCTTCGACACGTTCCTGCAGGGCAGCAGTCCACGTTGCGGTCAGATCCGTGATGCTCAGAGGGACTTTCTCTTTGGAAAGCAGACCGACGAAATTGGTTCTGCGGCAATCATTCCATTGGGCAAGAAATCTAAATTCGGCTTCCTTGCGATCGGCAGCGTCGATGCAAATCGCTTCCATCCCGGAATGAGTATCGATTTCCTGACGCGTATTGGCGAGCTCGTGGCGGGTGCCCTGAAGCGCTACTAGCAGATTCTTATCGTGCTCGAGAGCGAACTCAGCTGGATCGACAAATTTACGCGGCACCTCGAATACGAACGCCGGCTGTCGGCCCTTACCTGCAAACATTACCGTCGCGATCTTCAATTGCTCCGGCAGCATTGCGACAAGCACGAGATCGACAGGTGGTCGGAGCTCGATGACGAAGCCGTGAGATCGTTCGCGGCGTCCTCATTTCGCAAGGGCCTGTCCCCGCGGAGCATTCAACGCCAGCTTTCTGCCGCACGCACCTTCTTCACCTACCTCGGGCGGGAAAAACACGTCAAGAGGAATCCCGTTGCCGCGGTCAGCGCACCGAAATCTGGCAAGCGGCTTCCCGAAAATCTCGACGCGGACCGCATGGCGCACCTCCTCAACATCTCGGGCACGGGTCCGCTCGTCACGCGAGACAAGGCAATCCTCGAGCTGATGTACTCGTCGGGATTACGGCTTGCCGAACTGACGGGACTCGATGTCGGCGATGTCGATATCGCAGATGCGACGGTGCGTGTTACCGGCAAAGGCGCAAAAGAGCGAATCCTGCCGGTGGGCAAATATGCGCTTGATGCAATCGTTGCCTGGTTGAAAGAACGGGTCACGCTGGCCCAGCGCGACGAGTCGGCGCTCTTCGTCAGCGTGAAGGGCGGCCGTCTCAGCCGCCGCGCGGTACAGGCTCGTGTCGATCACTGGGCAAAACGGCAGGGCATCAATACCAAGGTGTATCCGCACCTATTCCGGCATTCCTTCGCCACTCACCTGCTCGAGTCGAGTCACGACCTGCGCGGCGTCCAGGAACTACTCGGCCATGCCAGCATCAGCACCACCCAGGTCTATACGCACCTTGACTTCCAGCATCTCGCCCAGATATACGACCAGACTCATCCGCGCGCCAAGGTGAAACAAAAGCCCTAGATCAGTATCTTAGGACTTCGTCTGCAGGAGCGGCTTTAGCCCCGAACCCGGTTGAGCCATTCGCGGCTAAAGCCGCTCCTCCAGCCGCTCCCACGTGCTGTCCGGGTTTTCCGAAGGATCAATCAGATGTATGACATTCACGGGACAACGATCGTCTCGGTACGGCGAGACGGCAAAGTCGCCATCGCCGGCGACGGCCAGGTGAGCATCGGCAATACCGTTATGAAAGGAAATGCCCGCAAGGTCCGGACACTGGCCGGTGGCCGCGTGATCGCCGGATTCGCCGGTGGAACCGCCGACGCGTTTACGCTGTTCGAGCTTTTCGAGAGCAAGCTCGAACAGTACGGCAACCTGACCCGCGCCGCCATCGAGCTCGCCAAGGACTGGCGCACCGACAGGCGGCTGAGGCGACTGGAGGCATTGCTGTGCGTGGCCGACGAGCAGTCTTCGTTCATTATCTCCGGCAACGGCGACGTCATCGAACCGGAACATGACCTGATGGCGATCGGCTCGGGCGGCCCGTATGCGCAGGCCGCGGCGCTGGCGCTGATCCGCAATACCGATCTTTCTGCCCGGGAGATCGTCGAGAAGGCACTCAATATTGCCGGCGAAATCTGCGTCTTCACGAACCAGAACATCGAAATCGAGGAACTTTCCCGAAGCGCTTAGACGGTAGCGACATGTCGCAGATGACTCCAAGAGAAATTGTCCAGGAACTGGACAAGCACATCGTCGGCCAGGACGACGCAAAGCGTGCCGTCGCAATCGCACTGCGCAATCGCTGGCGCCGGGTGCAGGTCGATGAACCGTTGCGCAGCGAGATAACGCCGAAGAATATCCTGATGATCGGACCGACAGGCGTCGGCAAGACCGAGATATCGAGGCGACTCGCGAAGCTCGCCAAGGCACCGTTTATCAAAGTCGAAGCCACCAAGTTTACGGAGGTCGGCTACGTCGGCCGCGAGGTCGACAGCATCATCCGCGATCTCATGGACATCGCCGTTAAAATGACGCGCGAGGAGGAAATGGCGAAAGTCCGCCATCGCGCCGAAGATGCTGCAGAAGAGAGAATTCTCGACGCATTGCTGCCCAGATCCCCGCGCAGTGTCGGATTTGCGGCAGACAGTGAGCCCGCACCGCAAGATACGGAAACCCGGCAGAAATTTCGCAAGATGCTCCGCGAAGGCAAGCTCAAGGACAAGGAGATCGAAATCGACGTACAGGCGATTCCGGTCGGTATCGAGATCATGGCGCCGCCCGGCATGGAGGACATGACGAGCCAGTTGCAAGGCATGTTCCAGAGCCTGTCCGGCAGCCGCCAGAAAACCAAGAAACTCAAGGTAAAGGACGCCCTGAGGCTCCTGACCGACGAGGAAGCGGCCAAGATGGTCGACGAGGAGGAATTGAAATCCCGTGCGCTCGAAGCAGTCGAGGAGCACGGCATCGTGTTTATCGACGAGCTCGACAAGGTCGCCCGCAGGTCGGAGACGGTCGGTGCCGATGTATCGCGCGAGGGTGTGCAACGCGATCTGTTGCCGCTCGTTGAAGGCTCGACCGTGAATACCAGGTATGGCATGGTCAAGACCGATCACATCCTGTTCATAGCCTCCGGGGCATTTCATGTTTCCAAACCGTCTGACCTTATTCCGGAATTGCAGGGGCGATTTCCGATCAGGGTGGAACTGAAGTCCCTGACGACCAAAGACTTCGTGCGCATACTGACGGAGCCGGACGCATCTCTGACTTCGCAATACAAGGCGCTGCTGAAAACCGAAGAAGTGGAGCTCGACTTTGCCGAGTCCGGTGTGCAACGCCTTGCGGAAGTCGCCTACAACGTCAATGAAAGAACGGAGAATATCGGAGCACGGCGCCTGCACACCGTCATGGAGCGCCTTCTCGAAACGATTTCTTTCGAGGCAGCGGACAAGAGCGGCGCGCGCGTGCAGATCAACGCAGGTTATGTCGATGACCATCTTGCTGAACTATCGAAGGATGAGGACTTGAGCCGCTATATCCTGTAGTTCGTTTGCTCGTGCGTCGTGGCATGCGGATCATCCGGGTTCCAACCGGCAACTGGCAATTCATCGTGGACCACACACCGATAGAAATCAGGCTGCAAAAGAAATCACGGCAGATTGTCGTCGCATTCGATGACGGAAATCGATTCGAGTTGCCGTTCGAATACCTGCGTGTTCTTTCACCATCGGCGGAAGTGCAGGGACATGGTCCCGGACAAGGCGTTTTGCAGGTCGGCAAGGAAAACGTGAGGGTGACCAGCATCGAGCCGGTCGGCCACTACGCGGTGCGCCTCATATTCGACGATGGTCATGATACCGGCCTCTATACATGGAAATACCTATACGAGCTCGGCGTACGCAAGGAAGATAACTGGCAAGCCTATCTCGACCGGCTGCAAGCGGCGGGTTATGCTCGGCAGCCCGTTTCGGAGGGCAGCAATGAGTGAGAAGTCGACACATTTCGGATACGAATCCGTTCCTTTGAAGGACAAGGCGCGTCGGGTCAGGGGGGTATTCGATTCGGTTGCCGGCCGTTACGACCTGATGAATGACCTCATGTCGGGCGGGCTGCACAGACTGTGGAAGCGTTTCACCGTGCACGAGGCGGGCGTCAGGCGCGGCCACACCGTGCTCGACCTTGCCGGTGGCACCGGTGATCTCGCACGCAAATTCGCATCCGCCGTCGGCAACAGCGGACATGTCGTGCTCGCCGACATCAACCTGAAAATGCTCGAAGAGGGCCGGCGCAACCTGGTCGATGCGGGCGCGGCCGGAAATTATTCGATCGTCCAGGTCGACGCCGAGAAATTGCCGTTCGAGACCGCGACTTTCGATCGCATCACGATCGCCTTCGGCTTGAGAAACGTCACGGACAAGGAGGCGGCACTTCGATCGATGCTGCGCGTGCTCAAGCCGGGCGGCAAGCTGCTGATCCTGGAATTCTCGAAACCCGCTGCGTTACTTCAGCCCGCATACGAGCTGTATTCGTTCAAGGTACTTCCAATAATGGGTGAGCTCGTAGCCAATGATGCCGACAGCTACCGGTACCTGGCGGAGTCGATTCGCATGCATCCGGACCAGGAGACACTGCTCGGCATGATGCAGGACGCGGGTTTCGAGCGTTGCCGTTTTCATAACCTGGCGGGTGGCATCGTCGCGCTGCACATCGGGTACAAGTTCTGAATGGACGCACTCGAGACTTTCATGCGGCCGCTTGCGGTATTCCTTAACCGGCAGCTGCAGTCGAAGACGCAGGCACGTGAGCTGTGTGCCGAACTGCAGGGCCGCGTGTGTGTCGTTCGCGTCAGAGATACATCACTCGCGATGTACATCATCGTCGGTTCCGGAGAAGTTATCCTGACGCACGAGTACGACGGCGAACCCGATGCAAGCTTGACGGGATCCCTTTTGTCGCTGGTCAGGCTCGCTGGCCCCGATGGTGATGCGGCGGTTCGCGACGCCTCGGTGACCCTTACCGGTGACTCGGAGTTGGCGCTCAAGTTCCAGGCGCTGTTGCGTCACGGGCGGCCCGATTTCGAAGAGGAACTGTCCGGTGTCGTCGGCGATGTCGTCGCCCACTCGATCGGAGAACTTACGCGCCGCGCCGGGCGCTGGGCCGCGGAAGCCCGCAGCACGCTCGGGCAGAATGTCAGCGAGTACCTGCAAGAGGAAAGCCGTGCCGTCCCAAGCCGCTATGAAACGGACGCGTTTTGTCATCGGGTCGAGGCGCTGCGTGATGATGTCGCCAGGTTCGAGGCTCGCTTGAGACGACTGGAAGCAGACGCCGGCGCCTGAAGCATGCGCATCAGAACAATAATAAGAATGGTGGATATTCAGCACGTACTCGTACGCTACGGGCTGGATGACGTCATCAAGGAAACCCACTTCCTGCGGCCGCTCAGGTTCTTCTTCTACCTGTTCCCGCGCTCGAGCGACCGCTCGGCGCCACTCGGCAAGCGCATCAGGCTCGCGTTGCAGGAACTGGGACCGATATTCGTCAAGTTCGGGCAGGTGGTGTCGACGCGGCGCGACCTCTTGCCGCCGGATATCGCCAACGAACTCGCCATGTTGCAGGATCGCGTGCCGCCTTTTCCGGCAGCCGAGGCGATCGGCATCCTGGAAAAGGCCTACGGCAAGCCCTTGACCGAAGTCTTCACACGTTTCGACGACGAACCCTTTGCCGCAGCTTCGATCGCGCAGGTGCACACCGCCGCGCTCCACGATTCGACAGAAGTCATCGTCAAGGTACTGCGCCCCGGCGTGCGGCGACTGATCGAAAGAGATCTCGACGTGTTGTATGCCATAGCCGGCCTTGCCGACCAGTATTGGGAGCACGGCAAGAGGCTGCGGCCACTCGAAATCGTTGCCGAATACGAGAACACTGTCATCAATGAGCTCGATCTCATGCGGGAAGGCGCGAACACGGCACAGCTTAAGCGAAACTTCGAGGGATCCGATCTATTGTATGTTCCACAGGTGTTTTGGGATTACTGTCGACCCGAAGTACTGGTACAGGAGAGGATCTACGGCATACCGATTAGCGACATGACGGCATTGAGAGAAGCCGGCACGAATATACAGGTGCTCGCGGAGAACGGCGTCGAGATCTTCTTCACCCAGGTCTTCAGGCACAACTTCTTTCATGCCGACATGCATCCCGGAAATATCTTCGTGCAGGTCGACGATCCCGAGAAGCCCAAATACGCCGCTGTTGATTTCGGTATCGTCGGCACGCTCAGCCCGCAAGACCAGAAATACCTGGCCGGAAATTTCCTGGCGTTTTTCGATCGCGACTATCACAAGATTGCCAAATTGCATATCGACTCGGGATGGGTGCCGGCGGATGCCCGTATCGACGAATTGGAAGCCGCGGTGCGTTCTGTCTGCGAACCGATTTTCAACAAACCCTTGTCGGAGATTTCCTTCGCCCAGGTCATGATTCGGCTTTTCGAAACCGCACGCCGATTCAATATGGAGATTCAACCGCAGCTGATCCTCCTGCAAAAGACGCTCTTCAACATCGAAGGACTCGGCCGCCAGCTCTATCCGCAACTGGATCTGTGGAAGACGGCATACCCGATCCTCAAGCGCTGGATGGAGGAACAAAAGGGTCCCCGCGCCGTGTTGCAGCAGATTCGTGAGGACCTGCCGCAAGCGAAGGAAGCGCTGAGGGAGTTGCCCGGCGTCATTCACTACCTGTCGCGACAGATCTCCGAAGGCAGACTCAAATTCAAGCTGGATGTGCCGGAACTCGCCGAGATCCGCGATCAGCTCCGAAAGCAGCAAAGGCAGCGCTTTTGGCTGGCGGTCGGCGCCACGGCAGTCGTCACCGGGACCCTGATCCTGACCTGGGGATTTCTGCCGGCGCTGGCCTGGACACTGATTTCTCTGGGCGTTATCGCGATATTCGTCGCCAAACCTGGTAGCTAGTTCCGGTTTCCCCTTTTTCCCCGGGATATACTCCGCGCAGCGGAAAATGCCTGTTTCTGTGCAGGGAGGTATCGACATGGCAAGAGCCGGCGCCAAGACAGCCCCGATCATCATCGCATTCGTCGTGGGCATCGTGGCCGGACTCATCGGCTCGATGGTGCCCGCGATTCACGACGGTCTCGACGGGCTCAAGGCTACACTGAGCCAGGGCGGGTCGGAAAACGAGACTGCAGATGCCCGACTCAGCGACGAGGCGCTTGCAGAGCTGATTCAATCGGACGAGTTTTCGTCGGTCATGCGCAACCCGGATTTTGCCGTATTGCTCGCCGACGAACGATTCAAGGGCGTGTTTTCAGTCGATAGCTATCTCCAATTGTTTTCCAGTGCTCAGTTCCACGCCTTTATCAACGACGCGCAGTTGCGGCCGCTTCTCGGGGACGCACGGTTACACAGTCTGCTTGCTGACGCACGATTCAGCGCGCTCTTCGCCAACGCACAATTCCAGGCGCTCTATGGCGACGAGAATTTCCGGTCCCTCTATGCCGACGACCGTTACCAGGCGGCATTTGCCGAGGACGATGTCAGGGCGTTATTCCGCAGCCCGCAATTCCGCGCCCTGCTCGGCGACGAGCGTTTTCGCAACTTGTTCGGCAACGATAATCTCCGGGCGTTTTTCGCAGACGAGCGGTATCGTGCCATGGCGGGCGATTCGCGTTTTCGGGCGCTCATTGCAGACAGCCGCTTTGTCGCATTACTTTCCGATGCGAGATTCCGCGCCAGGCTGGCCGCCGGCGACGTAGGATCGCTGTCCGCTAATGCCACCGTGTCGGTCCTCCTGGCCGATTCACGGTACGCGCCCGTGTTCGATGATCAGCGATTCAGGTCACTTTTCGCGGAAGCCCGCCTTGTCGCGCTGTATCGCGATCCGGCGTTCGCCGCGCTGATGTCCGACGCCAGATTCGGCTTGCTGCTGCGCGACCGCCAGTTCGCGCCGATTTTCGGTGATCCGCGTTTCGTCGCGTTATTCGCCGAACCACGGTTCATTGCCCTGTTTCGCGACCAACGATTCGTCGCATTGTGGAGCGATCCGAGATTCGCGGAGCTCTTTGCGGATGCCCGATTCACGTCGCTCCTGGCCGACCAATCATTCGGCGCAATGCTCAATGATGCGAGATTCCGCATGTTGTTCGGCGACAGGAGTTTCCGTGGCCTGTTTTCCGACGCGAGGCTGACCGCGCTGGTCGGTGACCCGAGGTTCGCTGCGCTTCTGTCGAACGCCGGATTCCAGGCGATGATCACGGATGCCCGTTTTTCGGCTATTTTTTCCGATGCGAACTTCGAAAGCGTATTTGCGGGAGCCAGAAGGACGAGGTAATTTCCGCGAGGTCATGGTGAATTCCGGTTCAGGCTGGCGCGGCGTAAGAAGCTTTGTGCGCCGCGCCGGCCGCACAACGCCTGCGCAGAATCGTGCCCTCACGGAGCTGTGGCCCGTCTACGGCATCGATTTTTCTGCAGAGCCCCTGAATCTCGGCGAGGCCTTCGGACGAGAGGCGCAGAAAGTCCTGGAAATCGGCTTCGGCAACGGCGAGGCACTGGTGCGGGATGCGGCCTTGCAACCCGAAACGGATTTCCTGGGCGTCGAAGTCCACGAACCCGGTGTCGGCCGCTGTCTGATGGCGGCCCGTGACCTCGGCATTACCAACCTGCGCGTCATCATGCACGACGCCGTCGAGGTACTGCGACAGCAGATCAAGGACGGGGTGCTTTCACAGGTCAGGCTCCTGTTTCCGGATCCCTGGCCCAAGAAGCGCCATCACAAGCGCCGCATCATCAACGTCCCTTTCCTGGAACTGGTCGCCGGCAAACTCGAATCGGGCGGTACTTTTCAGATTGCGACCGATTGGGAAAATTATGCCGAGCACATCGACGACGTAATCGACCGCTCGCCCGCTTTCAAACTCGCCGGGCGCCTGGTTCACGACGGCGAAAACCCGATGCCCGGCCGGCAAACGACCAAGTTCGAGCGGCGCGGACTGAAAATGGGCCACAGGATCTGGAACTGGTGCCTTGAGAAAATCTAGTCGCTGACTTGCGCAATTCACCTATTGCTCTATACATTACGGTATAGAGAATTTGACGAGTGGAGATGGAATCAGAAGAAGGATAGAGGCATGGCAATCGCATATCCGGTCATCGGGGACTGGTACCGGCGGAGCAATGGGACGCTCTTGAAGATCGTCGCGGCCGACGAGGAGGACGCGACGATCGAGGTTCAGTTTTTCGACGGAACGATTGACGAGGTAGATTTCGACACCTGGAACGGCATGGTGCTCGAGCGCGTCGGCGCACCGGAAGACTGGTCCGGTTCCGTCGACATGGACCCGGAAGATTTCTCCGGTTTCGATGACGGTGAAATGCCGTCGGGCTATCACGATCCGCTGAGTTTCCTCGATACCGTCGATTAGCGAATCGCGGCTGAAGCCGCTTCCACGTCGGCATCGCGGTAATCCCACATTCCTAACGCGGGAGCGGCTTCAGCCGCGATTTTCCATCCGCCTGGAGGGACCCCTCACCAGCACCATGCCATCCCTCACTTCCACTTCCACCTGGTTGAGCTTCTTGCCCGGACACGGCCCGGCGACGCATTCGCCGCTGTCGATTTCGTACATCGCCCCATGTGAGGCGCAAATCAGCCGGCGCCGGTCCGGTGTCAGGAAACTGTCCGGATGCCAGTTCAGCGGGTGGCCGGCATGTCTGCAGACATTCTCGTAGGCATATACCTCGTCACCCTGGCGCACCACGAATCCCTTGAATGGCCACTCGCCGGTGCCGATGGTGAATTCCCGGCATCCCGGGTCATCGAGTTCATTGAATCGGCCAACGACAACCGTTTCCAAAGGGTCAGTCTTCCTTAACAGGCACGAGCCGCGCGTGGTTCCGCGAAATATAAAGGGCCAGGATGATCGCCGGGATGCCGGTTGCCGCGGCGTATAAAAAGAATCCGGTCCAGCCGATCGATTCCTGCACATCGCCGGAGTACCCGGCAATGAGCTTTCCGAAAAAGCTCATCAGCGAGCTGAACAAGGCATATTGCGTCGCCGTGTATGAGGCGCTCGTCAGGCTGGCAAGATAGGCGATGAGGATCGTACCCGCAACGCTCTGAGCGAAATTGTCCGCGGTGATCGTGACAGCCAGCATCCACGGTTCCGGGCCGACCATGGACAACACGGCGAAAAACAGATTGGTGCTCGCGATCAGGAATGTGGCGATGAAAAGACAGCGGCTGATGCCGATCCTGACTGCCATCCACGCACCCGTGGCGATGCCGATCAAGGACACGGCCGCGCCGTATATCTTGGCGATATTCGCCACCTGCACCTTCGTGAAGCCGATGTCCAGATAAAACGGATTCGCCAGGATGCCGAGTATCCTGTCGCTGATGCTGTACAAGGCGATGAACGCCAGCAGCACCCAGGCAGACGGGCCGAATCGATTGAAGAAATCCTGGAACGGCCCGGCGACCGAAGCCACGAACCATCGGGATATCTTTCGCGGCACCGAGTCTTCCACCGCGTAACGGGATTTGCGCTCGACCTTCGGCTCGCTTGCCCACAGGGTGGCAATGATGCCAATCCCCATCGCCGCAGCCATGACCTGGTACGCCAGCATCCATGAGCCGAACTGCGCTATGTACAGGGCGCCGGCGACACCCGCGATCTGCGCCACACGGTAACCGTACTGGTACGACGCGGCCAGGAGCGGCTGCAGCTCGCTGCCGGCGATCTCGATCCGGTATGCGTCGAGCGCGATGTCCTGGGTTGCCGAGGAGAATGCCACGAGAATCGAAAATACGACGAATAATGGCGTCGCCAGCGCGGGATCCGTGTTGGACATGGCGAGAAGCCCCACGCCGACTGAAAGTTGTGCCGTGAGCAGCCACGATCGGCGCTGGCCCAGCCATCGAGTGAGTAACGGCAACCTGAGCGCATCGACCAGCGGCGACCAGACGAACTTGAAACTGTAGGCAAAGCCGAGCCACGCGAACGTGCTGATGGTACTGCGCTCGAGCCCTGCCTCCTCGAGCCACGCCGTCAGCGTGGCATACACGAGCGGAAACGGGAGACCCGCGGAAAACCCGAGGAAAAACAGAACGAGCACTTTCTCCTGCAGGTAATAACGCCAGCCCGGACGCCCCGCCGCTGCGGCCGGTGAAATGCTCGCGCTCACCACGCGTAGTCCATGGTCAGCGGCGCATGGTCCGAGAACCTTGCGTCCTTGTAAATTTCGGTACGGATAACTTTGTCCTTGAGCCCCGGCGTGACGACCTGATAGTCGATACGCCACCCGACGTTATTGTCCCAGGCCCGCCCGCGGTTCGACCACCAGGTGTACTGGTGCTCTTCGTTATTGACGACGCGAAACGCATCAACGTATTTGTATGGGCCGAAAACTTCGTCCAGCCACGCGCGTTCCTCCGGCAAAAAACCGGAGTTCTTCTGATTTGCGCGCCAGTTTTTGATGTCTATTTTCTTGTGCGCGATGTTCCAGTCGCCGCAGAGGATGTATTCGGACGGACATTGCTGCAGATTCTCGAGGTGCGGCGCAAATGCATCGAGAAAGCGGAACTTGGCCTCCTGTCGCTCCTCGCTCGAGGAACCGGAAGGAAAATAGACCGACACGACCGAAATCCCGTCGTAGCGTGCCTCGAGATAGCGACCCTCATCGTCGAATTCCCTGACGCCGAAGCCCCGAACGATCTCTGTAGGCTCTTCTTTTGAATAGATGGCGACACCGCTGTATCCCTTCTTGGCGGCATCTTCGTAATAACAGTGATAACCGGCAGGAGTGAAACAGTCATCTGTCAGCTGGTGCACCTGCGCCTTGGTCTCCTGGACGCAGACGACATCAGCCTCCTGTTTCTTCATCCATTCGAAGAATCCTTTGCGTGCCGCCGCACGGATGCCGTTGACGTTCAGACTGACCACTCTCAGCAAACGATTATCCCCTCAGGTCATATTGTGGCGCCTGGCAGCATTGACGCTACGGCAATCCTCGTATCTGTGTGTCATACTGCTCCGATCCGCGACCCACTGCGCTAACAACGACGCCAAAGCCGGCCATCATACAGAAGCAGAGTCAAAGCCCGAAAAATGCGCGCGTTCCAAAGGGAATTTCTGGACCTTGCCCTCGAGCTCGGCGCGCTCAGGTTCGGTGAATTCACCCTGAAGTCCGGCCGCAAGAGTCCCTATTTTTTCAATGCCGGCCTGTTTTCTACCGGTTACGCGGCCGCGAAGCTGAGCCGCTACTATGCCTCGGCGATCGCCGAGGCGCAGGTGGAATTCGACATGCTTTTCGGCCCGGCCTACAAGGGCATCCCGCTGGTCGCGCTCGCCGCCGCGGCACTGGCGGAGCATCATGACGTCGACGTTCCCTATGCGTTCAACCGCAAGGAGAACAAGGCTCATGGGGAAGGCGGCAGCATCGTCGGCGCGCCGCTTTCCGGCAAGGTATTGATCGTCGATGACGTGATCACCGCCGGAACCGCCGTCAGGGAAGCGCATCGAATGATTACGTCGGCGGGCGCCGATGTCGCCGGCCTGGTCATTTCCCTGGATCGCCAGGAAATCGGCAAGGACTCGAGATCCGCCGTACAGGAACTCGAACAGATCCTGCGCATACGGGTCATACCTATTCTAAGGCTCGAGAACCTGATCGATATGCTCGAAGAATCAACAGAGTACCAGGAGTACCTGGAACCGGTCCTCGAATACCGCAAGAAATACGGTACACAAACATGATGTCCACGTAAGGTATTGATTCTTTTACATAAGGTTGGGTTTACAGGACCGGTATCGGCGTCTAAGCTTTGAATTCGCGAACTGGTCCCTCTTCGTCGCTTGAGTTTTGTGTGATATTTGCGCCATGAAACGATTGCTCGCAATCCTGATTGCAGTTTCGCTGCTTCCGCTCGGCGCCCTGGCGGCACCGAAGAATCAGCAGCAGCCGAAATTGTATCGCTGGGTTGACGAGAACGGCGTCGTGCACTACGGCGACAGCATCCCGGCAAAGTACGCCGACATCGAGCGGCAGGTCATCAACGACCACGGCATCACGGTCGACGTCCTGGCGGCGAAAAAGACCGACGAAGAACTCGAAGAGGAACAGCGCCAGGAGGAATTGCGGCAGGCGCGTGAGGCGCAGCGCCGGGCAGACCAGGCTCTGCTTGCCACCTACCTGTCCGTCGCCGAGATCGAGCTGCACCGGGATCGCCGCATCGAGCTCTTCCAGGCGCAGGCCCGCGTCACCGAGCTCTACCTCAGCAATCTCAAGCGCCGCCTGGATAAACTGCAGAAAGACGCTTCCAGGTACCGGCCGTACAGCCAGAATCCCGACGCCGAGATGATCGACCCGGACCTCGTCGCAGACATCGCGACGACCAAGGATACGATCGCGCGCCACGAGGCAAATCTGAGAAAGTTTCAAGAGGACGAGCAGAATATCGTCGCCCGCTTCGACGGCGATATCGATCGATTCAAAAAACTCAAGGGCCTGAATTAGCGCATCAAGAATTTCGAGATCACGCTTTTCAGCGTGATTTTTTTATGCCTTGCCCGAATGGCCGAAGCCGCCCTCGCCGCGGCCGGACTGACCGAATTCCTCGACGACGTCGAACTCGACCTGTTCGACGGGCACGAACACCATCTGCGCAACCCGCTCGCCCGGCTGGATCTCGTAGGGTTTCTTGCTGCGGTTCCAGCAGGAGATGAATACCTGTCCCTGGTAATCCGAATCGATGAGCCCGGTCAGGTTGCCGAGCACCAGGCCGTGCTTGTGTCCGAGTCCCGAACGCGGCAGCAACACAGCAGCCAGCTCGTTGTCTTCGATGTGGATAGCGATTCCCGACGGCACCAGCACCGCCTCGCCTGGCAGAACCGTCAGCGGCTCGTCGATACAGGCACGCAGGTCGAGCCCGGCAGAGCCGGTGGTCGCATAGGCGGGGAGCGCGATCGAATCGCCGACGCGCGGATCGAGAATCTTGAGTTGAATGAATCGCAATGAAGTCGCTCGTCAGGCCCCGGCCCGCGTATCCCGCAAGCCGTACGCGGGCTAATCCGGGCTGCCCGCGATCGCGTGCAGTTTGCCGCGTTTTCCGGTCCCGGCGTGCATCTGATACCGCTCTGCGATGAGCCTCACCAGCGACACCGCGAGGTTTTTCTTGTCCATGGTCGGGAACGACTGCCCGCCGCCGGCCCAGAAGACCTCAACGGTATTGTCATCCTGATCGAATCCGCGGTTATCACCGACCTGATTGGCAATGATCATGTCGAGGTTCTTTCGTCGGAGTTTCGCGCGCGCGTATTTCTCGAGGTCCCTGGTCTCGGCGGCGAAACCTACCGTGAACGGCCCGTCTTCGAGTTGCGCGACGGAAGCGAGGATATCCGGCGTTCGCACGAGGTGGATCGACATCTCCTCCTTGGATTTCTTGATCTTGTGCGCCTCGATCGCGGCGGCGCTGTAGTCCGCGACGGCGGCGGCACCGATGAATATGTCGATGTTGCGGATGCGCCCGTGAGTCGCTTCGAACATCTGCCCGGCACTCTCGACATCGACGCGCTCCACCTTGTCCGGGGTCGCGAGTTCGACCGGGCCGCTGACGAGCAAGACATCGGCGCCGGCCGCGACGGCCGCTTCTGCCAACGCATAGGCCATCTTCCCCGAACTGCGATTGCTGATGAACCGCACCGGGTCGATCGCTTCCCGGGTCGGCCCAGCAGTGATCAGGACCTTGACACCGGAAAGCGCCGGCGGCTCTGCATCGGACACCATGACCGGTCCCATGACGGCGGCGGCGATCGCGTCGGGCTCCATGAGACGGCCCTCGCCGACCTCGCCACATGCCTGGTTGCCGCTTTCCGGGCCGAGCATACGCACGCCTCTCTCTTCCAGGAGTTCCCGGTTCGCCTGCACCGCGGGATTGGCCCACATCACGCGGTTCATCGCCGGCGCGATCACGAGCGGCGCCTCGGTCGCGAGGCACAGGGTCGTCAGGAGGTCGGGCGCGCCGCCCGACGCGAGGCGCGACATGAACTCCGCGGTCGCCGGCGCAATGAGGACCAGGTCTGCCCAGCGCGCGAGTTCGATGTGACCCATCGCAGCTTCGGCGTCGCGATCCCAGAGGTTGTCACGGACGGGCCGTCCCGATACCGCCTGCAGCGTCGTTGCGGTCACGAATTCCGCCGCGGAACGGGTCATGACGACCTGCACCTCGGCGCCCCGGTCTTTCAGGCGCCGTACGAGCTCCGGTGTCTTGTAGGCGGCGATGCCGCCCGTTACGCCCAAGAGGACTCTTTTCATGGTCATGAAATGCTTAAACCTCTGAGCCTGCCAGCTTAGCCCCATGTCGACTGCGATTTCCAGCAAATAGGTCCGTCCCGCGGGAATTTGCGGCTTGCGCCCGGTCGCTTCTCGCACCAGCCTTGCCTCATCGCAGCGCTTATCCAGACAGGGATCGTCCATGTCCCGAGACCCTCGCCCGCAGGCCTTGGCGCCGGGCCCGAAACTCCTGAAGCAGGGGGCAGGCGCCCTGACGGACGACGAGCTCATCGCGCTCTGCTTTCAGGCAGGAACCTCGCCAGCTGCGGCGCTCGAACTGGCCCGGCGACTGTTGCAGGATTTCGGGGGTTTGCGGCGACTGTTGCAGGCGGGGCCGCGTGTGCTCGCGCGCGAGCCCGGCGTCGGCGATGCGCGGCTTTCCATGCTCGCCGCTCTGCCGGAGATTGCGCGCCGATTCTTCGAGGAAACGCTGCCCCGGGGCGAGCCGATACGGAGTCCTGCCGATACGGAGCGATTTCTCAAAGCACGACTGCGGGACCGCCCGCACGAGGTGTTCTGCTGCCTGTATCTCGACAATCGCCACCGCGTCCTGAGGTTCGACGAATTGTTCCGTGGCACGATCGACGGCACCAGCGTGCATCCGCGCGAGCTCGTGCGGGAAGCGCTCGACGTCAACGCGGCTGCGATCATACTCGCGCACAACCACCCCTCCGGCGTGGCAGAACCGAGCCAGGCCGACGAACGCATCACGCGCCGCATCAAGTCGGCCCTCGAGCTCGTGGACATCCGCCTGCTGGATCACCTGATCATCGGCGACGGCATCAGCACGTCGCTCGCCAGCCGCGGGATGTTGTGAGTCCGGCAGAGTGCGACCTTGATTACGGGAAAAGGGGCTGGTATAAAGTCACGCGCTTTGTCCGCCTCTCGCGGGCAACGCGCGCAAAATCAGGAACTTAACGCTCATGTCGAAGGTCTGCCAGGTCACCGGGAAACGGCCGCAAAGCGGCAACAACGTATCCCACGCCCACAACAAGACGCGGCGGCGGTTCTTGCCGAACCTGCAGTCGAAGCGTTTCTGGGTTGAGTCCGAGAAGCGGTACGTCCGGCTGCGCGTTTCGCACAAGGGCCTGCGCATCATCGACAAGCACGGCATCGACAAGGTGCTCGCCGACCTGCGGGCTCAGGGCCAGCGCGTCTAGTCGCGGAGGGATTCGAGGTGGCTTCCAACAGAGAAAAGATCCGGCTCACATCCAGCGCAGGAACCGGGCACTTTTACACGACGACCAAGAACAAGCGCCTGCATCCGGAGAAGATGGAGGTGAAAAAATACGATCCCGTGGCACGCAAGCACGTGATCTACAAGGAAGCCAAGATCAAATAAAAAAACCCGCCAACCGGCGGGTTTTTTGTCTGACTAGAGAGTCGCGGCTGAAGCCGCTCCCACAGAATTCATCTGTATCCGAGAGGCAGCGGCCTCAGCCGCGATAACGATTATGCCGGGGCCAGCTGGTAGGAGCGGAGCCTCTGTGCGAATTCCTCCAGCACCTTGATGCCGCTCTCTTCGGCTTCGGCAATCCACTCGCGAAGCTGCGCCAGCAGTCTCTCGTTACTGACATGCGCGCCACTCCACAGCTCGCTCAATCTCTCACGGAAATCGTGCACGGTATGAAGCGCCACGTTGTCGTTCAGGAGTTCGCGAAGCCGCCGCCTGGAATTCTCGTCGAGCAATTTCGGCCGGCGTACCAGCAAGGTCTTGGCACGGCTGAGCGCCGAATCGCGGGCGGCGCGCGCTTTCTCGATTTGCAGAACGGGCATTGTGACGTGCTTTGTGTAGTCACGCAGCACGTGCATCCGGTTGACGATGATCGCACGAAGGTTGTCGATATCGATGTGCGAGTCTGGCTTTTTCGTGATCACCGGCCGCGGCGCCACCTTTTTGACTTTTGCCAGCCCCATGGCTTCGAAGATCCTGATGTACAGCCAGCCGATGTCGAACTCCCAGCGGCGTACCGAAAATTTGGCCGAGGTCGGACACGCGTGATGATTGTTATGCAGCTCCTCGCCGCCGATGAATATGGCGAGGGGCGTGAGGTTCGTCGCGGCGTCGTCGCACTCGAAATTGCGGTAACCCGAATGATGTCCGAGACCGTTGATGATGCCGGCGGCGAATATCGGCATCGATGCCATCTGGAAGGCGAACATGACGATGCCCGGCACGCCGAAAAGAACGAGGTCGGCGATCAGCGTCAGGGCGATGCCGCCGAACGGGAAACGCAGATATACGTTTCTCTCGAGCCAGTCGTCCGGCGTGCCGCGGCCGAATTTCTCGATCGTTTCCGGATTGTCCTTTTCGTTGCGATAGAGCTCGGCGCCTTCGAGCAGTACCTTTTTCAGCCCGTAAACTTGCGGGCTGTGGGGGTCGTCTTCCGTCTCGCAGTATGCGTGGTGCTTGCGGTGCACGGCGACCCACTCCCGGGTCAGCATGCCGGAGGTGCACCAGATCCAGAATCGAAAGAAATGTCTCAGGACAGGGTGCAGGTCGACGGCCCGGTGCGCCTGGTCGCGGTGGAGATAGAGGGTCACCGCCATCATGCTGACTTGCAGCATCAGCAATGCGGCGAGCAGATAGCCACCAAAATCCAGGTTCAGGGCGCCGTACAGGTATTCCATGAGAGATTCCGTTGCGGAAGGGGGCGTCACTATAGCCAATTGACGCGAACTCTCCAAGGACGGGCTCAACATTATGCGACCTCATTCGCGGATCGCCGCGGCCGGCGGGCGCCGGGGCGGTTTCCTGCCCGGACGATTGAAACTATAGTGTGCGCCACGTCACACTGATCTTGCTTATGCCTGAGCTTCCGGAAGTCGAGACCAGCCGTCGCGGCATCGCGCCCTGGGTCGTGGATCGCGAGGTTCGCGGCGTGGTCGTCCGCGACCGCCGCCTGCGATGGCCCGTGCCCGGCGAGATCGACCGCGTGCTGCCCGGCCAGGTCATTCAATCGCTGACGCGGCGTGCCAAGTACCTGCTTTTCGAGACGAGCGCCGGCACGGCCATGCTGCATCTCGGCATGTCGGGGAGCCTGCGCATCATCGACGCGGATGAACCGGCAGGGAAACACGATCACGTCGATATCCTTCTCGACAGCGGCAAGGCGCTGCGATTCAGGGATCCGCGGCGATTCGGCTCCCTGCTGTGGACCGAGAAGCCGCGGGAGCACGACTTGCTTCGCTACCTCGGTCCCGAGCCGCTGTCACGGCGGTTCGACGGCGATTACCTGTGGCACAAGGCGCGCGGGCGCCGCGTCGGCATCAAGCAATTCATCATGAATAGCTCGGTCGTCGTGGGCGTCGGCAACATCTATGCGAGCGAGGCGCTGTTCCTCGCCGGGATCCATCCGAAGCGCCGGGCCGACCGGATCTCGTCCCTGCGCATGGCGAGTCTCGCGGAGGCGATCAAGACCGTGCTCAAGAAAGCGATCGAGGCGGGCGGCACGACGCTTCGCGACTTCCACGGCGGCAACGGCGAACCGGGGTACTTTCGACAGCAGCTCGAGGTGTATGGGCGCGACGGTGAGCCGTGTCGCCGTTGCGGCCGCGACATATCGGTGGTGGTCCTCGGGCAGCGATCGACCTTTTACTGCAAAGCGTGCCAGCGATAGACGGGACTCAGCTGCGCCCGCAACGTTCCATCAGTGCCGCCTTGACTTTGGGCGACACGAATTCCGAAATGTCGCCGCCCATACTGCAGATTTCCCTGACCAGGCTCGAGGATATATAAGTGTAGGTCTCGGTCGGCGTCAGAAACGCGGTTTCGACGTCGTCGGTCAGGTGACGGTTCATGTTCGCGAGCTGGAATTCGTATTCGAAGTCCGAGATGGCTCGCAAGCCGCGGACGATGACCTGCAGATCGTTTTTCAGCGCGAATTCCACCGTCAATCCCTCGTAGCCGCGCACCTCGACATTGTCGATTTCCGCGAGCGCATCCCGGGCGAGCTCGACTCTCTCGGCCTGCGAAAACATCGGTTCCTTTGCGGGATTCGCGGCGATGGCGACGACGACTCTGTCGAACAGACGAGAGGCCCTGCGCACGAGGTCTTCGTGACCGAGCGTGATCGGATCGAACGTTCCCGGGTACATCGCAGACACCGTCATTGGCTGCTCCTCAAGTGTTGTCCTGCCCCTTCAATAGGGCATAGCGTACCTGACCCGCGGTTTTCTCCCGATGCACCGTCCAGCCCTCGGGCAGTTCGGGAATCGGCCGGTTGCGGTCCTGCTCCAGGTATACCCGTGCACCGGGAGCCAGCCATCCGCGCTCGCTCAGCAGTCTACACAAATCTTCGCCGAGATCGGCGTCGAAGGGCGGATCGAGAAAGACGATGTCGAAAGCCTCGGGTTCGCGTCGCAGGTATTCGAGGGCATCGATCTTGTGGATTTCGACGCCGGATGCCCCGAGCGACGCCAGGCTTTCCTCGAGGACGCGGGCCGCACGTGTCGACCGTTCGACGAAAACGACTTCACGCGCGCCCCTCGACAGGGCCTCGAGGCCCAGCGCACCGCTGCCCGCGAACAGATCGAGGCACCGGGATCCCTCGATCAGCGGAGCGAGCCAGTTGAAAAGCGTTTCGCGAATTCGCTCCGACGTCGGTCTCAGGCCCGGTTCGTCGGCGATCGGCAACAGACGGCTGCGCCATTTTCCCGCTACAATACGCAGCCGTCCGGACGGCGATCTCCTGTCACTGCGGCCCCGGCTCATTCGTCGCCCCATGCTTCTCCCGGCATCTCCGGTCACGGCACGAGATTACTTGAGGTTTTCGCTTGGTGGAAATTCGTGTTTGGCAAGATCGAGCGTCCTGAAGCGGTACCTCGCGAGGGATTCGTCAAGCGGCTTCGCGCCCGTCTGAATCGGGGCCAGAGCTGGCTGACCTATGACCTCTCGAAGCTTGCGCCAGGCGGCAACATTAGCGAGGAGGATCTCGAGGAACTCGAAACGGCCCTGATCATGGCCGATGTGGGCGTCGAGGCAACCGGCGAAATCATCAAGGGACTCGAACAGCGACTCGCGCGCCGGGAATTGCAAGACCCGGCGACGTTACGTCAGGGATTGCACGCCGCATTGACCGACATCCTGCGGCGCATCGAACGGCCTCTGCAGGTACCGGCCGCGACCACGCCGTTCGTGATCCTGATGGTCGGCGTCAACGGCGCCGGCAAGACGACGACGATCGGCAAGCTCGCGAGAAAATTCATCGACGAGGGATTGAGCGTCATGCTCGCCGCAGGTGACACCTTTCGCGCCGCTGCGATCGAGCAATTGCAGGCATGGGGTGAGCGCAACGACGTGCCGGTGATCGCACAACAGACCGGCGCGGATCCGGCGGCAGTCATTTTTGATGCCCTCGAGGCCGCCCGCGCGCGCAAGATCGACGTCCTGCTGGCGGACACGGCGGGGCGCCTGCAGTCGCAACAGGGACTGATGGACGAGCTCGCGAAGGTGAAGCGGGTCATCTCCCGACAGGATCCGGCGGCGCCGCAGGAGATCATGCTGGTCCTCGATGCGAGCCAGGGACAGAACGCGCTGGCGCAGGCGCAAAAGTTCAATGAGGCCCTCGGTCTCACGGGTATCACCGTCACCAAACTGGACGGGTCCGCCAAAGGCGGTATTCTTCTCGCCATCGCGCTGAAGCTCGGCGTGCCCGTGCGGTTCATCGGCATCGGCGAGTCCGCCGAGGACATGCAGACTTTTCATGCCGATGAGTTCGTCGATGCCTTGCTGTCGAGCGATGATGCCAATCAGGAATAGCCTGCCTTGATCCAGGTCGAAAACATCACGAAGAGATTCCCCGGCGGTCATGATGCGCTGCGGGGACTCAGTCTGACCGTCGACAAAGGCGAAATGGTGTTCATCACCGGCCATTCCGGTGCCGGCAAGAGCACGCTCCTGCGCCTCATCGCCCTGATCGACCGCCCGACGAGCGGCCATGTCATCGTCGACGGTCAGAACACGCGCCGCGTGCCTCGCAGAAAGATCCCGGCCTATCGCCGCCAGATCGGCATGGTATTCCAGGATCACAAGCTGTTGTTTGACCGAACGGTATTCGACAACGTTGCATTGCCGCTCGTGATCGCGGGCTTCAGAGATCGCGATGCGGCCCGCAAGGTCAGGGCTGCGCTCGAACAGGTCAGCCTCCTGCACAAGGAGAAGCACTATCCGGAGACGCTTTCATCGGGCGAGCAGCAGCGCGTCGGCATCGCGCGTGCCATCGTATCGCGGCCCAAACTCCTGATCGCCGACGAGCCGACCGGAAATCTTGACCCCGATTTGTCACTCGAGGTCATGCGTATCTTCCGCCGCTTCAACGAGGTCGGTGTAACGATCCTCATTGCCAGTCACGATACGGCACTCATCGATCAGCTCGGTTGCCGCCGCATACCGCTGGCAAACGGCATGCTGCATTACGAGGAAGAGGAAGACGTCGTCGCCGAATACGTCGAACGACATCCGCTGGCGGGGGAGCAAGCCGAATGGCGGCCGTAAACGCGCCCGGCGTGACGCGCGCGCCTGCTTCGCCCGGCCGGCTCGGCAGCTGGTTCTTTCGACACGTCAGGACGGGCAGCGCGGCGTTCAGTCGCCTCACGCGACAACCATTTGCGAGCTTCATGACCATCCTGGTTATCGCCGTCACGCTGGCGTTGCCTTCCGCGATGCACCTCATCATCAAGAACGCGCAATCGGTCAGCGCGTCATGGGATAACGCGCTGGATTTCTCGGTCTATCTCGAGAGAGAGGTCTCGGTCGAAGATGCGCGCCGTCTGGCCGACATCATCCGTCAGCGCGCAGACGTGGTAGAGGTGACTCTGATCACCGCCGAACAGGCGCTCGACGAATTCCGTGAACAGTCGGGATTCGGCGAGTCGCTCGATCACCTCACCGTGAATCCACTGCCGCATACGCTCGTCGTCCGGCCCGGCGCAAATCACACCGAAGCATCGATGAGCCTCTTGAACGAGGAACTCGGCAATCTGCCGGAAACCGACTTCGTGCAGGTCGATACCGAGTGGGTGCGCCGCTTTCACGCGATCCTCGACATCCTCAAGAGAGCGATTGCGATCGGCGCCGGCCTCCTGGGCGCTGCCATCATCGTCATTATCGGCAACACGATCCGCCTGGATATCCAGAACCGCCGCGAGGAAATCGAGGTGACGAAACTGATCGGCGCCAGCAACGCCTTCGTGCGCCGGCCGTTTCTCTACTCGGGTCTCTGGTACGGACAGGGTGGCGGGCTGCTCGCCCTGGCCCTGGTGCGCTACGGGCTTTATGCCCTGGAAGGGCCCGTCTCCAGGCTCGCCGGCCTGTACGCGAACCCATTCAACGTGCTGTCACTGGACGTCACCGAGAGCCTGGCCATCGTCGGCGCCGGTATGGCCCTGGGCCTTCTGGGTTCCTGGGTCGCCGCGGCGCGCCACATGCGCCGCATCGAGCCACGCTAGCCGGGAGCAGTGAGACGGCCCGGTTTTTCCATAATCCTGGCGGCCATAACTTCCCTAACTCGCTCTTTTATATAGTTTTTCCGGGAAATTCGTCTCGGAACTTTTTTCTGCTCTTAGCACTCTAAGGCACCGAGTGCTAAAATCGCACGGCTCTAGGGAGGTAGCGATATCGATGACAACCGCAGTTGCGACAACCACACAATATCTGAACCTGGCCAGCCCGGTCGGCAACCTGGGCGCGTATATCCAGGCGGTCGGCAGCATCCCGGTGCTGAGCAAGGAGGAAGAGCAGACGCTCGCCCGGCGTTTCCGCGATCACGATGATCTCGAGGCGGCACGTGAGCTGGTCATGGCGCACTTGCGCTTCGTCGTGCACATCGCGAAGGGTTACGCCGGTTACGGTCTGCCGATCGGCGACCTGATCCAGGAAGGCAATGTCGGTCTTATGAAAGCCGTCAAGCGGTTCGACCCCGACTTCGACGTCCGCCTGGTCTCTTTCGCCGTGCACTGGATCCGCGCCGAGATTCACGAGTTCGTGCTGCGCAACTGGCGCATCGTCAAGGTCGCCACGACCAAGGCGCAACGCAAGCTATTCTTCAATCTGCGCAAGGCGAAAAAGAATCTTTCGTGGTTATCACATGATGAAACCAGGGCGATCGCCGAGGGCCTGGGCGTTAGCCCTGACGAGGTCACGGAAATGGAACGCAGGCTTTCCGCCCGCGACCCAGGCTTCGATCCGCTCCCCGACGCTCGCGATGACGACAACGTGTTTTCACCGGCCGCCTATTTGCCGAGCCCGGATGCTGATCCGGCCGTGCTGGTCGAGAGGACCGAGTGGAACGACGACGTTACCTCGCGCATGCACGAAGCCATTTCTGAGCTCGACGAACGCAGCCGGCATATTCTGGAGTCGCGCTGGCTGTCGGAAGACAAGCCGACGCTGCACGAGCTCGCCGATGAGTACGGCGTCTCGGCAGAGCGGATCAGGCAGATCGAGGCCGCGGCGATCAAGAAGCTCGGCGTCGTGATGGAGGTTTAGTTAATGGATCGCGGCTGAAGCCGCTCCCACGAAGCCGCTCAAACAGATATTACGAACCAGGAACCCCGGCAAATCCGAATTGCCGGGGTTTTTTTATGCAACAACGGTGCGGGCAGGCGATTGAATAGGTCAACCCGTTACGGGATGATACGCCCCTCACCGATCAGCGGCCGACCAAAAGCATATCGGAGCAAAAAACCGTGGAAGCAGCGGTAGGCATATTCGTCAACGGGATCACCGGCGTATTCGTCGGTATGGCAGTACTTTATCTGGCCATGAAGCTGATCGCACTCGCAAGCGCGACCAATACCGATCCCGAAAAGACGGACTAGCATGGCAATTTTCGAACACATGGGCGTATTGGCCGTCACGCCGGGCATGTGCGTCATGTGGCTCATCAGCGTGACATTGCTTTATCTCGCAATTCGAAAGAAATACGAGCCTTTGCTGCTCCTGCCCATCGGTTTCGGCATTCTTATCGCCAATTTTCCCCTGACGAACCTCATGGTACCCGGAGAGGGCCTGATCTGGCGCTTTTATCATTACGGCGTCGAATGGGAGATCATTCCGCCCGTCATTTTCCTGGGGCTGGGTGCCTTGACGGATTTCGGCCCCCTGCTTTCGCAGCCGCGCCTGATATTTCTCGGCGCCGCGGCACAGGCCGGGGTCTACATCACCTTTTTCGTTGCGACGTTTGCAGGCTTCACGCTCGAAGAAGCAGCGGCGATCGGTATCATCGGCGGCGCGGACGGGCCGACGACCATATTCCTGACAGCGAAACTCGCACCACATCTGTTGGGCGCCTGCGCGGTCGCCGCCTACTCGTATATGGCGCTGGTACCGATCATTCAGCCACCCGTGATGCGTCTGTTGACAACGGAAAACGAACGTAAAATCAGGATGAAGAAAGGCCGCAAGGTCAGTAGCAGGGAGAAACTGCTGTTTCCGATCGCGGCGAGCGGCGTCATCATCTTGCTGGTGCCGGCCGCTGCCCCGCTGATTGCGATGTTCATGCTGGGCAACCTGTTCCGCGAATCGAAGGTCGTCGAACGCCTGACGGACACGGCGCAAAACTCGCTGATGAATATTGTCACCATCTTTCTCGGCCTGAGTGTCGGCGCGACAATGAGCGCCGACAATTTCTTGCGTCCCGAAGTCATTTTCATATTCGTCCTCGGACTCGTCGCGTTCGTCATGGGTACGGCGACGGGCGTCATCCTGGCAAAATTCATTAACCTGTTTACCTCCGACAAGATCAATCCGCTCGTCGGCGGCGCCGGTGTATCGGCCGTGCCGATGGCCGCGCGCGTGTCGCAAAAGATGGGTATGGAGGAAGACAAGAAAAACCATCTGCTGATGTTTGCGATGGGACCGAACATTGCCGGCGTCATTGGCACGGTCATCGCGGCCGGCATTTTTCTGACACTACTGGGCTAATTTATAAAGGTAAGGAACCAAGATGGCACAAGAAGTCCTGGCCGCGCTCGCCGGCAACATATGGAAGGTATCTGTGAAAGTCGGCGACGCCGTCGAAGAAGACGACGAATTATTTATCGTCGAGGCGCTAAAAATGGAAATTCCGATTTATTCGCCGTGTGACGGTAATATCAAGGAAATCCGGGTCAAGAAGGGTGACGCGGTCGAAGAGGATGATGTATTGGCTGTGATCGATTGATTTCGATCGATCGGCAAGAGACGAAATCGATGTTTGAACTGACTGAAGAACAACGGCTTGTGCAGGAAACGGCGCGGCGATTCGCCGAGGAAGATATAGCACCGACCCTCGAGGAAGAGGAAAGGAATCACGAGTTTCGCGCCGATCGGGTCGAGCGCATGGGGGAGCTCGGGTTCTTTTCCTGTGTGCTGCCGGACGAGCTCGGCGGCAATGGCATGGGATTCCTCGAATCCGTTCTGATGACCGAGCAGATCGGCCGCGTGTCGGCTTCGTGGCGCGTACAGTTCAACATGCAGAATCTGGGGCCGCCGCTGGCAGTCGCCCGCCATGGAACCGAAGAGCAGAAGGAAAAGTACATTGCAGGCTGGATCTCGGGGAAAAAGCTGGGCTTCTTCGCGATGACGGAGCCCAACACCGGCTCGGACGTCGCAAGCATGAAGACCTACGCCATCGATAAAGGCGATCACTGGGAGATACACGGCAACAAGATGTGGATCTCCAACGCGCAAGTGGGTGATGCCGGTTTGCTGTACGCCTATACGGACAGGGATGCGGGCCACAAGGGCATCTCCGCCTTTATCATCGAGCCGAAGAACCTCGAGGGTTGTACGGCGAAAGGCATCGATACCAAGCTCGGGCTGCACTGCTCGCCGACCGGCGAATTCGTCTTTGACGGTGCGAAGGTGCCGAAGGAGGCGCTGCTCGGCAAGGAAGGAGAGGGCTTCAAGATTTGCATGTGGCAACTCAATAACACGCGAATCAGCTGTGCCGCGGGCGCCCTGGGCGTCGCCGGAGGCGCGCTGGAACTGGCCATCAACTACGCCAATGAACGTACGCAATTCGGCAAGCCGATTTCGAAACACCAGATGATCCAGTCACAGATCGCCGACATGGCCGTGGAGCATGAAGCCGCCAGGCTCCTCACGTATCGCGCGGCGTGGCTCAAGGACCAGGGCCGGCCCAACCAGTACGAGACCTCCGTCGCGAAACTCGCGGCTTCGGAGGCCGCCGTGCATGCCGCAAACGAGTGCATGAAGATATTCGGCTCCTACGGCTACTCGACCGAGTACCCGGCGGAGCGCTTCTACCGCGATGCGAAATCGCTGCAGGTCGTGGAGGGCACCTCGAACGTGCAAAAGTTGATCATATCCGGCGTCGCCTGCGGGTTCACCGCAAACCGCTGATCGGATCGAGGATCGATGAAACCGTATTTCGAGCGCATGCATTCACTCGGCAAGGAACTCAAGGCCGGGCGGATCAAGCGCGCCGTAGAGAGCAAGGGCCAACTCGACGAGGCCGAAGCCCGGATCGCCGAGGAAAAGAAAAAGGTCGAAGCGGCCGGGTTCCCGACCGAAAAGATCAACGCCCGTGGCTGGATGACCGTCTGGCAGCGTATCGACTACCTGGTCGACCCGGGAACCTGGATGCCGTTACACACCTTATATAATCCGCTCGACAATGCCGAAGGCACGACCAATGTCGTCGATGGGCTGGCAAAGATCGAAGATCGCTGGGCCGTCGTCATCGGCTTCGACAACAAGGTCATGGCCGGTGCGTGGTTGCCAGGCCAGTCCGAGAATATCCTGCGTGTCACGGACCTCGCGTTCCGGCTCAACGTCCCTCTCGTGTGGCTCGTTAACTGCAGCGGTGCGAAGCTGACGGAGCAGGAGAAGTTCTATGCCAACCGGCGCGGCGCCGGCACGCCATTTTTCCGCCACGCCGAGCTCGCGCAGGCCGGCATTCCCGTGCTCGCGGGAATTTACGGGACCAATCCCGCGGGCGGCGGATACCAGAGTATCAGCCCGACGATCCTGCTCGCTCACAAGGATGCCAACATGGCAGTTGGCGGCGTTGGCATCGTGTCGGGCATGGCGCCGCGTGGCGGCTTCGATCTCGAGATGCTCGAAGAGATCATCGAGAAAACCCGCGAGTTCTCCGGCAAGCCGCCGGGCAACGTCGAGACCCACTTCGGGCACACGGGTTTCTTTTCGCACGTTTATGAAGAAGAGACCGGGGTTCTCGACGGCATCAGGGAATACATGAAGGGCATGCCTGCCTACGCGCCGAGGTTCTTCCGTGTCGCGGAGCCGGCCGAACCCGCTTTCCCCACGGAGGATCTCTACAGCCTGCTGCCTTTCAACCAGAAGGAGACCTACGAATTCGACCAGGTCCTGGCAAGGCTCGTCGACGGCAGCGAGCACCTGGAATTTCGCCCGGATTACGGCCCGGAAATGTACACCGGCCTGTGCAAGGTCGACGGCATGCTGCTGGGCTGCATCGGCAACCGGCAGGGATTTCTCGGCAAGAATTACCCGGAATACGCGGACTACCCCGGCATCGGCGGCAAGCTTTACCGGCAGGGACTCATCAAGTTGAACGAGTTCGTGACTTTGTGCGGACGCGACCGCGTGCCGATGATCTGGTTCCAGGACACGACGGGCATCGACGTCGGCGACGTCGCCGAGCGCGCCGAGTTACTCGGGCTCGGCCAGTCACTCATCTACAGCATTCAGCAGACCGAGGTCCCGCTGATGCTCGTCGTGCTTCGCAAGGGCAGCGCGGCCGCGCACTACGTGCTCGGCGGGCCTAACGCTAACCGGCACAACGCATTTACGCTCGGTACAGCGGCTACCGAGATCTCGGTCATGCACGGGGAAACGGCCGCAGTCGCCACTTACGCGCGGCGGGCCGTCAAGGAGAAAGACGCCGGCAGGCCTTTGGAGCCCGTCATCGAAAAAATGAACGAGCTCGCGGAACAGTACCGGAACACGTCGGATCCGATCTACTGCGCCCGCCAGGGATTCGTCGACGAGATCGTCGGCTTGCGCGAGCTCAGGTCATACATGCGGGCATTCGCGGGCGCTGCCTACCAGAACCCGCGCTCGATCTGCCCGCGTCACCAGCTGATACTGCCGAGAATTATTCGAAGCTAGTAGCGGCGCTCTTAGCTACGCCATTCTCGCTCAGCGGAACCATCGTGATCTCGACCCGGCGGTTCGCCTGTTTCCCGCCTGCCGTGGAATTGTCGGCAACCGGCATGGACTCACCGAGCCCGATCGTCAGGAGACGTTCGTTGATGACCCCTTGCGTCTCGAGATACTTTGCGACCGAACCCGCCCGCCGCTGCGACAGGCTCAGATTGTAGTTCTCCGGGCCACTACTGTCCGTATGACCCGCAACCTCGACCACGGTCTGCTCGTATTCGGCCAGCACTTTCGATACCGAATTCAGTACGTCGAGGAACTCCGGGCCGAGGTCGGAACTGTTGGTCGCGAAAGTGATATTCCCGGACAGGTTCAGCGTGATGTTGTCACCCATACGGGTCACGCTCACGCCCGTGTCGGCGAGCTCCTCACGCAGTTTCGCTTCCTGGCGGTCCATGTAGTAACCGATCGCACCGCCTGCCAGTGCGCCGATCCCGGCACCGATCAGCGCATGTTGCCTGCGCTCGACCGCGTCGTCGCCCGATGCCAGTCCGACGACCGCGCCGGCCGCTGCACCGATCGCCGCGCCCTTGGCGGCATTGCTGGTTTCCTTCTCGCCCGTAAACGGGTTGTACGTCTGAAGCGTCTCGCAGCCCGCAAGGGCGGCGCAGAAGCCTGCCGTCACCAGCATCAACCTCATATTCTTGATCGTCATAGCCATACCTCTTTGCCAGCTTGCATCAGTAAGGCAGAGCCCATTGCGAAGCACGGGGCGCTCGATCCGTGCCCCGTCATTCGAACTGATGTCAAAACGTAAGAGTGTGGCAGCTGGGACGGGCAAATATATGTAACAGTTCTCGTTTTTGAGCAAAGCATCGTCCGCGGGAGCCGCGTGTTTCGCATCCCGCCCGTCAGCCGGGGGTTGCCCCGGCCGTGCATGGATTAGGAAGAGCGCGGCAACCCCAGTGCTGCCGCGCTTCGATGCTGCGCTGCGGATTCGCGGTCTGCTCTACGCCGTCAATGGAACCATCGTGATTTCGACGCGGCGATTCGTCTGCCGGCCGGAAGCCGATGCATTATCGGCCACCGGCATGCTCTCGCCGAGCCCTATCGTGATCAGCCGCTGCCTCAATATGCCCTGGGACACGAGATACTGCGCAACCGAATCGGCGCGTCGTTCCGACAGGCCCTGGTTGTATTCGTCCGAGCCCGTGCTGTCAGTATGACCCGCGACCTCGACGACGGTCTTGTCGAACTCCTTCATTACCTTGGAAACCGAGGTAAGCACGTTGAAAAATTCGGGGCGAAGATCCGAGCTGTTGGTCGCGAATGTCACGTTGCCGGGCATGTTCAGCGTGATGTTATCGCCGATGCGGGTCACGCTGACGCCGCTGCCTTCGAGCTCCGCCCGCAATTTCGCTTCCTGCCTGTCCATGTAATGGCCGACGGCGCCGCCGGCGAGTGCGCCGATTCCGGCCCCGATCAAGGCACGCTGCCTGCGCTCGACCGCATCATCGCCCGAGACGAGCCCGACCACGGCACCGGCCGCTGCGCCAATCAATGCGCCTTTGGTCGCACTGCTGGTTTTGGCTTCCTGGGTATACGGATCGATCGTCTGACATCCGATCAACCCGCCGGACAATGCCGCTGCGACAATGGTGGTTTGAAGTGCTTTGAATTTCATGGCAATACCTCTTAGCGAATCCGCGCAATTAGTCCAACATCAATCCCCGAGATTCCGGACCGCAAGTCTCGGACGATGATCCTGAACGGTGACTGAATAATTTTAATCCTGAAGCGTCAAGCGAAAAACGGCATCAGGCATGCATGATATATGCGATTTGTCGATCATAACCGCGAATCAGGCTGGATGTATAGAATATGCCTGCTGCCGGGAAACGGGAGGATTAAAGCGAATGTCGGAGGCAGATAGTTGGTTAACCGACTATGGCGAAAGCCATGCAGACGTTGCTTATCCCGGCATCTACTGGTTGTCGGTCCCGTTGATGCTCCTTGCCACGGTCGGCATCCTGTGGTCCCTGCCGGTACCCGGTGAATTCGCCAGGATCTCGCCGGTCCTCAACTGGGGCAGCGTCTTCCTGATGGCGGCAGTGGTCTACTACTTCATCATCTCGGTGCCATTGGCAATCGGCATGCTGCCGTTCGTCGCGGGCATTGCTGCCGTACATCTGTGGCTCGTCGACTCGTCCCTGTCACTCGTGTGGACCTCGGCCGTGCTGTTTGCAGCCAGCGTCGCCGGCCTGTACATCGGCCAATTCCGGCACGGCGGGATCAGGGCCGTGATCAACGACATTCAACTCATGATCATCGCGCCAGCCTGGTTGCTCGCGAACCTGTACAAACGACTCGGGATTCCCATCTGAACTGGTTATGGATCAGGTAGGCCGGGGACAGTTTACTTGTCTCCTGTCATCGAAATTGAAGGCTCCAAATCTTGTCGGACGAGATAAGTAAACTGTCCCCTGACATGCCGAGAAACCGGGATGTGTGGCGCATCGCTGCGCCGATGATGCTGTCGAATATCAGCGTGCCGCTTCTGGGCATGGTCGACACGGGGGTGACCGGCCACCTCGACAGTGCCGTGTACCTGGCCGCGGTGGCGGTCGGCTCCACCATTTTCGGCTTTCTCTATACCGGCGTTAACTTCCTGCGCATGGGCACAACCGGCATTGCCGCGCAACGCTTCGGCGCGCGCGATGCAGACGGTTTGCGGGTGGCGCTCGGCCAGGCGCTCGTCGTGGCAACGGCGATCGCCTCGCTTTTGATCCTGCTGCAGGCGCCACTTGGCAGGCTGGCGATCACGCTCATCGGCCCGGATCCCGGCGTCCGGGAGTTTGCGAATCAGTATTTTTCGATCCGCATCTGGAGCGCGCCCGCGACGCTGGCGAACTTCGCACTCATTGGCTGGTTCATCGGCCTGCAGAATGCGCGCGTCCCGTTGTATATCGTCCTTGTCACGAATCTGACGAACATCGTGCTCGACCTTCTTTTCGTGCTGGTCCTCGGCATGAAAGTACAGGGCGTCGCCGCAGCATCCGTCATCGCCGAGTTTGCCGGCGTCGCGACAGGGTTAGCGTTTGCAATTCGCGAACTAAGACGGCGCGGTGGACGTCTCGATCCCGCGCACTTGACGACACTGAAAGAGTACGGCGAATTCTTTTCCATCAATGCGAATCTGTTCGTTCGAACGATGGCGCTGATGTCCGCGTTCGCCTTCCTCACGGCTGCGGGCGCGCGGCTCGGCGGGCTGATACTCGCCGCCAACGCCGTGCTGCTGAATCTCCTGCATCTGGTGTCGTTCGCACTCGACGGTCTTGCGCACGCGGCCGAGGCTCTGGTCGGAAAAGCGGCGGGTGCCAGGGATCGTCCCGCCTTTCAGCGCTCGGTGCAGCTCACGCTGCGCTGGTCGCTGTGGTTCGCAATCGGATTCAGCGCCCTGTTCTGGTTGACGGGGCCGTTGTTCGTTCGCGTGCTGACCGACATCCCGGAGGTCGTGACAACGACCCTCGAATTCCTGCCGTGGATGATCGTCGCTCCGGTCGTCGCGTTCTGGGCCTACCTTTATGACGGCGTGTTCGTCGGCGCGACACGGGCCAGAGAAATGCGAAACAGCATGGTCGTGTCGACCTTCATCATCTTCATTCCGGCGTGGTTCCTGCTCCAATCCCTCGGCAATCATGGCCTGTGGCTCGCATTCATGGTCTTCATGGCAAGCCGTGGCATCGGCATGTATTTCTATTATCGCAGCCGCGTACTGCCCGGCATTCCGCTCACGGCCTGATCGACGCTCTCGGGTACGATCAGCGGTTCCGCGTGTGCGTCAACCTGTTCCTGCACCGAGGCACGTGCCCACACGTAGGAAACGATGCCCATCACGATATTGGCGATCGCATAGGCTGCAAAAATGCCGGCGATTTCGAAAAAGTAACTAGCGACCAATGCCAGCGGGATGTAAATAACCGCCATCCGCGACACGCTGATGTGCACTGCGGGCATCGGCTTCCCCATGCCGTTGAATGATGCGTTCATGACCATCACCATGCCGTAGGTACCGTAACTGATCGGCGCGATCATCAAAAACAGTGTAGAGACATCGGTGACCCGGGAATTGTCGCTGAACAGTGTCGGCAACCACTCGCCGCCGATCGCCAGAAAAGCCGCGATGACGAGCCCCGTGCCGAGACAAAAGAGCGTGCAAAGCCGCAATGCTTCGAAGATGCGGTCGGCCTTGCCGGCCGCGATGTTCTGGCCGACGAACGGTCCGATGATTGCCGACAGGGCATAAAACAACACCAGCGTCAGCGACTCGATGCGGCTCGCGACACCGAAGCCGGCGACGGCTTCGGGACCGTAACGCGCCAGCATCGCGGTTATGACGGCGGTCGCTATCGGGATAATGGCATTCGTTCCGGCAGCGGGGACGCCGACGTGCAGGATGTCGGCCCAGGAACGTCTGAGCTCATGCGGATCGGGCTTATTGAACGACAGCATCTCGAAACGCATGCGCATGAAATACAGGGTCCCGATAAAGACGCTGACACGTGACAAGAGCGCAGCCATGGCTGCGCCGTTGAGTCCCATCGCGGGTATCGGACCGACACCGAAGATCAGGATCGGGTCCAGGATGATATTGGTTACCGACGCGATGACCATCAACATGCTCGGCAACCGCGTATCGCCCGTCGCGCGCATGCTGCTGACCCCGACCATGCCGACGACGACGAAAGGAACGCCCAGATAAAGTATCGTCATGTACCCGGCGATCAGGGGAATCATATCGGCAGGCGCGCCGAGCAATGTAAAAAGTGGCTCGATCGTGGCCCAGCCGATGAAACTGATGGCGGCCGTGATCATAAATGACAGGATCAGGCTGTCGGTCGCGAGGCGGCGCGCGCGCCTTTGGTTGTCTGCACCGATCGCGCGCGCGACGACGGACGACGTGCCGGCACCGAGGCCGATCGCGACGCTGGTTACGATCATCAGTATCGGAAATGCGAAACTCAGCGCCGCGAGCTCCCGGACCCCGACACGCCCGATGAACCACATGTCGGCAAACGCCTGCGCCATCATCATGAAGATGCCGAACAACACGGGCACCGTCATGTCGACAAGGTGCCGACCGACCGATCCCTGAGTCAGGCGTGCCTGCGCTGATGCCATGTGAGAATCCGGAGTTTCGATCGTACGGCCCCCGGGAGCGTGAACGCGGGCCCGGGTGGCGGAGAAACTATGACTCAGGCGCCTCGCGCCTGCAATCAAAATCGCCGGCTTGGGTTATGATCCCCACGCAAAAAGCCTGAGACATGAGAATGAAGCTGAAATTCGAAACGGTGATAGATGCGGATCTCGATACCGTGTGGGCGGCATTCGACAATCCGGACAACATGACCCGTTGGCAGCAGAATCTCGAATCTTTCAGGCACGTCTCCGGCGAACCGGGTCAGCCGGGCGCCGTATCCCAGCTCGTCTACGACGAGAAGGGCAAGAAGGTGGTAATGACGGAGACGATCAGCGAGCGGCGCCAGCCCGATTTCCTGGCCGGTACCTACGATTCCCCGATGGGGAAGGTCCTGATTGTCAATCACTTTGAAGCGATCGATGACGACTCAACGCGATGGACGGCCTGGTGTAATTTCGCGTTTCAGGGTTTCATGAAAATCATGTCGTTGTTCGTCGGCGGCATGATTCGCAAAAGGACCGAAGGCGACATGCAACGATTCAAATTGATGGTGGAAACAGATCGGGCGAACACTGCATCATGAGTTGGCGCAAACTGAACTCCAAAAAGGTCTTCGACAATCCCTGGTTCACGGTATTCGAGGACCGCGTCATCAATCCGGGCGGAGGCCAGAACGATTATGGCCACGTCCATTTCAAGAACAAGGCGATTGCGATTGTTCCGCTCGACAACGACGGCAATACCTGGCTCGTCGGCCAGGAACGATATACGCTTGGCAGCTACAGCTGGGAATTGCCGATGGGCGGAGCCCCGGACGGCGAAGCACCGCTGGCCGCCGCCAAACGCGAGTTGAAGGAAGAAACCGGGCTGACTGCACGGCGCTGGTCGCAGATCATGCGACTGCATACGAGCAACTCCATCACGGACGAAGAGGGCATCGTTTTCCTCGCACAAGATCTCCAAGAAGGCGAGCCCGATTTCGAAGAAGAAGAAGATTTGCAGATTCGCAAAGTTCCCCTGACCGAAGCGTTGGCGATGGTCGACCGCGGAGACATTACCGACGCAATTTCGGTCGCCGCAATACTTCGCGTCACGCGAAGCTAAAAAACCATCTGGGCCGTTACGACGTAACGCAACGGCCCGCCTGCTCGTCGCGCCCCGAAGGGATAACAGGTGACGAGGCTTAGCATGGGCAATTCTGTGTCGATGAGAATACTGGCGCGGCGCGAATCGACGACGTCGATATCAGTGACCCGGTACAGGTGCGTATCGCCGCCGGCTGTCTCGACGAGGATCGACTCGCCTCGCTTCATGAACTTGAGGAACTGAAAGTGCGTGTCGCGGTGTCCGGCGATGATGCTGTTGCCTTTTTTCCCCGGCAGCGCACTTACGCTAAGGTGCCCGGGACCGAACGCGAGCGTTCGGCCCGATCCGCCTTCGAGCACGATGAGTTCGATGTCGCCGCCTTTGGCAAGCAAGCGGGCAACCGGCCAGGTATCCGCCCACGGCCAGGGCGGCGTTTCGCCTTCGCCGTCCTGAGTCTTGCGCCACGCGCGCTGCATCAGTTCCTGCGCCAGCCAGGCTTTGGCCGGGATATAGGCGCCCTGGCCCAGTTGCCAGAAGCCGAGACCGAAGAGGCAGGACACGGCGATCAATCCCGCGCGCCTGTTACCCGCGATCCGGCGCATCGTCACGACGCCTCCCGCCGAGCAAAATCAAGGTCAGGATGAGTGCCGCCGCACAGAGCAGCAGACCGTTCATGCGATACGTGCCGGCACCGGATGCCGTCGCCGGGAAGCCGAATATCGCGTCCATGCTCTGGCCGTACGGTAGAAGGTTCGGCACCTGCTCCTGTGCCAGCGATTCTTCGGCCGGCCGGGACGGCGTCTTGTCGACAGCGACGAGGCTCGTGTATTTGCTGACGAGGTGATGCGCCAGTGCGGTATCGACGATGGCCCTGCGAACATCGCCGGCAGTGAGCCCGCGCCGCTCGCGGTCCAGCAGGTCCTCGATACGCGCCCGCGCCCACAGGGCGGCAATACCGGGGCTCGCAACACTGCCGGCCAGCCCTGGCTCAGCCCCCCAGCTACCGAGCACCGAGTGACCGGTGATTTTCAACCGGTCAGCCGGCCTCGGCTCGTTCGAGATTCGTGCCTTGATGATGACTGGCTCACCGGCATACAGGTCGGGAATCGTCGCCGGGTAGGCTTCGACCGTCACACCGTTCGGCCATTCGACCGCGATGTCTTTCATCCTCGGTTGCTCGAGCTTGCGCAACAGCCGATCCATCTTCTCTTTGACTTCGTGCTGCGCGCTGATCATCGTAAACGTGCCACGGCCCGCTTCCGCTGCCTTGCGCATGAACCAGCCGTTCGGCGCCGAGCCGATGCCCACAGTAAAGAGGCGCGAAGACCCGAGCTGCTTTTCGATCAGGTTGAAGAGTTCGTCCTCGTTGCCGACGCTGCCGTCGGTGATGAATATGACCTGACGCAGGTGGCGCTCCGGCGGCTGCCTGCCAAGCGCAAGCGACAGGGCAGGACGCATCTCGGTCCCACCGTTTGCCTTTAAGCCCGTGACGTATCGCTTGGCGATGCCGATGTTGTTTGTTGTCGCATCCAGACTGTCGCGAAACAGCGCGCTGGTTAGCGAATTGAACTGAACGACATTGAATCGATCGGCAGGGTCGAGTCTGTCGAGCGCCAGTGCCAGCGCTTGCTTCGCCTGCGCGAGCGATGTGCCGTGCATCGAACCCGAGGTGTCGATGACGAAGACGAGCTCGCGCGGCATCACCGCCGTCGGCGCTGAGGCGTCGTCGGGCGGCAGCAGCATGATGAGCAGGTGCGACCCGCCGGCGGCCGTTTCCTCAAAAATCGTCGCGCGCGGCATCGAATCCGCGACCGGCCGCCAGGTCAATTCGATATCGTGATCCATCGGCGTCGACGAGTCTTTGAGGCTGACGCGGTAGCGACCGGATTCCTCGTGGATGTCGACCGGATGATAGCGGCTGGCGATTAACGCCAACGGCAAGCCGGCATTGATCGTCGCCTCGAATGACACCCTGTGGTCGTGCGATCGTGTCACGACGGGCGGTGTGACCAGTGAGGCGTCGGGAACGCTCGTCGTGTCGAGCGCCCAGCCGTTTCCCTGACGTCCGGGCAATGGCGTACCGGGAATGTAGCGCGGTGTCAGCGTGAGCGGAAACCTGAGACTGAAGCTGCCCTCGTCGTATCCGAGTGCCTCCAGGTATTCGATCTCGACGACGACAGTTTCGCCCGGACCGATGTTGGCGACCGACGTCGTGAAGATGTTCGGCCTTTGCTGCTCGACGAGGCTCGTCCTCTTTCCTGCTGACTTGGCGGCTTCGAATGTTTTTCTCGCGTCGTCTTTGTCGCGTATTTCACCCTCTATGATTCTCTCGCCGATGACCATGCGCATCCGATCCACCGCCGCCGCGTCGGGCAGCGGAAAAACGTACACGCCTTCCACCCACTGCGGGCCCTCGTTGAGAAAACTCTGCCTGACCTTGACCCGCGCGGCCAGGCCGCTGATCCGGGCCTCGATATCGGTGTTCATACGCGTCGCGACGACGTAACCCGATTTCATGCGCAGGAGCAGGCTGCCGGTCTGCATTCGATCCGGCGAGATGCCGGTCAGCGCCTCTGGCTGCGCCAGCGCCGGTTGCACGAACAACGCCAAAATAACCGGCGGCAGCCATTTCCAGTGCGCGCTCTTTTTCATAAGGTCCGGGATCCGCACATGCGTCGAGGGCCGGACGCGGGGATGCCAGGTCATGTGGTTTTTGTTCTCCCTCCGCCCGTGTTTCCCGTCCTCGCGCGCCTTTCCATTCCTCGGGTTCATGCCGGCCTCCCTTTTTGACTCGGCAGTATTTCAGCAGGGCCGTGCGAAGGCGCCGGGGCGAGAGCGTGGCAATGCACCGACCGAATGTGGCAAATTGTGCATTTGTCCCTGCCCGGAAGTTTCATGGCCAAACGCATCGCCATAGTCGAAGACGAGGCCGCTATTCGCGAGAACTATGCGGCGGCGTTTCGCCGCGAGGGTTATGCGGTCGACCTCTACGACGCTCGAAGGCCCGCGATGGAAGCTTTCGAGGCGCGCCTGCCCGACCTCGTCGTCATCGACATCAACCTGCAGGATGATGTCGAGGGCGGTTTCGAGCTCTGCCGGGACCTGCGTAGCCGCGCTGCAGACCTGCCTATCATTTTCCTGACCGCAAGAGATTCCGAGTTCGATGCGGTCTCGGGCTTGAGGCTCGGCGCCGATGACTACCTGACCAAGGACATCAGCCTGCCGCACCTGATGGCGCGGGTCGCCGCCCTGTTTCGGCGTCTCGACGTCATGCAGAAACCGCATGCGGAACAAAATCGGCTCAAGCGCGGAGAACTGGAAATCGATATCGACCGCATGACGGTTCGCTGGAAGGACCGGGCAGTGGGGTTGACCCTGACCGAGTTCTGGATGGTGCACGCGCTCGCCCGTTATCCGGGGCACGTCAAATCGCGCCAGCAGCTGATGGACGCGGCACAAGCAGTGCTCGATGACAACACGATTACCTCTCATATCAAGCGCATCCGCCGCAAGTTCCTATCAATCGACGACGACTTCGATGCGATCGAGACCGTGTACGGCATGGGGTATCGCTGGCTCGTCGACCAGTGACAAAACATGAACCTGCGAAAGCAATTGTTGCTCGTCAGCGTGCTGACGCTGATTCTTCCCTGGGCGGGTTGTCAGTTCATCCGAGAAACCGAATCGGCCTTGCGCGAAGGACAACAACAAATGCTTGCAGGGACCGCGCAGGCGATCTCGGATTCACTGTCACAGTTTCCCGGTGAATTCCTCGACAGCCGGGACGAGCTGAAGTCAGCGCAGGATCAGCTTTACGGTCATCCGCTAACGGGTGCCCCGCTGCTCGACGGTTACCTCGATGAATGGGCCACCCCCGATGATGCCGCGGCCTCGATGCGCGGCGCCGACGGTGCGATCCGTTACATCGTCGGTACCTTTCATCCGCACCTCTATCTGCACGTCGACGTGCGTGACTCGTCGGTCGTGTTTGACCTCGGCCAGGACGCTATCTTCCCGCGGAGTTTCAGCGATCACCTGGCACTCGTCAGCGTCGACGACAATGGCATTCGCACCGTGTTTCGTTTCCGCGCGGAAGCACCGGGAGAAATCATCAGTGTACGCGAGACGGGCGGCCGGGAATTCGACGACACGCGGGTTGCCGCTTTCTGGCGGGATACTCCTGTCGGCTATCGGATTGAGGCAAGGATACCGCTGTCTCTGCTCGGCAAACGACTCGGCCTGATCGTCACCAATACCCGTGATGCGAATAACCCCGGTATTCGCAGCAAGACATTCGAGGGTGACCTGCCGGGTCGCTTCGTGACTGTTTCGCCGGTATTGCAAAGCGTCGCCTCGGGTTACGCGCAGCCGGGCCTGCGGCTCATCGTTACCGACTCGCGTGGCTGGCGGCTCGGCCAGGCGGGCAGCATCTCGGGCGCGCCCGGCGGTGGCGACAACGCCGCGCCCACATCGGGCTGGCTGCGGCTTTTCTACAACCTGTTGCTCGAGCCTGGCGCCGAGGCCGCATTGGCGGAGCCCGCGGCCGGCGGACGCGAACAGCAGGACTACGTCCGGGAAGCCCTGGCCGGCCGCCCCGCGACGAGGTGGTTTCGCAGTCCGGACACCGGCCGGGCGGTCGTATCCGTCGCCCAGCCGATCTATTCCGGAACAGTGCAAACGGGCGT
>JBFHXJ010000028.1:0-39814 GCA_041598995.1 Woeseiaceae bacterium | reverse complement strand
CTGACGGACTTGGGGCTGGTGGCACGGATGTCGGACAACAGCGGTTACCGTCTCGGGCTCACCCTGTTCCGCTTGTCGAAGGCGGCGCTGGACCAGTACGAGATCACCAATATCGCGTATCGCTACATGGTCATGCTGCGCAACGCGATCGACGAGACGCTGCTGCTCGCCATTCCGGCCGGTGGCGATGCGCTGATCGTGTCGAATATCAGCAGCAGCAAGGCCATTGGCCCCAAGGTTGTGCGAGGGACGCGCTGGACGATTCCGATGTCCCCCGCCGCCAGACTGATTCTTGCCTACTCGTCGGACCATATACGCGAACGGGTGCTTGCCATGCGCAGCGAGCCCAGCACGGACCAGGAACTGGCGTTCGATGCAAACGAGATGCGCAGCAAAATGCAAACGATACGCAACCGTTTTTATGAATATGACGCAAATGCCCACAACTCCGGATATTCGACGCTGACCGCGCCGATATTCGATCACTCCGAGGAATTGCAGGCAGCGCTGACGATCGTGATGACCAGCCACGGCGAGTCGGGCAATACCGGCAGCGGTGGCATGCAATACCTGCGGCTACTGCAGGACACGGCGCTCGAGATATCGCGCACGCTCGGTTCGATAGATATGGCAAACAGAATGACGGCGGCCATGAAAAAATAATAAATCGAGTGACGGGGACTTTGACATGTCCGACTCAGATTCATCGAGACTGCAGCACCGATGGCAGACATAGTCCTGGCAATCGGCTGCGCCCATGCGCCGCAACTGCATACGCCCATCGATCAATGGGAGTACCACGCACAGCGCGATACGGAGGATGCGGAGCCATTGTGGTACAAGGGCGATCGCGTGAAATATGCGGACCTGCTCGCGCGACGAAGCAAGCTGAACCTGGGCGAACATCTGGATCTTGAAGTATTCAAAGAGCGCGTCGCGAAGTCGCACGCCGCGATCGAGCGAATAAGCGACGTATTCGCGGAAGCGGAAGTGGACGTGGCGATCATCTTTGGCAATGACCAGGGCGAGATGTTTCTCGACGATGTCAGGCCGGCATTTACGATCATGGGCAGCGAACATTTCGAAAACATGCCGCGCACGATCGAGCAGAAGCGGCGCCTGCCGCCCGACATTCACATTTCGGACCTTGGCCACCTGCCTGACAAAGAGGTGCAGGTTTATCCGGGACACCCGGAGCTCGCACAGTATCTCGCCCAGCAGGCGATGAAGAACGAATTCGATGTCACTTATTCGCACCGACAACACCGGGCCGACCCGGCATATTCATTCACGAGCGGCATGCCACACGCCTATGGCTTCATTTACAAGCAGGTATTCAGGGAAAAGCCGGTGCCGCATGTGCCGATCGATATCAACACGTTTTTCCCGCCCAACCAGCCGGATGCTTCTCGTTGTTATTCACTCGGCAGGATGATCGGCAAAGCGGTACGGATCTGGGACAAGGACCTGAAAGTTGCTTTGATTGCAAGCGGGGGTTTGAGCCACCCGGTTGTCGACGAGGAATTCGATCGCGACATCATCAAGGCGATGGAAAGCGGCGATCTGAGGTACCTGCTGAGTTACCACGAAGCTTATTACCGGGCGGGCTCGTCGGAGATAAAGTCGTGGATCGCCATGCATGGCGCGCTGCGCGGCACTTATCTCAAAGGTCACCTCGTCGATTACCAGGCGCTTTACCGCACCCCGGCCGGCACCGGCAGCTCGGCCGCCTTCATGTACTGGCGGATGTAAGTGGGAGCGGCTTCAGCCGCGATCCTTTTCAACCGGATCGGGGCTTCGTCGCTGCCTGCACGTCCCTGTGCGCAGCGACATAAGTACATCCCTGTACAAAAAAGCCCCTACCGCAGAAATTTTTAATCCTAGTTGACCTCCTGCTCCTGCAGGCCCGGATGAAACTGGATGTGGCATTCCTCGCAAGGCGGGTACATCTGGTCGTTGGAGACCTCGATCAGGGTATCGAGGTCCTTTTTCGCGGCCGCCGTTGCGATTGCCTGGCCGGATTCGATCAGGATATCCGCGAATCGCTGCCAATCCGCTTCCGTTGCCCAGGCCGAATCGTTCGGGCCGGCACCGCCGGCCTTGATCCGGGTAGCGGCATCGACAAGCTGCTCAGCAGCGTCGATGTAGACCTGCCACTCTTCATCCGTCTGCGGATCTTCGATTCCCCAGATCGTATTCGTCACCGGTGTGACGATGTTCACCATGATGTCGTTGACACTGCCGGGCTGAATCTCGACCGGCTGCGCCGTAATGATCGTGCTGCCGCAAATGCCTAGCCCCAGGATCACGAGGAATTGCAGCAATTTCATCTGAGCCCCCGTTTCGGAATCACGCCATCAAAGCAGCACATCGACGCGGGTAATGTACGTGTTTTGCGCAATGCGAACCAGTTTTACATCTGACCTCTGCATGACGGTACAATGCGCCGCCTGTCGGCAACCACAATAATCAATGAGGGAAAGTGCCGGTGTTCGAACGCTTGGAATCCACGTCGCTTGGCACCTGGGTCGGTGAATCTCTGTGGGGTTACCCGATCATGCTCGGCATGCATGCGATCGGGCTCGCAATCGTCGTTGGAATCTTCGTTATGCTCGACCTGCGCATGCTGCGGGTCATACGCGGTGTGTCATTCAATGCCTTCCTTAGCCTATACCGGCTGGCCTGGATCGGTTTCATCATCAATGCGCTGTCGGGCACGGCGCTTTTCACTTCCCAGGCCACGACCTTCATCGAGAGTGCGCCGTTTCTCATCAAGATTTCCGCAGTCTTCAGCGGTGTCATACTCGGTGTTTTCATCCAGCGACGCCTGAAGTCGCGAGTCTCAGAGTGGGATAATGCAGACGCGAATATCGAGCCATCGGCCACCGCCCTCGCTTCGGTGTCACTAGTCTGCTGGATCGGCGCTATATTTGCCGGCCGGCTGATCGCCTACCTGTAGGATAGAAACATATGCTTGAATCACTCGTACAGGTAATCGAAGGCAGTGCGATCAACACATGGGTCTTGTCTACGTACTGGTTATGGCCGCTACTCGAAATCATCCACTTTATCGGTTTGTCTCTGTTACTCGGTTCTATCCTCATCGTCGATTTACGGCTCGCCGGATTCTTGCGCCAGATCGACCTCAAGTCGACGCATCGACTGTTACCCTGGGCGGCAACCGGTTTCATCATGAACCTTATCTCGGGCACCTTGTTCTTCTTCGGCGATCCGGCACGATACTCGATCAACATCGGTTTCCAGGCCAAGATGATGCTGGTACTGATCGCGGGGCTCAACCTGCTCGTGTTTGCGCTGAAGATCAATCCGCAGATCGCCACCTGGGACCCGCATGGCGGCACGACGACGCTGGCGAAGTCGGTCGCCTGGATATCGCTCTTGGTATGGATCGCCGTGCTGCTGCTTGGACGGCTGATTCCCTACATCGGGACCGGTTAGGAATTACGCTCAGTCTTCTCCTTGACCTGGTGGGCCGAGTGGTTCACCGCACAAGCCGACGTGCCGCATACTAACGAACAGTCCATTTCCGCATTCAAGAGCAGGAATTTCCGCATCTACATCTGCGGCAATTCGATCTCGGTAATCGGGCTGTGGATCCAGCGGCTCGCGCTCGGCTGGCAGGCATGGCAGCTGAGCGAATCGCCGCTCGTCGTCGGCATGGTTGCGGGTGCACAATTCGTTCCGATGTTCCTGCTGACGCCATTCTTCGGCGTCATCGTCGATCGCATCAGCAGCCGCAACGGCGCCGTCGTCATGCACGCCATCATGACGGTCATCTCGGGTGTTCTCGCGGCGTTGACCTTGTCGGGCGCGATCAACATCGAGTGGCTCTTGAGTCTGGCGCTCGCCTACGGGATCGCCTACAGCGCGTATTCGCCGATTCGCCTGTCGCTCATTCCGGATCTCGTCGCGCCGACGCAGTTCCCGAACGCTTTGGCGATCAATTCGATCATCTTCAATGCCTCACGCTTCATCGGTCCCGGTATCGCCGGTGCAATCGTGGCGCTTTATGGCATCGGCTTCGCCTACGTCGTCAACGCGATCACTTACCTGCCCGTCATCGCAGCACTGCTCATCATCGAACCCCTGACGTCACCGCCCGGGCCGTCGAAAAAGGACCGGTATCTCGATCAATTCCTCGAAGGCCTGCGCTATACGCGCGATCATCCCAGTATTCGGCGGGTTATGCTGATTGCTGGCGTCAGCACGTTTTTTGGACGCGGCATTATCGAGATCTTCCCGGCGCTCGTCGTGATGATATTCAATGGTGGCAGCGCGGAACTTGCTGCATTGATGGCCGCGGCAGGCGGCGGCGCAATTGGCGCGAGCATCATTTTCTCGCTCCTGAAATCGCACCGATATTTCCAGGCGTATGTACTGGCTGGCGCCGTCGGCGTCGGCGTGTCGATACTACTGTTTGCAGCCGTTAACGGGATCGCGAACGGCCTGTTCGTTACTTCGTTGCTAGGTTTCTTCTCGACGATGGTTTCGTTGGGCTCTCAGTCGGAGATGCAGATAAAGGTGGAGAACGCGCTGCGCGGCAGGGTGATGAGCCTGTGGCCGCTGGTCATCATCGGTGGCCCCGCCATCGGCAGCGTGCTGGCCGGCGCACTTGCGCAAGATCTCGGCTCCACGTATACATTGCTGCTGTTTTCGGGTCTGTCACTCGTCCTGACGGCGGTCGTCGCAGTACGCCGACCTGCCGCAACCGGGCCCGTCGCAACGGATCGGGATAGCGGAAATGGTCGAGCATGAACGAAGACTATACGGCATTACGGCGCTGATCCTGCTCTGCGGTCTCGCATTCGCCGAATTTGTCCTCGCGCATGGCGTCGAGGGACGAGACGCGGAATTCCTGCAACGCAATGCAGGACAGGCGTTACTCGCATTCACCTATCTCGGCGCGAAGCACATGATTACCGGCTACGACCACCTGCTTTATCTCCTGGGCGTGATCTTCTTCCTGTATCGCCCGAAGCATATCGCGCTTTATGTCACTCTTTTTGCCGTCGGCCACAGCATCACGCTGCTCGCCGGCGTGCTCGGCGAAATTCATGTCAATCCGTACCTGGTCGATGCAGTGATCGGATTGTCAGTCGCATACAAAGCTTTCGAAAATCTCGACGGGTTCACCAGAATTTTCGACCGGCAGCCCAATCCGAAGTACGCGGTATTCATCTTCGGTCTCGTACACGGTTTCGGGCTGGCCACCAAGCTACAGGGATTCTCCCTTTCGCCCGACGGACTCGTCGCCAATATCATTTCGTTCAATGTCGGCGTAGAGATCGGACAGTTGCTCGCGCTCGTCGTGTTGCTGGTTCTGATCAACGCCTGGCGCGCGGCCGGCGCATTCGACCGGCATGCCAATGCGTTCAATTTCGCGTTGATGTTTGCGGGCTTCTCACTCGCCGCCTACCAGATGTCCGGCTATTACTTCGGCGCTGCCTAGAACTGGTACGAGCGCATCAGCTCTTCGATGCGTTCGTAGAATCCGTGCACTTCGAGCGTGATCGTGATCGGCTGTTCTTCGATGTTCAACCAGTACCATCCGTGATTCCCATCGAACGGCGCAACGAGCGAACCCGAATGCTCCGGCGTTTCGCTTTCCGCGTAACGTATGTAGTAGCGATCGGGATAGCCTTCTGCGTTCTCACCGGGATCGGCATGAAAATCGGTATAGACGGTCGTGCCGCCCGAAAGCCGCCAGTGGTAAATCAGGGCGTCGCCCTGATTCATGATGGCCTTGTACTCGGTCTGCTCGCCAACGTCGAGTTCGATCGTCAGCGTGTCGGAGCGAAATCTTGCATCCTGAGAGCGTGAATACGGATCGCCGAGGACGTCCGGCTCATAGAAATCGAATTCGTCGGGGATGCCTGGCCAGGTTCCTTCGATCGTGATGCTCGTAGCGGTGCTGCTCTCCGGAATCTCGGCATCCGAGGTGAGGTCCAGCAGGCCGAGGTGCGCCCCGACCCCGGTCGGATCGATCCCGTACTCGGCGGGCAGGATAAAAAGGACCGTAACGACGACGGCCACGACCAGCGCCAGCCCGGTTCCTTTTAGCAAATTTTTCCTGGACGGCGTGGCTCGTGCTTGCCGATTGTCTGTATCGTTCATGGATCGTTCCCGCGGTGGATGCGGCCATAAAGCCGGAAATTGTACCCGAGGTGGTTATGCCGCGGACATTCAGTCCTGTCTGGTGAGACGGCGGTAGCCCATCCACACGCCGGTGATGGCAGCGAGGGTTGCGCCGAGCATGAGTGGCAGCAGGATGAGATCCCAGAGCGGACGCCGACGCATCAGCGGCGACAAATCGCCGCGGTGCAAGCCGAGAAAAAACCAGCGGTAGCGCTGCCTGCTGCGGTCGAATTTCTCGATGAGCGCTGCGGTCCGCACGTCGAAGTAATAGCGGGTCTGTCCTGCGTCGTCGAATATGATGCGGTAGACGGGCAACCTGACCTCGTCGTGGTGACTGTAGTAGTAGTCATCCTCCGTTTCGATAACTCCCGCCTCGAGGACCGGTGTTTCGGGCAGGACCAGTCCCGGCAGGCGTTGCCACACGGCGTCCGGCAGCGGCTCGGCTTTGAGGGACTGCTTATCTAGGCGCGTCACTTCGCCATTTGCATCCTGTGCAAGGATGGCGAGCGTACTATCGACGATCGAGGAAGCCAGGCGCACCGTGCCGGCCGGTAAGCTCGCATCGTTGAGCGCTGCAACGACACCCGTCACTTCGGCGGCCGAAATGGCCCGGCCCGCAAGACGGCTCCGTTCCGCGATTCCGCCATCGCCTTCAAACACGCCCCAGGGATTCATCGACACCAGCCCGCTAAAGAGCCAGGTGAGCGTGACCAGACCGAAGATAAGCCCGGCGTAGTGATGCCATAGATTGAGTCCTCGATAGGGCGACTTCGACCCGATCGCGCGAAAGCGGAATTGCCTGATGCCGAGATACAGGCCGACCGACACCAGGAACAGGCCGGCGATCGACAGCCAGATGACGACCTGGCTCCAGAGCGCTGCGTTGCGCCGCAACGCGGTCGGGTAGATCCAGTGCGTGACGGCGCCGAACCAGTTCCAGAATCTTTCGCTCCCCGATGTCACCAGTACCACCTGCCCGGTGAGCCCGGATACGTAAACCTGCACGCCGGAGTTGTCATCGGCGGCCAGCAGATACAACGGCCGGTGTGCGTCGTAATCGCCCGCGACCGTCCACTGGTCGCGCACGAGCTGTGTCAGGAATCGCGCTTCGCCGCCGATTCCCGCGGCAGCGAAATAGGCATCCGCCTGTTGCATCGCCGTTTCCTGGTCGATGCTCCGGTACCACGAGCCGTTGTTGAGATCGACAAGCAAGCTCGGATCGTGGCCGAATCGCGCGTGCAGGACCGGTTGGCCGGCCAGCATTTCGACGGACAACTCGTCGACGCCATGCAGTTGATCGAGGACATCGTGATTCGCGACACAACAATCCGACGTGTCGATGGCCGGCAGTCCCGCGAGGTATTCGCGTTCGTCGAGCTCCGGATACTGCACATACATCATCACGAGTCCGGACAGAAACCAGAGCGCGACGATGAATCCGACCGCTATTCCTAAGTAACGATGAACGAGAACGAGTAGCCGAAACATTCGGTGCCGCGGTTGGCGTTGCCCTCAATAGCGGCCGTAGCCGATATCCCGCTCGAACACCACGACGCCGTTTGCGGCCGCGTAGGCATCCCAGTCCGCGACGAGCTCGGCCATGACATCGGGAAAGTCGGTCGCGAGGTCGAAGTTCTCCGTGGGGTCGGTTTTGAGATTGAACAATTGCCAGTCGCCGGTGCCCGCAGGCGGGAATATCCTGACCGCTTTCCACTCACCCTTGATCAGTGACCGGCTGCCGTAGATTTCCCAGCCGAGCGGCTCGTCGGCGTGCACCGTCGCCACATTACCGGCGAGGTATTCACTCAAGGCTCTGCCTGTCATGCGATGCACGGTCCTGCCTTTGTAAGTCCCGTCGTGCTGGTCTACGCCGGCGAGTTCGAGCAGCGTCGGTGCGATGTCACGAACCGTCACGATCGCATTCTTGATGCCATGGCCGAACCTGCCGCGTGTACTGTGCACGATGGCCGGCGTGCGTATTCCGCCGGCCGTCGTGTACGACTTGAACAGCGTGAACGGGCTGACGCTGGCATCGGCCCAGCCGAGGCCCAGCCACAGGTATGATCCGCGCCTGCCGAGATTGTCGAGCCGGTTATCGAAGTGCGACGGAATCCAGTAGCGGTTGTCCCCGAGGCCGCCGATGTGATTCCCTTCCGCGCCGTTGTCCGACAGGAAGATGATGATCGTTTCGCGTACGGTATCCCTGTCCCGAAGGAAATCGACGAAGCGGCCGATGTGATGATCCATGTTCTCCATCATCGCCGCATAGATCCTCATTCGCTTCAGTTCCAATTCACGTTGCGCGGGCGGAAGCTTGTCCCAATCCTGCATCTGTGGATGCCCTGCGGACAGTTCGGCATGAACCGGAATGACTCCGAGATCTTTCTGCCGGTTGAATCGCGCTTCGCGAACGGCATGCCAGCCTTCTTCGTATTCGTTCGCGTAGCGGTCGAGCCAGTCGTCAGGAACCTGAAGCGGCCAGTGCACTGCCGAATACGACAAGTAAGCGAGGAATGGTTGTTCATCATTTCCGCTTCCAATGTATTCGATGATGCGATCCGTGTAGAACTCTGAAGAATAGAAGTCTTCCGGAAGCCGTTCGACTTGCCTGTCATCCTCGTAATAGCGCGCATGCGGTTCCGTACGCATCATGCCGGCCATATCGGAGAAATGACTGGCACCGCCCCCCGCCAGCACGAACGACTTGTCGAAGCCGTGATCGTATGGCAACTCACCCGGCTCGATGCCCGGATCCCATTTGCCGGTGATATACGTGTGATAGCCGGCGTCATTCAAAAGCTGTACGAAGGTGATGACGCTGTCATTGAGATATCCCTGGTAGCCGGGCCGTCCGCGCACTTCTGGCATCCTATCCAGGCCACCGCGATTCATCCCGGCGCCGGCCAGGTGGTGATCCACGCCTGTCAGTAACATCGCGCGCGTCGGCCCACAGACTGCGGCCGCATGAAAATTCGTCAACCTGACTCCCTCTCTCGCCAGCGCATCGAGGTTCGGCGTGCGGATCTCGCCGCCGAAAGATCCCAGGTCGGAGAAACCAACATCGTCGCCAATTATCAGCACGATGTTGGGCCGTTCGTCCGCGGGGCTCGCCAATGCAAGCAACAATGTGAATACGGCGAGCGCGGATCGCGAATGATGAGTCATGGCGGGTGACCTTTTGGCACGCTTGTTCTTTTACGGTGGGGTCCGATAGTATCAGCCCGACAACAATTAAAAAGAGTATCCGGATTTGTCCACTGACCTGAGACCCGGGCCGCGGCGGTGAGCGGCCTCCTGAATCGCTTTGGGCCGGCGATGATGATGGCGGCGACGGCCGTCGGCGTATCACATCTCGTCTATTCGACGCAGGCCGGGGCCGATTACGGCTTTTCGCTGGCCTGGCTCATCGTACTGATCGTGGTGCTCAAATACCCCGCATTTCGTTTCGCCGTCGACTACGCGAACGCGACGGAACAGAGCCTGGTTACCGCGTATTCGAAGATCAGCAAGGTCGCGATGGCCTGGCTGGTCGTCGGCTTCTTCGTCGACATGTTCATCGCGACGGGCGCGGTATCGATGGTCACGGCCGGCCTGATCATCAGCGTCTTCGACGTACCCTTGCCGGGCCCGCAAGTTGCCGTCGGGTTGATGGTCATATCGGCTATCGTCCTGCTGAACGGCCAGTACGCGAAGGCGGAGAGACTGGTCAAGATTCTCGTACTGGCTTTTTCCGTGCTCGCCGTGGCCGCGACCTTGTTCGCGATACCACTTCTCGGCAACGATGGTCGCGGCCTATTCGCGGCGCTGACGCCCGATCGGTCACTCGCGGTCTTCGTGATCGCGATGGCCGGCTGGATGCCCATGCCGACCAACGGCGCAATCCTCTATTCGAAATGGGTGTGTGAACGCAAGAAGATCGACGGCGAGGCGTTCGACGATGCACGCGCGCTCGAGGATTTTCGCAACGGCTATGGCCTGACGCTGGTACTCGCACTCTGTTTCGTTGCCATGGGCACGGCCGTGTTGTTCGAGACCGGCCGCCAGGTACCATCGACGGCTGCCGGATTCGCGACCGAGCTCTTCGGCATATTCACGGCCGTCATCGGAGCGTGGTCCTATCCGATCATCGCCGCGGCCGGCATCGCCGTCCTGTGGTCGACGCAGGTGGCCCTGATGGATGCGCTGCCGCGGGTCACGGATAACCTGGTCAGCGTCTTCCAGGGCAGGCCCGCCGACGCGCCGACTCGCTTCAGAACCTTCCTCGCCGTGCAAGTGGTGGGCGTATCTTTCATGCTGTTGTTCCTGATGGGCAATTTCACGTCTTTCATCTATTTCGCGACCAGCATGGGCTTCGTCGCCGGACCGGCGATCGCCTATTACAACTACCGGGCGGTCACGTCGAGCGACGTCGCCGCCGATTATCGGCCGAGTGCGCTGCTGACAGGCTGGAACTGGGTCAGCGTGTTCGTTCTGGCGGCGTTTGCGATCGCCTTTCTCTGGACGACTCTGAACTAGGATCTGATGCCACCGAGTAAGGAAATGACCGGCGGTGAGGCGATCGTGCGAGCGGCCGTCGCTAACGGCATCCGCACGATATTCGGCCTGCCGGGTGCGCAGATTTATCCCCTGTTCGACGCCATCTACCGCCTGCCGGAAGTGAACGCGATCGTCAGCCGGCACGAGCAGGGCGCGGCTTACATGGCATTCGGCTACTCTGCTGCGACCGGGAATCCGGGCGCCTTCGCGGTCGTGCCCGGTCCGGGCATCCTGAACGCATCTGCGGCACTGTGTACGGCCTATGGCTGCAACAAGCCGGTGTTGTGCCTGACCGGCCAGGTCATGTCCGAGTTCTTAGGCGTAGGCCGTGGCCACCTGCACGAGCTCCCGGACCAGCTCGCGACCCTGTCGACCATCGTCAAACATGCCGACCGCATCGACCACCCGGCGAATACGTCCGCGCAGATGAACGACGCGTTCTGCCAGATGCTGAGCGGCCGGCCGGGACCTGCGTCGATCGAGATGTGCTGGGACACGATGGCGAAGACCTGGGACGTCGACATCGGTCCCGGCAATGCCATGATCGAAAGGCCGGCCGTCAACGACGATCAGATCGATGCCGCGGCCGAGCTGATCGCCAATGCTTCGAACATCATGATCATGTGCGGCGGTGGCGCGCAGCACGCGAGTACGGAAGTGCGCGAGCTCGCGGAAATGCTTGGCGCGTCGGTCACCGCCTTCCGCAGCGGTCGCGGTGTCGTCAGCGACGACAGCGCCTTCGGCGTCTCCGCCGCAGCCGCACACTTGCTCTGGCAGGACACCGATCTCCTGATCGGCATCGGTTCGCGGCTCGAGATGCAGTACATGCGCTGGGAGTCGATGGCGCACTACATCGATCGTCCACCCGAAGGCGGCGCCAAACTGATCCGCATCGACATCGATCCGGAGGAGATGCGCCGCTTCAAGCCGGATGTGGCCGTCGTCGGTGATGCGGTGGAGGGCGTGCGCGCGCTGATCGAGCTCGTGGGCAAGAAGGGCTTCAAGCCCGGCAACCTCGAACGGATTGCTGGAGCGAAGGCAAAAGCGCAAAAGGCCATCCGGGAGATCCAGCCGCAGATCGCCTACCTCGACGTCATTCGCGAGGTCTTACCGCGCGACGGTTACTTCGTGGAGGAACTCTGCCAGGTGGGGTTCGCGTCCAATTTCGGTTTTCCGGTGTACGAGCCGCGCACTTACGTGACGACCGGCTACCAGGGCACGCTCGGCTTCGGCTTCCCGACCGCCATCGGCGTCAAGGCGGCGGTTCCCGACAAGGCCGTCGTCTCGATTATCGGCGACGGCGGCTTCATGTTCGGCATGCCCGAGCTTGCGAGCGCGGCACAACACGACATCGGGCTCATCACGATCGTCTTCAACAACAATTCCTATTACAACGTGCGCCGCGACCAGCAGGAGCAATACGACAATCACCTCATCGGTGCCGACCTCGACAATCCCGACTTCGTCAAGCTCGCCGAATCGTTCGGCGTCGCAGGCTTCCGGGTGAATACGCCGCAGGAGCTGAAACCGGTGCTGGCCAAAGCGATTGACAACGACAAGCCGGCGATCATCGAGGTCTGGATCGAGAAGGGCTCGGAGACGAGCCCGTGGAAGTATATTCATCGATAAGGATCATCCGGCAGCACATTTCTCGATGGATTGCCCGGATTCGCACATTTTAATTCCGGATTGCTTGAGCGAGACTGACCGCTGATATCGGTCAATGGCCGCACGGGCAAGAGACTGTATTGAACAGTCGGTAGAAGAAGTTTCCGCGGAAGCACGAGCACGCGAATTCGAACCAAATCACCTCGACCATCATCGATGAGACCCGTATCTGTCCAGCCAGACCCTGATCTCGGCAGTGGCGTCTTTGGCAGGCAGTTTGTCGGCAGCACGAAGTAACGAATCCGGCACCCATTCGGGAAACGGCACGTCCCGGCGCTCGTGGCGGCCCGACGGAACATGCACCTGCACGGACTTGTCGAGCGCCTGCGGCGGAATCTTCTCTGCCATCCTCACGAAGGCCGGCCAAAGGCGGCGGTGGACATACGTGATCTTGCCGTTCACCGTCACCTGGAAACCACATACTCGCTCTGCACCAGCCCGCTCTTGAACTGGCGCGTTGCCACGTGCTGCAGGGCAATATCCTGCTCCAACGGACCGAACAGCGAAATGCCCGAACCGATGAGCACCGGGACACGAGTGATGATCAGGCGTTGAATCAAGCCGGCCCGCAAGAACTGTTGAATGACCCGGCCTCCGTCGACGTAGATGTGCCCGATCCCTCGCGCGGCGAGCGCTTTGACGATGTCGGCCGGATCGCCCGACATGCGCTCCACGATGGCCCCGGGGAGGGGATCCGGGAGAGGCCGGGAGCTCAGGACGAACACGGGTTTTTCACCATAAAACCAGGTGCCGAAGTCCAACACGAATTCATAGGTTTTGCGGCCCATGACCAGGGCATCCACCGAGGCCAGGAACGCCTCGAATCCGTGCGGTTCACCACCGTCCTCCGGCAGGAAATCGAGTTCGCCACCGGGTCGGGCGATGAAACCATCGAGACTCGTGCCTACAAACACGGATGCTCTCAATTGGAAACCCCTGTCGTCGTCAATCGTCGCAGATGCCGGCAGCCGGAATCCGGCGTGGGTCTTTTCATACCACAACTATAGAGCCGGAAAGTAGCAAACCGGCCATTGGCACCCACTCGTCCGTCAGCCGCTGAAGCGATTTGTCAGGCAGCGAGCAGCCAGGTCGTGTAAGTGATGAATGAGGCCAGAAGCAAAGCCCCTTCCGTTCGCCCGAGTTGTCGACTAGAAACCAGCATGAGCCACAGCGCGCAAGCGAGAGCGACCATCGCGCCCAGGTCGAACCATGTGATGCCGCCTAGATGCAGAGGCTGAACAGCCGCTGTAACGCCGAGGATGCCGAGGATGTTGAAGATGTTGCTGCCCACGATGTTCCCGACTGCGATGTCCCCCTGGTTGCGGAGCGCGGCAAGCACGGATGTGGCGAATTCGGGCAGGCTCGTACCGATGGCCACGATGGTGAGCCCGGTCGCGGCTTGGCTGATACCGAGTGCCGTGGCCAGGTCGACAACGGCGTTGACAAGCATGTGGCCCCCGGCGATCAGCAGTACGAGGCCGGCCAACACGAAGAGCATACTGACCCAGGTCGGCGAGGGCGCTCCGGGTGCGACAGACGCGAATTCCTCGCGGACAGCGGCGGGTTCCCGTCGTACTTGCCGGAAAGTAAACACAATGTAAGCGACGAGGCACGTCAGAAGAATGCAGCCCTCGACGCGAGACACGGTTCCGTTCGCCAGGATGCCGATCAATGCCAGCGATGCCACAATCATGATCGGCGTGTCGATTCGGACAACCTTGGCTTCCACCAGTGCCGGGCGTAAAAGTGCGGCGAGGCCGAGAATCAACGCGATATTCGCGATGTTCGAGCCGACTACGTTCCCTACGGATATGTCATTAGCACCGGCGAGGGCAGCATCGAGCGACACCACGAGCTCGGGAGCACTCGTTCCGAACGCGACAACCGTAAGACCGATAGAAAGTGACGAAACCCCGAGGCGAGCCGCCAGAGTCGATGCGCCGCGGATCAGCGAATCACCGCCAAAGTAGAGCATGGCGAGGCCAGCCGCGGTCGCCAGCAGTGTCCAAGTCATCGAGCCACGCCTCTCTACTTAGCGCCTAGCTCACTGGCGTCAGTAGCTGGCGCGGCTCTTGGCTAAATGAAAGTATAGACCCTGCAACAGCCGTGACAGGAAAGTTGCGCTGAACGACCGGCGGCCAATGCAGTGCCTTGTCAGGTGTCTTTGGTATCATTCTCAAGACGCGTACCCAATGTTGGTTTGAATTTCATCAAAACAGCTAATGCTGAGCCGCTCAGTCTCCTTCCTGCGGTATAACTCGCAATCACCACCGCAAAAGTTGTTGCAATCCAGAAATTGAACTGTTCTGTTATCGTCCTGCTCAGTTCGCCCAGGAGAACCAAAATTTCGAACTCGCTCATTTGGTAAGAGACGCCTGACTATAGTTGTCTTACAAGTCTGCAATGAAACCAGACAAATGCGAATCACAAGACGATAACGTTAATGACAACTTGAGCGTTCCTGCTCCCACCAGCGCGACAGGACGCGGTTGTATTCGGCTATGTATTCGTTGTTTTGTGCGATGATCATGTTCGTGTCGCTGTCGATATTGCCCAGGTCGATTTGTGCGGTGAAATCTTGCCGCGTCGTGTGACAGGACAGGAGCTCGTCGACGCCGGGGTATTCGGTCGCTCCGTTTTCTTGCAGCCCGACGAGGCGCGGCCGGTCCTGGCTGATTTCATACGCGGCGCGGGCGATGTGATCGTCTTCTGCTATCCATGCTTTGAGTTGTTCCGCCATCGGTAATGTCGGGTCGACGTCGTCGAGATATTTGGAAATGTTTTGCGGGTTTTGCACAAACTTGTCGAGCCGCAGGATGTCTTTCGGCCAGATGTAATTGCCGGTGCGCATCATGACGACGCGGCCATCAGGATAGTGCAGCTGGTGGCCGCGCAGTTCGCGCTCGATGTACTGGTGCGGCCAGCCGATGACCGTGATCTCGTCGCCGGGTTTTAAATTCTTTATCTCTTCTGCGAAGCCCAGGCGCCTGGCATCGCGCGGGTCCTCGGTCGAGAGCACCCATTCTTCGTTTGTTCCGTCGGCGTTGGTGACCTCGATGCGGTAAATGCTGTGCGGGTAGCCAAAGCGGGCCTTGGTGATCGTGCCGGTGATCATCACGGTGCGCTTACCGTCGTAATGCAGCACGGAGTGATGGGCCGATGCAGGATTGGCGACTGATGCGCTGAGCAGCATCGCGGTTAGCACCGAAGGAGCCATCTTGTTGTTCATGATCCAGTCTCCTGGCGGCATTGCATTTCTACGACTGGCGATTCGACGCCGTGTTCCTGGAATTCCGCCGTGACTTGCAACTCCTTGTATAGCACGTTACAGAGTGGGTGGCAGGGATCATTCGCGCGCCAGGAAGTCGAAATTCGCGCTCGTTTTCTCTCTGAATTCGCTGCTCTCCCGGATGATGAAATGGGCGGCGATATGTTCCCGCTCGGCGAACTTCGGTCCGGCGTCGGGTCCGAGGACGAGGAGTGCGGTGGCCATTGCGTCAGCGAAAGCGGCGGTTTCGCCGAGCACGGTCACCGACGCAAGCTTGTGCGACACCGGTCGCCCGGTTCGCGGATCGATCGTATGCGAGAACCTGGTTCCGTCGAATTCGAAGAAGTTCCGGTAATCGCCCGAGGTGGCGACACCGAGCTCGCCGACGCGAATGATTCTTTCCACTTTTCTTCCGGACGGATCGGGCCTTTCGATCGCGATGCGCCATTTCTCGTTGTCTGCATTGCGGCCCGCGGCACGCAGATCGCCACCGATCTCCACCAGGTAATTCGTCATGCCGGCCGCATCGAGGAGGGCCGCAATCTCGTCGACCGCCAGACCCTTGGCGTAGCCGGACAGGTCGATCCTGAGTTCTGCATGGCCCTTGCGAATTGCCGGTTGCCCGCAATCGAGTTCCAGCTTGTCGCGACCGGAGCGGATTCTCGCCCGAACGATCGCCTCGTCCGGCGGCGGCTCGAAGCGCGCATCGCCAGGCCCGAAACCCCAGAGATCGACGAGCGCGCCGACGGTGACGTCGAATGCGCCGTCACTAAACTCACTCAGCGCGATCGCGTCGTCGAGTGCACTGCACAGGCGATGCGATACGGGAATCCAGTCGGTCGTCGCCGCGCTGTTGAGTCTGGCGAGTTCCGAGTCGGCGCGGTAGGTCGACATGTGCCGATTGACGTCGTCGAGTGTCGCCTCGATTCGGTCTCGCAACTCGTCCCGGTCGAATTCGGTATGGGTCACGACGACGACGCTGAACGTCGTGCCCATGGTCGGGCCCGACAGCCGATATTCGCGGGATCGCGGATCGCCGCAGGCCGCGAGCAGCAGGAGCAGGGCAACGCCGCCAGGAATCAGTGCGCGCCGACGGGTCGGGATCATGTGAATCAGACCGTTACCGGTTCAGGTGATCCTCGAGCACCCGGGCCACGCAGCAGGTCAGCTTCTTGCCTTTCTCGATATGCAGGAACTCGTTTGGCCCGTGCGCGTTGGAATTGGGGCCCAAAAGACCCGTGATCAGGAACTGCGCTTCGGGAAACTGCTCGCCGAGCATGCCCATGAAGGGAATCGTGCCGCCGGTACCCATGTACACGGAAGGCTTGCCGAAGAATTCCTGCGATGCCTTGTGCATTGACGCCTCCAGCCAGTCTGCCACCGCGGGTGCATTCCAGCCGGCCATCGCCGACTCGACCTCGAACGACACCTTGGCAAACGGCGGTGGATCCGCCTCGAGCGCTGCCTTGACCGCTTTCGCGGCCTGGTTTGCGTCGCCCGTTGGCGGCAGGCGAAACGAGAGCTTGAGTGTGGTCTCGGGCAGCAGCGTGTTGCCGGCATTGACGACCGCCGGCATGCCGTCCGCACCCGTCACCGTGACCGCCGGGCGCCAGTTGCCGTTCATGATCAGCTCGTAGACCGATTCCGACGGGGCGGCGTTCTTGTCGACCCAGGGAAACTTGCGGAATACGGAATCACCGAGCACCTCGGCCGCGAGCCTGGCTTGTGCCTTGCGTTCCTCCGGGATCTCGACGTGCAGGTCTTCGAGCAGGATTCTGCCGGTCTTTTCGTCCTCAATGCGGCTCATGAGTTGCCTCAAGACCCGGAAGCTCGAGGGCACGATGCCGCCGGCGCTGCCGGAGTGCACACCTTCGGTCAGCACAGCGACATGCAGCGAGCCGGTCAGATTGCCGCGCAGCGACGTGGTGCACCAGAACTGCTCGTAATTGCCGCATTCGGCATCGAGGCAGACCACGAGACTCGGCGTTCCCAGCCGCTCGCCGAGATGATCCATGTAATGGGGCAGGTCGAAGCTGCCCGACTCCTCGCAGCCTTCAATCAGCACCACGCAACGTGCGTGGGGGACGCCCTGTTCCTGAAGCGCGCGGATCGCTGTCAGCGATCCGAAAACCGCGTAACCGTCATCCGCGCCGCCGCGGCCGTAGAGCTTGCCGTCCTTGATGACCGGCTCCCACGGACCGAGATCGCTGGCCCAGCCGGAGAATTCGGGCTGCTTGTCGTAATGCCCGTACAGCAGTACCACGTCCTCCGAATCGCCGGGGATGTCGATAAAGAGGAGCGGCGTGCGGCCATCGAGCTTCAGGACCTCGACCTGCATGCCCTCGAGCGGCTGTTCGGCGGCCCAGCGCTCGAATTGCCTGACGGCCTGCTCCATGTAACCGTGCTTCTCCCAGTTCGGGTCGAACGCCGGTGACTTGTTCGGAATCCTGATGTAATCGGAGAGCTCGGGGATGATCGAGTCATCCCACATCTGGCTGATGAATTCTGCGGTCTTGTTTTTGTCCATGGTCTTGCTTTTGTTTTCCTCGGCCCGCAATGTTAGCGGCATTGTTTCTCGAAACGCGACTATAAAGAGTGATAACAATGAACGCGAATATAAAGATATTTCCGGTCCGGTTCTTCTCCGGCATCGGATGCTGCTTTTACGCGATGGCGGCGCTCGGCGACGTGACGATCGGTGGGGCAGGCGAGTTGTGCAGCGAGGACCCGGCCTGCATCAATCGACTGCATCCCGACATACCGATGGCTGCGCGCGCGAAACCCGGTGAGCGAATCACGATGATCGGGCGCGATGCGGGGGACATGCATCTCGATCCGGATACTTTCCGCAGCGGCGACGCGAGCCCGCGCCTGAGTTTCGGTGTCGTGCACCCGCTAACGGGACCGGTATACATCGAGGGGGCGAGGGCAGGCGATGTGCTCGCGGTGACCATCGAGAACATCGAGCCGGGCCCGGTGGGCTGGTCCAATGCTTCGACGTTCGGTTTCGCGGGGTCGGCGGCCGGCATCGAGGATCGCTTCATCGTGTGGCGCCTGAACGGCGAGTATGCCGAGAGCGACGACCTGCCCGGGGTGAGAATTCCCAATGCGAGTTTTCCCGGCGTCGTCACGACGTTGCCCGGACCCGCGCAACTGCGGGAGGTGCTCGAACGCGAACAGCAACTCGCGGATGCCGGCGGTGTCGTGTTCAGTCCCGATCACGATCAGGCCGAGCCGTCCTCGCTGTGCGGTGCGGAAGGGACGAAGCCGACGGAATGCCTGCGCACGATTCCGCCGCGCGAGTTCGGCGGCAACATGGACATTCGCTATTTGCGTACCGGCGTCACGATCTACCTGCCGTGCCACGTGGAAGGCTGCGGGCTCGCGATCGGCGATTTTCATTATGCGCAGGGCGACGGCGAGGTGTCGGGCACGGCGATCGAAATGGATGCCGATATCACGGTCACCACGGAGATCGTCAGGGACGGCCGCGACCTGGCGCACGGCCCGCATTATGCGGGCCCGGCATCGCTGCTCTCGATACCCTCGGAACGATTCTATGCGACGACGGGGTTTCCGCTGAAGCAAGCCGGGGACGTGCCCGCCGACATCGCCTATCTCGCCTCCGCCAAGGTTGCCGAGTTGCGTAATCTTTCGAAGGACGTCAATCTCGCGGCGCAGAACGCGCTGATCGCAATGATCGACTACATCGTCGAAGAGTACGGCTACGACCGGACTCAGGCCTACATGATCGCGAGTGTCGCCGTCGACATGCGCATCGGCCAGCTCGTCGACGTGCCGAACGTCGGCGTGACGGCCATCCTGCCGCTCGATATCTTCCAGGCTGCCAGATAACGGGCCGCTCGCGTCTGCCTAGTAGTCTCCGCTGCCCCAGCCTTCGGCACCGACCAGCGGGACGAAGCGCACTGCGGTGAGGTATTGCGTTTCAAAATCGGTTTCCGATATGCGCGTAATCCGCTGGAGTTCCTGAAACTCCCGGTCCTGGCCAACGGGAATGACCATGCGTCCGCCGATTCTGAGCTGCCGGCGCAATGAATCCGGCACTTCCGGCCCGCCGGCCGTGACGACGATGCCGTCGAACGGCGCATGCGCGGGCCAGCCCAGAGTGCCGTCGCCGTGCAGGACATGCACGTTGTCGTAACCGGCCGATGCCAGCGCGGCGGTCGCGCTCGCTGCCAATTCCGCGATGCGTTCGATCGTGTATACCTCGCCCGCGATCTCTGCGAGCACCGCGGCTGCGTATCCGGAACCGGTGCCGATCTCCAGCACCTTCTCGCCACCTTTGAGATCAAGGCCTTCGATCATGTAGGCGACGATGAAAGGTTGGGAAATGGTCTGTCCCGCCGCGATGGGCAGGGGTGAATCTTCGTAGGCGAATTCCCGGAGCTCCGGCGGCAGGAAATGCTCACGCGACACCTTGCGCATCGCCTCGAGGACGCGTCGCGATGTCACGCCCCGCGCCGCGATCTGGCGGTCAACCATGTCCTCGCGCAATTTCGAATAATCTGACATCGCGGACACCATCAGGTCATTTCGCAGTCGGAGACCTCGCTAGTCTGCTTCCCTGTCGACGTGACAGCAATGCGACTCATCGCGGCTGCGCAATACCTGGCCCGAGCGCGAGCCGGGACGATAGACGGTGCACCCCTTGAGTCCCGCCGAATACGCCTCGGAAAAAATTGCATCGACATCGGCGACGGACGCGTCCGGAGCCAGATTGATGGTTTTCGAAATGGCGTTGTCGACGTATGGTTGCAGACAGGCCTGCATCGCAAGATGCGCCGCCGCCGGCAATTCCTCGACGGTCACGAGGGATGGTGGCAGGTCCTCTTTGCCATCGGTGACCGCCGCCCACATCTCGTATGCATAATCCCGCAAGTCCAGGCGACACGATTGCACCTCACGATCGCGCACTTCGCGTGTCGCTTGCAATGCATAGATGGGCTCGATGCCACTGGACACGTTTCCGGCGAGCAGGCTGATCGTGCCTGCCGGTGCGATCGCAAGCAGATGACTGTTTCTCGTGCCGTATTTCGCGATATCGGCCTGCAATTTCCCGGGCAGCCTCCGTATAAACGGCGCATCGAGGTAGCTGTCCTCGTCGAACGACGGAAACGGTTCTTTTTCCCGCGCCAGTTCGATCGATGTCTCGTAAGCGGTATCGCGCATGGACGCCATGACCTTTATGGCGAAAGCGCGCCCGTCGTCGCTGTCGTATTCCATGCCCAGCATGGCGAGTGCATCGGCGAGCCCCGTGATCCCGAGGCCGATGCGTCTTGTATTTCGCGCCTGCTCGGCCTGCTCCTGGACCGGAAAGCGGGAGATGTCAATCACGTCGTCGAGAAAGCGGACCGCGATGCCCGCGGCATCACGCAATTTCCGCCAGTCGAGCCGCGATTTCGCGGTGAACGGATCCCGGACGAGCGCCGTGAGGTTGATCGAACCGAGGTCGCAGGCGCCGTGTGGCGGCAGCGGGATCTCACCGCAGGGATTCGTGGCGCTGATCGTCTCGCAATACCAGAGATTGTTATCGCGGTTGATCCTGTCGACGAACAAGACGCCCGGCTCGGCAGAGTCGTGTGCCGACCGCACGATCTGTTGCCACAGATCGCGGGCCGGCAATGTTCGGTACACCTCGTCTCCTGCCGGATAGACGAGCGGCCATTCGGCATGGTCGGCCACTGCCTGCATGAAACCGTCGCTGATGAGCACCGACAGGTTGAAATTCGCCAGCGCATCCTTCGCTTGTTTTGCTGCAATGAATGCCTCGATGTCGGGATGGTCGCAGCGCAGCGTGCCCATCATCGCGCCGCGCCGTGTGCTCGTCGCGAGCAAGGTCTCGCACAGCGAGTTCCAGGTGTGCATGAAAGGCAACGGGCCCGAGGCCACCGAGCCGCTTCTGACGGCAGGCGCGCCGCTGGGTCGCAGACCGGAGAAGTCACAGCCGATACCGCCGCCATGCTGCATGGTCACCGCGGTTTCCTTCAGCGAATCCAGGATGCCGGCGATCGAATCGCGTATGGGACCGGCGACGAAGCAGTTGAAAAGCGTTACCCGCTTGCCGGTACCGGCGCCGGCCAGCACCCGCCCGCCGGGCAGGAACAGAAAGCCGGACAGCACGCTGTGGAATGCCTCCTGCCACCGCTCTGCATCGGCTTCCTCGGTACTCACGGCCCGCGCCACGCGGTGCCAGGTTTGCTGGATGTCGGACTCCGGTTCGCCGTCGTCAGTCATCGCCCGATACTTGGCATTCCACGTCCATTCCGAGACCGGGTTGAGGTTCATACGCGACCGATAGCCAAATGGTTGATTTGCAGCTATCCGCAGTTATACCTACGACGGCAATATCATGCTCGTTTCGCTCGTGCGATCCGGAACGTCGCATAGTAACTGCGTATGGACCGAGCTTAACGCCGGCTAATCATCGGGCCAGTACGCCTGGCGAAACTTCAGGGGGTCAGCAAGCACTTGTTTGCGCGCCCGCGCGACTTCGGTAACGCGCAGGGGTTTGAAGTCTTCCGGCAAGGTGGCGCTCGAAAACTCGATCAGCACCCAGTTGAGAACCGCGGTCAGCTTGCGGTCGCTCAAGGGGGCTTGCGCCACACCGGGCACGCGCACGAGGTAGGAACGACCTTGTGGCAAGGCCACCATGCGCCCGATGACCTCATGCAGCGTCGGCACGACCGGCGCAAGGCCCGAGCCGTCCGGCATGTGGCAGCCGCTGCAGTGCAGCAGGTAATCCACCTTTGGATCGGCCGCCGCGAGGGGGGCGGTCATGAGCATGACCGTCACCAGCAGCATGCAACGGGCGTGCGACAACGTCAGTCTCCGAGGTCGGCGGCCTCGCCCAGGATGCCCGCGACGGTGCAGTGATAGGTGCGCGCCTGCGTGCCGAAACACCACAGGATATTGCTCGCCTTGGACGGAAAATACACCGGCTTCTCGCGTTCGCTGCCGTGGCAATTGCATCGCTGGCAGGTCGCCTTGCCGCAGCAGTCGTTGTAGGAGATCAGGTAATCCCGGTCATCTGCCGGGTTGTGGCAGGTGCCGACCCAGGTGATCGGCGACAACTCCGCGCCGGGCGGGCAGGAGGTCACGGATCCGCCGCAACAGGAACAGAGAAACCCCCCCAGCGCGCAGTAACGCCAGTACTCGCAGGTCTGCGGGTCGCCGATCTCCTGTGGTGCCTCCTGCGCCATCGACCTGGCGACGGGCAGCAATGGCAGAACCGCGGCGCCGGCAAGCATCGTACCGAGCCTGCCCAGAAAACTGCGCCGGGAAATCAGTCTTGCGAGCAGACGCGCGCTTTCCCGGGCGCGATCGTCGAGCCAGATAAAACCGTGTTCGATGAGGTCGTTGGGTTTCATAGCGTTTGTTCCTTGACCGAGTTTTCGAATTCGGATTCGAGTGATCCCATGTAATCCTGCAAGGTCGCTATCTTCAAGTCCATCGCTTCGACGAGACTCTCGAGATGTTCGCGCGTGTTGACCAGTCCCTTGCTGTGCAGGGTACCGTCGCCACCGATCAGCAGCGCGAACGGCAGCTTGCTGACTTCGTATGCCATGCCGAGTCCCTCGGAGATCACGTAATGGTAATCGCCGAGATCGAGATCACGCGCGTAGGCCTCGTGCTGCTCGATCTTGTCGCCATCACTTGCAAACACGAGGCGCATGCGCTCGCCTTCCCGCCTGGCGAGTGACTTCGCTGTCGGTACGAGGGACTTGCAGACAGGGCAGGTCGGGGAGATGAACATGACCAGCGTTGCCACGCCGTCCGGATTCGGTCCGCCGATCCTGACTTCGGTACCCTGAAGATCAGTGAGCGTCATCGGCTCCGTCAACTCGCCCACTTTGGGTCCACTGGTCGGCATGAGGGCGCCTGCGGGCGCCACCCGCTCGTGCAGGATGCCGACCTGACGCGCGAGCGCCAGCACGACGAGGGCGAGCACGATCACCAGCACCCATAAAATGACGTTCGATACCAGCAATGCCTCAGTCACGCCGCTTTCTCCAGGCACCGATCGCCGCACCGTTCGACAACAACTGATTCGATGTGGCGTACAGCAAGACGATTGCCAGCAAACCGGCAACGAGCGTCACGTAATCGACGGCACCGATCGTCCGGTCGCTGGCCGGCAGCGTCGCTGCCAGCGCGGTGGCGATCAGGAGCAGGTTGCGCACGACGAGGCCCCAGGACACCGACTGCTCCCGCCCCGCCAAACTCGCCATGCCGCAACCGCAATCGATGTGTACGCGGCCGCGCAGCACGTTGATGCCAATCGCAAAGGTATAGCTTGCGAGCAACGCCGCGCTAGCAACCGCCGTTACGACGGGCACGACACCGATCAGCCACATCAGTCCGAGCAACACCTCGACAGTCGGCACGGCGAAACTGACCGGGTTGATCGCGGCACGCGGCAACAGTTCGTAAGCGGCGAGGTTGCGACGAAAGGCGTCGTGCGCCGTCCACTTGTGTACTGCCGCCAGCAGAAGAAGCAGCGCAAAACTGATCGAGACGAGCTTCAGGACCAGCGGGTCGAGCACGTTCACAGATCCTGTATCAGCGCCGTCTTCGGACCCGGATCCTCGATCGTACGATCGAGTTTGAGCTTCAAGGCATCGTAGAGGTGAAGGCCGCCGTCGTCGTCCGCAACGATGAGTTTGGGTTCGGATTCCTGGGTGACCATGATGTTGGCCGCTTTCACCGGCAGTTGGAGACGCGCGATGCGTCGTTGCGCCATCAGGTTGAACACCCACACCTCGGTACCGGGTTCATGGTGGGTATATTCGCCGCCCTGGTGCATGAGGATGTACATGAGGCCGGTTCCCTCGTGCACGGAATACAGTTGTGCGCCACCCGGGCGCCATTCCTGTTCCGCATCTTCATCGGTAATTATCGACCAGGGCCGGCTGATGTCGATGTCGTCACGGTCGACGGTTACGTGAAAAATCCGTCCCAGGTGTGAGACCAGCAGCCAACCCCCTTTGAACGGTACCGGCCGATCGAATACGGGATCGTCTTCGACAGAAAAAAACTCACGGCTCCGTTCACGATTCGATTCGTTGCCATTGTCGTCGAGCTGCACGAGCTGCATCGTGCCGTCGCCGCAGATCATCAGGAAATCGTTATTGCCGACGGCCATGATGAGCGCACAGCCCGGCGTCGAAATTTCCCCGACCAGCTGGCGATCCACCACGTCGACGATCGTGACCGAGGCGGCGGGGGTCATGTTGAAGATACCGACGTGCCTGGCGCCACCCATCAGCTGGATGTAGGTGCGGAAGTTGAGAATGGTAATCTTCTGCGGGATCTCGACCTCGGCAACTGGTGACAGGTTCTCGTAATCGTAGACGGTCATCACGTCGGTGCGGTCGCCGTGAACACCGCGCGAATAGTAGGACTCCGCGGCATAGAATTCTTTGCGCGACGGGTTCGGTTGGATAGCCGGGGTATGGTTCGACAGCGACAGGAGGCCCTGCATCTCGCCCGAGACGCCATCGTAGATGTACGCCCCTTGCCTGGTCATAGAGATGAACCAGTTTTCTCCGGGGTCGTCCATCGTCTCCACGGTAGACGCCCGTGGCGGAATCTGTGCGTTCGCCGAAGTAACGAGGAACGTCAGGCACAGGGTGATGAAGGTGATGACGCGCATTATTGTTATCCTCCGTCGCCGGTGATCTTATAAGGTTTGCCACCAGCGGGCGAGTGTAGCATGCCTGCCGAGCGGTCTGGGATGCCGTGCCGCCCTGTGAGACGGACGGTCCAATCATTGACTGATCATCTGGCGATGGCAGAATCGCCACACGCTAAGGCGCCGCGCTCGCCCTTTACCTCTAGGTCATGAGCTGGAAATTAGTACTTTGGATGGGTGTTGCCGCATTGCTTGCGCTCGTCGCGCTGTTCGACGTGAGCTTCGACTTCGAGTTCTCGTTACCGGGTGAGCGCAGGCAACCCGATCCGGCACAGGAGGAGCGGTACGCCGCGTGTTACGCCGCTCGCGACCGGGAGATCCACGCCCGGGCCTTTGGCACCATCGATAATCCGGACGTGCAGAAACTCTATATCTCGAATAACCGGGATATCGCCAGCGTGGAGTGTCGCCAGCAGTTTCCGCAGCAATGGATCGTCGTCGAAGAGCCGTTGCGCTTCAACCTGATCGACCTTCGCCTCCGCTACTGAATCGAGCACCCTAAGCGAAATCGGAAAAAATCCGCTCGTGCTCCGAGACGATCCTCGCGGTCTCGTCGGTTTCGACGTGCGTCGTGTAGTCGTTCAGCTTGAATATACCGCCGAGCAGGACCACGTCGGAGCGCGGGAACATATGCAGCATTCCCCGCCCGCCGCCGAATGTCATGTAGTCGACGGCCGGGTCCGGTGGCAGGAACACGAGCTGACCTTTGGCCGGGACCAGCTGCGTGTCACCGAACAGTTGCGCCGCACCAAGACCGGAGCAATTGAAGACGATCGATTCGCGTAATGACAGCACGTCATCCAGGTCAGCGAAGTTACGGATAACGAATTTTCCTCCGCCGGTTTGAAAATCCTGTACCAGTCGGCGCAACAACACGGCCGGATCGATCTGCATGGTCACGAAATGATTGGCGTATCGCGTCGGAAAAGGATGCTCGCCCGGTCCCAGCGTCATCTTGTAAGGAAACAGGTCGGCCAGTGCGCCGTCCTGATCGATTTCCGGCGACTCGCTCAATACGTAGGTCTCGAGCCAGCGCACGCCGTAATCGCGACCCCCGAGATTGGAGTACGCGTGATGCGCGATTCGTGCGGCCCACTCGAGCTGTGACTTGAAGGCGTCAGATGCGACTTCCGGGTCGTGCACGCTGAACGGGGACCATTCGCCCGCGGCCACGTTCGACGTCGTGTGGCGTGCCACGTCGCGTGTATAGATCGTCACCTCCCAGCCCGCGTCCTGCAGCAAGCGGCCACTCGTCAGTCCCATGACACCGCTGCCGATGACCGCAACCTTGCCCGGTTGCATCCCGAGCGTTTCGCGCACGGCCAGCGCGGAGGAGCCCCAGGACAGGCTGATGCCGCCGCCGCCGTGGCCGTAGTTGTGAATGACCGTCTTGTCGTCGAGACGCTCGCTTTCCACGCGAAAGCCGGCGGGCCGGAACGGGCGGTGACCGACGATGACACGAATGACCCGATCCATGGAAATACGCGGCGCGGCCCAGGGTTTTCTCGAATATGGTCGCGGGTATCGCGCCGACGTGGCGCTCATACCCGCACAACCGGCCAGCGACGCGGCCAATGCGCCGGACCCCAGGGTCTTCAACAGGTCGCGGCGCAACGTTCGATCGACGGGTGTCATTGCAGGGCTCCCCCGAATGCGGCAGGCGTAGATTAGATCCCTCTGGCTGCGAAAACACAACGCGGCTTTTATTGATCGCGCCGATTTCGTAAAGTGGCCTGTGAACTCGGATGTAATTGATACGGGGGCAAGATGAAAAACAAGGTCACGCGGCGCGATTTTCTCAACGGCACACAGGTTGCGATCGGCGCATCGCTGTTTTCGCCGTGGACCGATGTGTTCGGGGCGGATCCGGACAAGTTCGCGCTCGGAGCGGATTATTATCCGCCGGCCAGGACCGGACTGCGGGGCAGCCACGACGGATCCTGGGAGACGATGCATGCGAAGGTCTCTGGCGCGAGCTGGGCCAGGACTGCGCCCGAGGAACAATACGACCTGGTCGTGGTCGGCGGCGGCATCAGCGGCCTGTCGGCCGCGCATTTCTATCGCCAGGCCCGCCCCTCGGCGCGCATCCTGATCCTCGACAATCACGACGACTTCGGCGGTCACGCCAAGCGCAACGAATTCGACGTGAACGGCGAGACGCGGATCGGTTATGGCGGCACCGAATCCATCGATACGCCGTCGTCCTACACGGAGATCTCGAAGGACCTGCTGTCGGATATCGGCATCGATGTGCAGCGCTTCTATGAGTACTTCGATCAGGAACTCTACTCGTCGATGGACCTTTCCTATTCGATTGCCTACGACGCAAAGACCTATGGACAGCGGAAGCTCGTCACCGGTTACGGTAGCAGGCCGTGGGCGGAGTTCGCCGCGGAGACGCCGATGAACGACCGCGCCAAGGCCGATCTCGTGCGCGCGTTCACGGAAGAACGCGATTATCTGCCGGACATGAGCTACGAAGAGAAAGTCAAGTTCCTGCGCAAGCTGAGTTACAGGGATTTTCTCGAGGACTACGTCAAGGTCGATCACCAGGTCCTCGAGATGTATCAGCGATGGGGCATGAGTTACTGGTGCGTCGGCATGGACGAGGTGCCGGCAATCTCGATCCAGGGATACACTGACGGCGGCGGCCTGCCGGGCCTCGCCTTTACGGTGCCGCGGATTGGCACGCGTGGTGACGAGCCTTATATCTTTCATTTCCCGGACGGCAATGCATCGGTTGCGCGTCTCCTCGTGCGCAAGCTGATCCCTGAGGCCATGCCCGGGTCCTCGATGGAAGACAGTGTCACCGCAAGGATCGATTACACCAAACTGGATCGGGAAGGCGCCAGGCTGAAAATACGCCTTAACAGTACCGTGGTTGATGTAGCGCACACGCCGCTTTCGGATGCTGTCGACATCACTTACGTGCACAAGGGCGATGCGCATACGATACGCGCGGCGAGATGTGTGCTCGCTTGCTACAACAGCGCGATACCTTATATATGTCCCGAACTGCCGGAAGCGCAGAAAGCAGGACTGGCCTACAACATCAAGGTGCCACTCGTCTACACGAAGGTCATGGTCCGCAACTGGGAACCGTTCGCAGAGCTCGGCATCCGGTACGTTTTTTACACCAACGATTTTTACAAGCAGGTCGAGCTCGACTACCCGGTTTCCATCGGCGATTACACGTTCGGTGCGACACCGGACGAACCGATGGTGCTGCACATGTGCCACGTGCCGTACTTCGAAGATATCCAGGGACCGGAACAATGGCGTGCGGGGCGGCGACAGATGTTGACGACGCCGTTTTCGATTTACGAACACCACGTGCGCGACCAGCTCGATCAGGCGCTCAACCGGACCGGATTCGACGGCGAACGGGATATTATTGCGATCACCGTCAATCGCTGGGCGCACGGCTATTCGTATGGGCCGAACCGCACCTGGGAGCCCGATTACGCGTCGGAGGAAGACAAGCCGTGGGTGCAGGGGCGCAAGCCGTTCGGCCGCATCACGATCGCCAATTCCGATGCCGGGGCGGCGTCCAACACGAACTCCGCCATCACCCACGCCTATCGCGCGGTGCAGGAAGCGCTGTCCGTCTGAGCCGACGACCGAATCGCGGCTGAAATTGCTGCTACTTTTCTTGCCAACAATCCGGCTTATCTGTATTGGCTTTTATTGCACTAAAGATCAATTTGCACCGATCTTGCGCGTGCTTTTGGCAAAGCGGGCAAATTGGGCTTCAGCCGCGATCCGTTTCTGGTGACGCTAGAAACTACTCCCGGCTGAGTGCGCGATAGAGCTGCTCGGTCATGCGCTCGGTCGTGATGAAGCCCCAGTTCCAGCCGTCGTGATAGTCGGCCAGCGGATTCGCGGCTTTCACCTGATCGAGTGACCGCCCGGACTGTACCAGTTTGCCGATCCTCGAGCGCGCATCCTCGAGCATGGCGATCGACGCTTCGAGATCCGCTTTGCTCGCCAGCACGCCATGCCCCGGTATGATCTTTGTCGAATTGTTTGCAAGTGAAAGCACTTTCTTCTGTGCGGCAATGAATCCCTCGAGACTGCCCCCCGAGTCCATATCGACGAACGGGAACAGCTTGTTGAAGAACACATCGCCCGCGTGGATCACGTTCACCTCTGGAAAGTGAATCACGGAATCTCCGTCCGTATGGGCGTTCGCCACATGAAAGACTCTGGCCGTGTGGCCGTTCAGATGGAAGGTAACTGAGTCGGTAAATGTCAGTTCGGGTAACGCGTCCGGTGCGGCATCTTCGGCGACCATCTGCCTGCGCAGGTTCTCATGCGCGACGACGGTGGCGCCCTTATTATGTAATGTCGCGTTGGCGCCGACGTGATCGCCGTGCGCGTGGGTATTGATCACGAAGTCAACAGGATCACCGGTCAAGGCTTCGATCGCGGCGACGGTCACGGCAGTCAGCGGTGCGACCCCGTCATCGATCAGGACCACACCGTCATCGCCGGTAATGAGGCCGAGATTGCCCCCCGCGAAACCGCCCTCGCCCTCGAGCATGACAATGCCCGGCACGACCTCGCTCGATTTCCAGGAAACCTCGCCCTCCTGTGCGGAGGCGGCGAAAGGGATGGCACAGAGCACCAGCATTAACCTGATTTTCATAGTTTTTCCCCCGGACAGCGTTTTCAGGACCATACAACAGATGGTCATTGAGGTCATTAGCGGCTTACCGACTGTCTCCAATCGCCGACAACTTCATATTAATCATATAGTTGAGAATCTCATCACAGTCGGATTCGAGGGTTTGGATTACGTTATCCGGACCATGCACGCGAAAGCGAACAACGTCATCGAATTCCCGCTCGAGCGGCGGCGCGAGATCAGCGGCTGCCCACAGTGCGGTGCCAGTAACGAGTTCTGGCAAATCGGTCGCCTGCTATGGGCCTACTGCGAAGAGCACGAGCTTCGCTGGGTCGTTGCAAATCACTCCGGTATTACGCGTGCCACGATGAACCGGAGAGAGCTGCGCAGAGGTCTCGAGTTCCTGTCCTCATTCGCCGAAGTTACGCGCTGATCATATATAAGTCCGCACCTTTACATTCTTCTCTCCGGTTGGTCTGCAGCTTATGATTCGATGAGTTGTGCAAAATCGTTCGGAGAGAAGAATGATAACGATCGAACGTTTGAAGGCGATCTGGTACAGGTTCCGGGAAGCCGCGACTCCATCGCTCCAAGCCTGGTTTGGCGCCACCCTGGGAGTCTACTTGCTGGCGACGATATTAATCGTTGCGTTTTTCGCCAGCTATATCGTGCAGGATTTCGCCGTCCAGAAATTGCCTGCATACGTTGTAGTGACCTCGGCGTTATTTCTCATAGGCGCAATTGCACTGCAGTTGCTTTCACTGTTCGGCAAACTTGCGCCGTCCTACCGATTAGCACTTTTTATAACAGCGCCATTCATCGTGGTCGTATTTGCCCCGGGGGGCGAAATGCAGAGCGCGGTGTTTGCCGCCATCACCGTTCTAATTGCCTCGTTCATCGGTGGAGGCGTGGCGGTCTTGCGTCGAGACGGGTTCGACCTGCGGAATCAAAAAGTCACGCTGACGATCATGGCACTCGGTGTTGCGGGTCTGTTCGGTGGCCTATATGCAATATTTGGCGAAAAGGATTCACCAAACCCGATCCTGGACGACTATGTCGTCGAGGATCGTACGCTCGATATGCCGAACCCCGGCCTGCCGGGCGATTTCAAAGTTGGAAAACTGACTTACGGGAGTGGCAGGGACAAGCACAGGCCTGAATATGGGGCTAATGCGGACTTGGTCTCCCGCTCAGTCGACGGGTCCAAGCTGATCGACAACTGGGATGGCTTGAGCGGATGGCTCAGAACGAGTTACTGGGGTTTCGACGTCAGTGCATTGCCATTACAGGGACGCGTCTGGTACCCAGACGGTTCGGGCCGTTTTCCGCTCGTGCTCATTGTGCACGGCAATCATGCCATGGAGGATTTTTCTGATCCGGGATACGAATATCTGTGCGAGCTGCTGGCAAGCCGCGGCATCATTTGCGCATCGATCGACGAAAATTTTCTGAATTCCACGGTCTCAGCGGCCATCGATCTTTTCGATAACAGGCCGGGTCTGAAAGAGGAAAATGACGCGCGGGGCTGGTTGCTACTCGAGCATCTGTCACTCTGGAGGGATTGGAATTCGGAACCCGGGCACCGCTTCCATAACACAGTTGACATGGATCGAGTTGCCCTGATCGGCCATTCCCGCGGTGGAGAGGCAGTAGCCATTGCCGCATCGTTCAATTCGCTTGAGAGATATCCTGACGACGCGAGCCAGAAGTTTGATTTCGGCTTCAATTTGCGGGGCGTGATAGCTATCGCGCCGATCGATGGCCAGTACCAGCCGCGTGACAAGGGGACACCTATTCGTGATGTCAATTACTTCACCATTCACGGCAGCATGGATGGTGACGTTCAGTCGTTCGAAGGAACTTCCCAGTATTCAAGGGTTTCGTTTGCAGACGATACCGCACAACGGTTCAAAGCGAGCCTCTATGTCAAAGACGCCAACCACGGACAATTCAATACAACCTGGGGCAAACTGGATATCGGAATCTTCCGTGCATGGACGCTCAATGTCGACGGAATAATGGACGGTGAAGCGCAGCGCGATATTGCACGGGTGTATTTCAGCGCATTCATGGAGGTCGTTCTGAGTGATCGCAAAGAATACTTGCCCATGTTTTCCGACGTGCGGTATGCCGCAAAATGGGTGCCGAATACTTACTATATCAACCAGTATGCAAATTCTGCGCAACAGTCAATTGCCGATTTCGAAGAAGACATCGACCCTGTGACAGCGACTCTGCCGGGTGGCCGCATTGAAACGGAACATCTGAGCAAATGGTACGAAACTCGTGTCACCTTGAAGTATGATGATCTCGACACGAATGCCGGCGTCTTTGCCTGGAACAGAAAGTTCGATGAGCAAACCGGGGTGGTCAGATTTGTATTGCCTCCCGACTGGAACGGCTTGCATCAAGAAACCGTTTTGTCGGCGTCGATTTCTGATGCCGGCATTGATTCCTTGCCCGAGGACTGGGAGGCTAAGGAAGGTGTATCCGACGATGGTGACAGCGATTCTCAGAAAAAGGAACAGGCCAAACCGTTGGACTGGACGATCGAACTGGTAGACCAGGATGGACAGACCGTGTCTTTGCCATTGAGCCATGACGAGCCTCTCTATCCGTTAGTGCAGGCTGTGCCGCGTAGAGCTTCCTTCCTCGATCCAGAAGAGCCCGAAGAAATCCTGTTTCGTCGCTTTACGTTTCCGATCGATGATTTCGTCGCATTGGACCCGTCATTCGACCCGGCGTCAGTGGTGATGATCAACTTCATATTCGATCGATCCGACAAGGGTGCGATAATCGTCGACGACCTCTCATTTACCAGGATTCAATAAGGAACTGGCGATGTCACTCAAAAATCTGCGGTCGCTCAACTGGGACGCCGTTGAACTCGAAACCGTCAATGCATATATGAAGCGCCGCATCGTGACCGGCGATCACATGACAGTAGCCCGAATCTATCTGAAAGACGGATTCACGGTGCCGATGCACAGCCATATTCACGAACAGATCACGCAGGTGATTTCCGGCCGTATGCGCTTCGTTTTCGGTGAGGACCGGGGCGAGGTCGCTGAATACGGTCCCGGCGACGTCGTCGTGATTCCGCCAAACCTGCCGCACGAGGCCACCAGCATCGGCGACGTCGAGGAGATGGACATGTGGTCGCCGCGGCGCGACGACTGGCTCGACGGCACCGACGACTACCTGCGAACGTAGGAGCGGCTTTTTGTATTGGGACGTGCAAGCAGCGACGAAGCCGCGATTCCTTATAAACGGATTCAGCCGAGGTTCACTTATATTTCAGTCCCCGTTAAGCGTACGACCTGTACGCTGAAGGCGAACGATAGGGAATGCCCGGGTATTACCGTAGGGAATACCGGGATTAAATGGAGGTTCGCCATGGACATCATTTATGCGGCGGAAAAACCGAGCATTGCCAAGGTTTTGAGTGAGCACATCAAGCGCGAAGTCCGGCCCGCGGACATCGACGTCGAAGCGAATCCGGATGAGACCGGAAGCTTCTTCATCCGCTGGCGCTTCAGCCGTTATGTCATGTCGCCGAACGGGGCGGTCGAAGCAAAGACGCTGGACCTGATCGACTAGGCACGGGTCCGCCCGAAACCTGGCGCCCTGGTCGCCAATAAGGTCTGGCGCTTCCGTTTCGCAACGCGCATAGCGATGCGGTTATCATCGGTTCCGTTTACCTCAATTGCGGCGAGGCCGAGTTGCAGACTGAGCGCTACGCGGATCTGGATCGTTGCCCGGTTGCCGATTCACGCGAATTCGGCGAATCGGTGCCGGTGATCGATATATCGGGCATCACGAAGAACGCATCGGGCGAGGATGCGCGCGATGCCGTGCAACGAATCGCCACGGCCTGCCGCGAATGGGGTTTTTTCCAGGTCGTGAATCACCCTGTTCCCGACGACCTGATCGGGAACGTCTGGCAGCAGGCGCGCGCGTTTTTCGCGGCGCCGCCTGCCGTCAAGAACGCCATATTGAGGACCAGGGAAAATCCCTGGGGTTATTACAACAACGAGTTGACCAAAAACCAGCGGGACAGGAAGGAAGTCTTCGACTTTACCAGGGACGGCGCGGACCCGATCTATCATGCGGAAAATCGCTGGCCGGACCTCGGCAATAATTTCCGGGAAACGATGCGGCGTTACCTCGAGGCGTGTACCGGGCTTTCGCTGAAACTGCTGGAGGCATTCTGCGTCGGGCTCGATTTGCCGGCCGATTTCATGCAGCGCGACTTTGCCGACGACCACACCGGGTTCATACGCCTCAACTACTACCCCGTGGCGGATCCGCTCGAGGGGGTTACTGGCTTGCCGGTCGCCGACATGGGGGTGCATCACCACACCGACGCCGGCGCCCTGACCGTCCTGCTGCAGGATGACGTCGGCGGGCTGCAGGTTTATCGCGACGGCTACTGGCATGATATCCCGTCGGTGCCCGGCGCCTTCGTCATCAACACCGGCGACATGATGCAGGTCTGGTCCAACGATATTTATCAGGCGGCACTGCACCGTGTGCTGGCGATGGACGACCGCGACCGCTACTCGATTCCGTTTTTCTTCAATCCGGCAGCATCGACCGAAGTCAGTCCGCTGCCGAGTGTCGTGACCGATCAGCGGCCTTGCCGCTATCGCATGATCAACTGGTCAGAGTTTCGTGCCAAACGTACGGACGGGGACTACGCGGATTACGGTCCGGAAGTGCAGATCGCTCAGTACAGAATCGAACCGGCAGATGCGTCTGGTGGCTGAGCGTTTCTCGGCGTCTGTTGGCGCGGTCCTGCTGCTCGCGTACGGCTGCCAGCCGGCGCCGCCGTTTTTGACCCAGTATGAACAGATCGATCTGCTGATCGAGAATGGTACTGTCGTTGATGGCGCGGGAAACGATGCGTTTGCCGCCGATGTCGTCGTCGTCGGCGATCGTATCGCGTTCGTCGGCGATGCGAAATTCTCGTCGCAGGATCTGGCGACTCGCGTGGTTCGACGTATCGATGCGACCGGCAAAGTCGTTACGCCGGGCTTCATCGATCTGCACTCGCACGGCGATCCGCTGGAAACGCCGGGAATGGAAAATTTCCTTGCGATGGGCGTGACCACGATCAGCCTCGGCCAGGACGGGTCGAGCCCGGACGTTTCGCCGTTGTCGGACTGGCTTGCCGCGGTCGCCGCACACGGCATCGGCACCAATCTCGTGATGTTCGTCGGTCACGGCACGCTCCGGAACCAGGCAGGCATCGGCCGGGCCGCCTCGCCGGAGGCGGAGGCAATGCAGAAGATGCTCGATTCGCTGGACCGGACCTTGCCGTATACCTTCGGGCTCAGCACCGGGCTCGAGTACAACCCGGGCATGAATGCGGGTACCGACGAGCTCGAAGCGCTGGCCAGAGTCGTCGGACGACACGAGCGGATCATCATGAGCCACCTGCGCAACGAGGACGATGACCAACTCGAGAATTCAATCGCGGAACTGCTGGAGCAGGGCGAGTTTGCGCGTGTGCATGTCGCGCATCTCAAATCCGTGTACGGCAAAGGGAGAGCCCGTGCCGAGGAAATTCTCGGCTTGCTCGGCGCCGCGCGCGCGAGCGGTGTCGAGATCACTGCCGACGTTTACCCGTACAGCGCGAGTTACACCGGCATCGGCATCGTCTTTCCCGTGTGGGCGAAGACCAGGGCTCAGTTCGAGGCCGCGAAGTCGAATCGCCGCGACGAGCTCGCGGCGTACCTGCGAAAACGCATCGAGCAACGCAATGGACCCGCGGCGACATTGCTCGGCACCGATCCGTACACCGGCAAGACCCTGGCCGACCTGGCACACGAAATGGAACTGCCGTTCGAGGACGTGCTCATCGATGTCATCGGTCCCGACGGCGCGTCGGGCGCCTATTTCGTGATGAACGAAGAATTACAGGCGCGCCTCATTGCGGATCCGTTCGTCGGCGTCTGTTCCGACGGCAGTCCGACCGGTTTTCATCCGCGCGGTCACGGTACCTTTGCCCGAATCATCGAGAAGTTCGTTGTACGGGACAAGATCCTGGCGCTCGAGGAAGCGATTCGAAAAATGGCGTCGTTCCCGGCCACATTACTGCGCATCGGAAATCGCGGCATGATCCGCGAACACATGTTCGCGGACCTGCTCGTATTCGATCCGCGAAACGTGCGTGAGACCGCGACCTGGTCTGATCCGCTGCAACTCGCGGAAGGTTTCGATGTCGTCATCGTGAACGGCAAGGTCGCCCGAGAGCACGGACGGCTGTCGGAGGGACTATTCGGACGCGTGCTGGAACCACATGCTGATCGATAAGCCGGCATCGATCATCGAAACGGACGGCAGGGCGATCGTGCTCGACCTCAGCACCGGCAGCCAACTGCGCGGCGAGCCGGTCGCGGAACTCAACCAGATGCGTCTGGGCGAACTGATCGATGCGTCGATGGCGGAAGCGGGTACCGCCTTTGCCTTCGGCCGTTACGCGGAACCGCGGGAGCTGTACAGGAGCGAGCACTTTCGGGCGGCGGGCGAGTCCAGAACCGTGCACTTAGGCTTGGATCTCTTCTGCAAGGCGGGAACCCCGGTGTACGCGCCGCTCGATGGCAGGGTTGAATTCGCCGCGAATAATGCGCGGGAACTGGACTACGGGCCGATGCTGGTCTTGCGCCACCGGGATGCCGCGGGCGCGACATTCTTTACGCTGTATGGCCATCTCGGACCCGAAGTGCTCGACCAGATGCAAGCGGGACAGCCGGTGCGCGCAGGTGACCGGATCGCAACCGTCGGCTCGCCGCCCGGTAACGGCAACTGGCCTCCGCACCTGCATTTCCAGCTCAGTCTCGATCTCAAGGACTTAGGCGCAGAGTTTCCCGGCGTTGCGAGCCAAAGTGAGAAGGGATACTGGCTCGACCTGTCGCCGAGCCCGTCGGCGTTCTTTCCGGAGTATGATCCGAATCTATTGGAGTACTCGTGATGGAACTCATCGGCATGCTCGATTCGCCATTCGTCAGGCGCGTTGCCGTGACGGCGCAGTTCCTCGGCGTCCCGTACGACCACAATCCGTTGTCGATCTTCAGAGACTACGGTGAGTTTCGGGAGATCAATCCCTTAGTCAAGGTACCGACGCTCGTCTGTGACGACGGCACGATACTCGTCGATTCGACCCTGATCATCGACTATCTCGAATCCGCTTGCAGCGATGGTCGGAGCCTCATGCCCGGAGACATTAAGGCCAGGGCAAAGGCTTTGCGAATCATCGGCGTCGCCCTGGTTGCCATGGAAAAAGTCGCGCAGATCATCTACGAAAAGACGCAGCGCCCGAAAGAGCGGCAACACAAACCATGGCTTACGCGACTGACCGAACAGTTACGCGGTGCCATCGAACAGTTGGAGGCGAGCGTCGGCGAAGGGTCGGCGTGGCTTTTCGGAGAAGGCATCAGCCAGCCGGACATTTCCGTCGCCATCGCATGGCGGTTCACGCAGCACGCAGTACCGCGGCGCGTCCCGGCGGATGAATTTCCCGGGCTGGTCGCGTTCTCCAAACGGGCCGAGGCACTGCCCGAGTTCACGGCCTGCCCGCTCGATCAGACGCATGAGGAAAAACATTGAAAGCGACGAGTCGCATTCCGAGTAACGGAATCTTTGGCCTTATTCTTTTCATTGTCGCCTGTTCCGGTGGCTCGGTGACGGAGGAGATCGCGTTACCCGGTTCCCGTCCGGGGATGACTGCGATGAACGCGTTCTACTACTACGACGATGTCGATAAAGCCTGGACTTTTTATCGCGACACGCTGGGCCTGGAAACGGTTGTCGATTACGGCTTCGCGAAGATCCTCCGGCTCGCCGAGTCGTCCTACCTGACGGTCGTCGACGCTGCCGAAGGCATGCATTCCTCGGATGAGCCGAAGCGTGTCACCCTGCACCTGATCACCGACGAACTGAACCGATGGCACACGCATTTTCTCCGGCTGGGTTTGCAGGTTGATTATGAAGGACTTGACACCCAGGACGGAGTGCCCAGCAGCTTCGTCGTGCGTGACGCGGAGGGCTATGCGTTGAGGTTCGTCCGCTACAATCCGCATCCGGGGCACGGCAGCTACGTCGACGCCTTTGCTCATCCGCAGCCGGTCCGCAGTACAGCCGGCGACATGTCCATTCGCGCAACCGCCATTTCCATTTATTACAACGATGCTGCCGAGGTCCGGCCTTTTTTCGAAGGGCTGTTCGACGTCGATCCGGTGGGTCACCTGGACGGGTCGCCGCTGTATCAACTGGCTGAGAGCGGCTTCGTCTCGCTCGAGAATCACGACGGGCCGGCGTTGTCGTCGGTTGGCGAGAACGGCATGACGCTGTCGATATTCACCGACGATGTCGATGCCTGGTTCGATCGGGCATCCAGGTGGCCGGGGTTCGAGCTGCGCACGCCGGAAGTGCTCGAGGAAAGCGGCCTGGTGAGGGTTTTCGTCGGCTACGATCCGGCGGGGGTCTTCCTCGAATGGGATACGTTTCTCGATCTGCCCGAGAACCGGACGCTCGTCGATTATCTCGAGCAGTCGGACATCTACTGACAATCCTTCCTCAGCGTATCGAGACCCTGTGACAGCCCTGCAAGGTCGAATCGTACCGTCAGCGGGCTTTCGGCGTAGGGCGTCACCTCGACCATCAATTCGCTGCCCGTGACCAACAGTTCCACGAGCGCCTGCGCATCGGCAGCGGTCTTGCTTTGCGTAATCCTGTTGGAGGCATCGACGCCCCATTTCTGCCACAGCATCTTGCCCCCATCGACGCCGAAGCCGATCTCGGTATTGAAAGAGGAGATGAATCGTCGCCAGTCGATGTGTGCTGCAATTGCAGCGTTTCCGAGCGCACACCGAAATACCAGGACAGGGTGGACATCCCTCGTCGCATACTGGTCCTTGATCGTGTCGACCGATTCCTGTTCGAGCGATACGAAACTCCGGTAACTTGTCGCGGGATCTTCGCCAGTTGCTATGGTCCAGTTACCCTCGCGATCGTTACTCTCCGCAATCGCTACACTTGCGTAAAAGGCAAGGAAGGCGGCCGCATTGACCAGGCGGTTTCGCAACATCAACGACTAGCGCGCCTGCGCGCCTTTGATCGCGCCTTCGATCAGGTTCAGCGCCGCCTGACGGCTGACGCCGCGCGGATCGGCATTGAATGATGGTGTCGAGGCGATGCCGAGCGCGACTGTCTTCGGGTTCTCGAACATCACAGCGATCGCCCTCGCCAGCGCCGCGCTGCTCGGGCCGTCCGCAACGTTCAGGCTGTGGCCCGGCACCTCGTCCGGCTCGAGCACGTCCATGTCGACGTGCACGTAAATGACGTCAACGTCGTCAGCGAGCGCCTGGAACTGTTTTTTGAAGTTGTCGGAAATATCACGGATGTCCTGCACTGACACCTGCCGTACCTCGTATTCGCGGAAGCGATCCGCTTCCAGAGGATCGAGGTCGCGCACGCCGCCCCACATGATGTGGTTCATCGGCAGCGGTTCGACGAGCCCGGTTGTCTTACGGAGGTTATGCAACGCATGACCCGCTGCAACCGCGACCGGCATGCCGCCGAGCATGCCGGACAGGGTGGTTTCCGGCACGTTGAAGTCGCCGTGAGCGTCGTAGAACACGAGGCCGACACGCCGCGCATTGCCATCCGAGTCGTACTTCAAGCCAGAGAGCATCCCCAGTAAATCGTTGCAGTTGGCTTCGAGCCCGACCGTGATCAGATTGTCCTGCAGGCCCTCGCGAACCACGTCCGCGAAATTGGCGTTTGCCAGCGCCATTCGATTCCAGGCGCCGTACGCTTTCTCCTGTTCCGGATTGAGCCTGAT
>JBFHXJ010000027.1:0-40353 GCA_041598995.1 Woeseiaceae bacterium | reverse complement strand
CTTCGGCCGCGATTGATTATCAGGGACTGAGGACGGTGGAGCCGGTGGTCTTGCGCGACTCGAGGTCGACATGCGCCTTTGCCGCATCCTTCAGCGGGTATCGCTGGTTGACATTGATGCGCACGGCACCGCTCTCGATCACCTTGAACAATTCCTCGCACCCCGCCAGCAGTCTGTCCCGCGTATCGATGAAGTCGAACAGAATCGGCCGCGTCACATAGAGCGAGTGGCGCCTGGCCAGCTCGGCCGGCGCGAACGGCTCGACGGGTCCTGACGCGTTGCCGAAAGTCACCATGACACCGTGCGGCCTCAAGCAATCGAGCGACGCGAAGAAGGTATCGCGGCCGATGGAATCGTAAACGGCTGCGACGCCCTCGCCGCCGGTCAGTGCCCTGACTTCCGCCGCAATATCCTTGCTGTCCGCCATGACGACCTGCGCGCACCCCTGTGATCGCGCGAGTTCGGCTTTCTTGTCCGTGCTCACGACACCGATGACCGTCGCGCCGAGATGATTCGCCCACTGGCTTGCCAGCGAGCCGACGCCGCCGGCGGCAGCGTACAGCAGCACCGTGTCTCCTTTCTGCACGGGATAGCTCTTCCTGAGCAGATACCAGGCCGTTAGCCCCTTGAGCATAACGGCGGCCGCCTGGTCGTCGGATACACCATCCGGCACCGGCACGAGTTGCCGCGCGGGAAAATTGCGCAATTCCGAATACGAGTCTGCCGGCCTGCCCGTATACGCGACGCGGTCGCCAGGCCGTACGTTGTCCACGCCCGGTCCGACCGCCTCGACCACGCCGGCCGCCTCACTGCCAAGCCCTGTCGGCAGGTCGACCGGGTACAGGCCGGTCCGATGGTAAGTATCGATGAAGTTGAGGCCGATCGCCGTATGCCTGATACGAGCCTCGCCCTCACCCGGCTCATCCAGTTCGACTTCCTCGTAGCGCAGAACTTCCGGGCCGCCGTATTCGTAAATCCTGATCGCGTGTGTTTTCATTTTGCTGATGTGCGTTTTTTCAGGCACCAGCATATCGGACCGCGACTGGAATTCGAAGACATATAATTGCCTGCATGGGACGGGTCGACAACAAGATCGCAATGGTTACCGGCGCAGCGCAGGGGCTCGGCGCAGCGATTGCCGAGATGCTGGCGAAAGAAGGTGCACGGGTCGCCCTCACCGACATCAATGTCGCAGGCGCACGCGAAAAGACAAATGACATTAATCGCGAATTTCCGGATCGTGCAATCGCCATCGAACAGGATGTGACCGATGAAGCCGCATGGCAACGCGTCCTCAATGACGTGAAATCGGAATTGGGAGGCTTGCATATTCTGGTCAACAACGCCGGTATCGGCGCTGTCGCGAGCATCGAGGACGAGACCCTGCAAAACTGGCGACATGTACATGCAGTCGATCTCGACAGCGTGTTTCTGGGATGCAAATACGGGGTGCCGCTCATCGCGGACAGCGGTGGCGGTTCCATCATCAATATCTCTTCGATATCCGGCATTATTGCCGGTCACAACCTCGCGGCTTACAACTCGGCCAAAGCGGGTGTCACGCACCTGTCGAAGTCGGTCGCACTGCATTGCGCGCGCGCCGGCAACAATGTGCGTTGCAACACGGTACTCCCGGTTTTCATCGACACCCCCATACTCGACGGCATGGTGCGGAATGATGACAGGCAGTCCGTGCTCGACAAACTCGCGCGCCAGGTCCCGCTCGGGCGCGTCGGACAGGTCGATGACGTGGCTTACGCGGTGTTGTACCTTGCGTCGGACGAATCGCAATTCGTGACCGGATCGGAGATCAAAGTGGATGGTGGTATCAGTGCGATGTAGCCAGAGGGGCAGCTGATGGGCGCAAAGGTCGCCATTGCCGGCGCCGGGCACGCTGCCGGCCAGGTCGTCGCAAGCTTGCGGCAAAAAAAGTTCGACGGAACGATCGTGCTGATCGGCGAGGAACCGTGGCTGCCATACCAGCGTCCGCCGTTGTCGAAAAAGTTCCTCGCCGGCGAACTGGACGCCGAGCGGCTGCATTTCAAGCCGCGGTCTTTTTATGACCATCCGCAGATCGAGGTGCGGCTCGAGACCAGGATCGACGCGATCGACCGGGCGGCGAAGCGGCTCGCACTGGCTGGAAACGAGACGCTCTCTTACGACACGCTGGTCGTCTCGACTGGCGCGCGACCACGCAAACTCGGCGTTCCGGGCGTCGATCTCGCCGGTGTTCATTACCTGCGAACCATCGCGGACGTCAATGCAATCAGGCACGAACTCGGCAAAGGCACGAGGCTGGCCATCGTCGGCGCCGGTTATATCGGGCTCGAGGTGGCGGCCGTTGCCTCGCAGCTGGGCGCGAAAGTAACGGTCATGGAAATGGAAGACCGCGTCATGAGTCGCGTCGTGTCGCCGCCCGTTTCCGCGTTCTATCAGAACGAGCACGCGGCCCACGGCGTCGACATCATGCTGTCGACCGGGGTCTCGGGGTTCAGCGGCAACGGAAAAGTCACCGCCGTGAACCTGTCGGACGGCAACCAGGTCCGGACTGACGTGGTCATTATCGGCATCGGCATCGTGCCGAATACCGAACTTGCCAGTGACGCGGGACTCGAGGTCGATAACGGCATCGTCGTCGACGATCATTGCCGTACGTCCGATCCTCATATCTTCGCCGTGGGCGATTGCACGCAACACCCGAACGAGGTTCTCGGGCGTCGCGTCAGGCTGGAATCGGTGCACAATGCCCTCGAGCAGGCGAAGACGGCGGCGGCCAATATCTGTGGCGAGGATTCTCGCTACGCGCAGGTGCCCTGGTTCTGGTCGGACCAGTATGACCTCAAATTACAGATTGCCGGCTTGTCGCAGGGTCATGATCAGATCGTGATACGCGGCGATACCGGCACCCGTTCCTTCGCGTGCCTCTATCTGCGACAAGGGCAGCTGATCGCCGTCGACGCGATCAACAGCCCGAAGGATTTCATGCAGTCGAAAGCGCTGATTGCGGCACATACCGTCATCGATCCGGAGGCGCTGGCGAATACAAACGTCGAGTTGAAGGTATTGGCAACGGATCGCGGCTGATCGCTCTCGCACGTCCATGTGCTGCGCGACATAAGTACATCCGTGTACAAAAAGCCGCTCCCACATAATTATCCTGAACGATCGCGGCGGGTCGCTCTCACAAGCCGCAGCCATGGCAGTTACTCATCGGCGGCAGCCTTTTCGAGGCTAATCGTCAGGCCACCATTCGCCGAGACGAGCCCGCCGTCCGTTGCGTAGGCACGCGCCGTCAGCGATTCCACCGCTTCGCCCGGCACACCGGAGAAATTGCCGGTTCCACCGGTTACTCGCGCAGTCCCCAGCGCAGTCGGACCTTTCGTCATGATCCTGAAGAAGGAACCTCTCCAGTTGTCACCGGAGCTCCAGCGCGCCGGCAGCACGACCTCGCGCAGGTACGACCAGTGATTCTCGACCTGGTCGATGAACAAGGTGCCCTGCCGCGGGACGTAGATGTGCCAGGCGCTGTTCACGAGAATCTCCGAGCTGATCAGCGCACTTTGTTCGGAATCGGTCGAAAACTTGATCCCGATACCCGCAACCTCGCCACGCCCGCCCGCCAGTACGGTAACCAGGACCCGCGTGTCGACGATTGTCGGCTCCCACAACTCCGCCACGCGCTCCGGGTGTGGCGGGATGTCCGACTCGCCATGGTCCGTGTAGAGTATCGATTCGCTCGCCGTGGCCGGGTAACTCATTTCGAGATGGTGACCGGTCGAAATCGCAAGCGGCGACACCGCCAGCTGCTCGGTGAACGGGTTGAAGAGCATGCCGCCGATAAAAAGCAGCAAGCCGAGCACAAAACCCGCCAGGATCGAGATTGCGTACTTCATGTCTCGTCGTCCTCGGGTACTTCCGTCTCCGAGGGCAGTTCTGCGAAGACCGTTCCGACGAGCACGGTAATCAGTTCAATACGCCCTTGCACCGCCGATTCGCCACTGTCGACATCGCTGACGAACTGCTCCCTGGCGCGGCCCCGCATCGTCGCGAAATCCTGCGTTCCCGCGAGCATCCTGCCATTGCGGTGCCCCTCCGGCGCCGGCTGGACGTCCATCTGAAAATACAGCGTGCCCCGCGCCGGCAAATGAATCACCCACTCGATGAAAGCGCCCGTTGACTCAGAGGCGCTTGCCATGCGGCTGGCCACGCCGACCACGGTGTCGTAGCGGTCGCGAACCTTGAACATCTCAGCCTGGAAACTGCCGAACATCGCATCGTCCGGCCAATCGATGTCCGCCGGCAAAGTGCTCGCCTTGCCGGCCAGGCCGACGAGAATGCGATCGCGCGGCAGGTCGATGCGGAAGCTCTCGACATTACCGCCGTTGGCCTGCACGGTTATGTGCGAAGGTTCGCGATGCAGGTCGACGAGCTCGATGGAGTATGTCACCCCTGCCGCCGCAGCGAGCCCCAGCACTATTCCCAGAATGAAAGTCTTGGACAATTCGTTTACCTGTCTACGTGTGTCGCGTCCGCATCACGGCTGTGACGCAGAAGTCTAGATAAAACGTCCATTGGTCTCAGCAACTCGACAATGAATTGTGATCCAGTCCGCAATTCTAACCCATTCGATCCGATGGCCGCTCTCCGGCGATGTGCGTCGCGCTCGTACAGCCGATTCAGTACAATTGCTCGTCCCGGCCTCTCTCCGCCACTTCAATCGGCCGGCCAAAAACGATGAAAGCAATCTGCCTCTGGTCAGGCCCGCGCAACGTTTCGACGGCATTGATGTACAGCTTCGCGCAACGATGCGATACCCGTGTCATTGACGAGCCATTGTACGGACATTTCCTGCGCGTGACGGGAACGATCCATCCGGGCCGCGATGAAGTCCTGGCGACCGTAAACTGCGATGGCGACGCGGTGATGCGCGAGCTGCTATCAGCCGACTGTGGCCGCGACATCCTTTTCATGAAACAGATGGCGCATCATCTCGTCGATGTCGATCGCGGCTTCATGCGCGAGACTCTGAATGTATTTCTCATACGCGATCCGCGCCAGATGTTGCCGTCACTCGCGGTCCAGTTGCCGCACGCGCAACTCGCCGATACCGGCCTCGCAACCCAGTGGCAACTGTACCGATATCTCTTCGACCTGGGCCAGCAACCCGCGGTCGTCGACTCGCGCGAGTTGTTGCTCGATCCCCGTGGCGTGTTGCAGAAACTCTGCGCGCATCTCGACATTCCGTACACCGACGCCATGCTAAGCTGGCCCGCCGGGCCGCGGCCCGAGGATGGCGTCTGGGCCCGGCACTGGTATCACGCCCTGCACAAAAGCACGGGTTTCTCTCCCTATGTCGGGAAAAAGGATTTTCCCGCTGAACTCGAGCCGTTGCTCGAGGAATGTATACCCTGGTATGACAAGCTGTACGAGCACGCGATTCGCGCCTGAGAGCAACGATGCAGAACCCTGATCCCCGCAACCGGAACATCGTCGTTTACGTGAACGGCGAGCTGTTGCCGAGGGACGAGGCGAAAGTCTCGGTCTTCGACAGTGTGGTGCAGGGCGGCGACGGCGTGTGGGAGGGTTTGCGAGTCTACCGAGGCCGGATTGCGGCGCTCGGCGCGCATCTCGACAGGCTGCAGAATTCCGCGAAAGCGCTGGCATTCGCATCAGTGCCGTCGAACGACGAGATCCGCAAGGCGCTCTTCGACACGCTCGAAGCCAATGGCATGACCGACGAGACGCACATCCGCCTGACGCTTACGCGCGGCCAGAAGATTACGTCCGGAATGAACCCCAGGCTGAACCAGTCCGGCTGTTCGCTGATCGTGCTCGCCGAGTGGAAGAAGCCGGTCTATTCCGACGCAGGCATCAGCGTCATCACTTCCTCCATCAGGCGCAACACGCCCGAGTGCCTCGACTCGAAGATCCATCACAACAATCTCCTTAACAATATCCTCGCGGCCATCGAGGCGAATGTCGCCAATGTCGACAGCGCCGTGATGCTCGACGTCCATGGCTACATCTCGGAGACGAACGACACCAACCTGTTTCTGGTGCGCAACAATACCCTGCTGACGCCGCATGCCGACAGCTGCCTGCCCGGCATTACGCGGCAGATGGTGCTCGATATCGCTGCGGCACAGAACATCGCCGCGAAAGAAAAGAACCTGTCGATGACGGAGTTGTATTCAGCGGACGAGGCATTCACGAGCGGCACGATGGGGGAGCTGACGCCCGTGCTCGTCGCCGATGGGCGGACCATCGGCGATGGCAAGGCGGGACCGATGACCAGGCGACTGCAGAAACTGCATCGGCAATATGCGTACGACCACGGCGAAGTTTTGCCGTTCGCCTAATCGACGCCTGGCCGGTCGCTGTCGGTAAGGGGAGTCTGGCGGTGCTCGACCGTCAAAGCGTCGGTGTGCCGACGCCGTCACGGAGCTGGCGTTCGTATTCGGCTTCGTCGTAGTTACCGAGCGACGCGGCGATCAGCCCGTCGCCACCGATCGTCCACTGCTCGTAGCCACTGATCCTGACCGCATTTCCTGTGCCGCCCGGCCCGCTGTTCGTGCCGGTCAATGTCCAGTGGTAGAACGCCCGGCCGCCTTCGATTCTCAGGTCATCCATCTCGACGATCATGTCGGGGAACGCCGTCATGAAGGCCTGAGCCGCTTCCGTGATCGCGTCCCGGCCGACCGACGGCTCACCGTCGTTTATCGTCAGTGAGCCGTCTTCTGCGTAAAAGGCCGCGACGCTCGCGGGGTCCTGGCTGCACCAGGCAGCCGTGTATCGCATTGCAAACTGTTTCAGTTCGTTCAGGTCCATCGCAACCTCTGCCTGCGTGCAGCCACTCAGCGGCCAGGTCAGGAAAAGTATCGATGCAGTCAACAAAACACCGAGCATGTGTTCAAAACTGTTCATATCGATTCGTTCAACGTAAGGCAAATCAGGGGCAGCCGTCCTGCGAGTAATAATTGGCAAGATATTCCTCAAAGCTTAACGTGTCCGATGCCTCGATTTTCTTCTGGCGCTCGACGGAATCACGCGCCTCGTCCTCATAGAGACGAAGCCTGCTGCCCTCCAGCGGTTCGATTTCGGAGAAATACTCCTTGTGCCCCTGCGCATTGGTCATCGCGAACTGAAAAAACCCGGTCCTGTTCTGCCGGAGTTCCTCGAGGACCCGTGCCGACGGGGTTGCGTCGGGGTTTTCGAGCAGCTCGAACTGCGCGTCCACGGCCTGAACGTAGTCGTCGCGCTCCTCGCCGCGATCGATGATTTCGGCGATCGCTCTTACATCCTCGATGATTTCTCTGCCCCAGTCGCTGAGCTTGCGCGGCCTGCCCTCGTCCATGAGCCCGAATTCCGGCTCCCTGCCCAAGGTCGCCGTTCGCGAATGATTGCTCATGATTTCGTTCCAGTGCGCGTCGTCAATCGGGGGGCTTTCCTGCAACAGGCAATATATAAGGAATGCCTCCGTGAATCGCATCGTGTTCTGATTGATGCCGACTGGGTCGAAGACGTTGAGGTCCAGCGCTCGCACTTCGACATACTCTACGCCACCGCGGCGTAACGCCATCGTCGGACGCTCGCCCGTTTTCGCGACACGCTTCGGCCGAATCGAGCTGTAGTACTCGTTTTCGATCTGCAGCTGATTGGCATTGAGCTGCCGCCTTTCTCCGTCGACGACAACACCGATTTGCTCGAACGCCGGATCCGGAGTGCAGATCGCATAACGCAGCGAATTGATGTATTCATCGATGCTGTTTAAGGAAATCCTGATCGCCGCCTGTCGCTTGTTGTTGTAGCCCAGGTCGCTCATTCTGAGTGACGTGCCGAATGGCTGATAGAAAGTGTCTTTGTCGAGACTCGGCATGATTGTCGTGTCGACGCCGAAGAATGACTTGCAAAGCGCGGGTGAGGCACCGAAAAGATACAGAACAAGCCAGTCGAGCCTGCGAAAATTGCGCACGAGTCCGAGATATGCACCCGACCGAAAATCGTCCGGTTGCGCGGAGGATTTCTCGAGATCCTGGTAATGTGGCCAGAACGCATCGGGAAGCGAATAATTGAAATGCACGCCCGCTATCGTCTGCATTTTGCGTCCATAGCGGTAGCCTAAGCCGTTGCGATAAATCGTCTTCATTCGGCCAACGTTCGATTCCCCGTAATACGCAAGCGGAATCTCGCTGCTGTCGGTAATGAGGCACGGCATGCTCGCTGTCCACAGGACCTCGTCACCGATACGTTCGTAGACAAACTGGTGTATCTCGCAAAGCACACGCAAGGTCTCCCAGGTATTGCGGTACGCAGGCGTGACGAATTCCAGCAGTGCTTCGGAAAAGTCCGTGGTGATGAAATCATTGGTCAATGCCGAGCCGAGTGCCTCGGGATGCGGGCGCGCCGACAAATGACCGTCGGCACTCACGCGCAATGACTCCTTTTCAATACCTTTGAGTCCGCCAGACAGGATATCGGCAGGCGCTTTAGCAGCCAGCTGCTTTAATTTTTTTTCAATGACGCTGGACAAGCGAGATAGTCTCCGCGGGCGGCCGAATCCGGACTATACAGGCGGCCCTGATAGCTGCCAACGGCGCCATACAGCTGCATCGGGGCAATTCGTTTATCATTGGACGGCCGACACGAAAGGCATGACGAAATGAGCCCGACCGTACGCCAAATCCTGCCCTCACTGCTACCGGTCCTGCTGTTGATGCTGGTCAGCGAACCGGCGCATGCATTGCGCTGTGGGCAGCGCCTCGTCAGGGAAGGGATGTACGAGTCACAGATCATCGCGTTGTGTGGCGAGCCGGTATCGAAGCGCCACCTCGGTTACGTGCTGCGCCCGTCTGTAATGAAACCGCCTGCCGGCACCTTTGGCATGCACGCGACCAGACAGGTTTACAGCGGCTATCACGAAGAACTTCTAGTGACTGAGCTCACATTCAATTTCGGGCCGCAAAAACTGATACGCATTTTGAGGTTCGAGGGCGGGCAACTGATCTCGATTCGTACTGCGGGTTACGGCTATCGCGAGAAAGGCGACTGATGCCCGACGAATGCGAACCCATTCACGGTCCTGATCCTCGAAACCTCTATTATCTGCAGTAACTGCGAATCGTTTCGCACGGAGATGACAGATCCATGAGTGAGGCAAACAAACGAAGAATCCGCGACGCCAGCGCCGGGCCCGGGACACTGATCAGCAATGGGTGCAAGATCAAGGGAACGATTTCCGGCACAGGCCACTTCATGATCAGTGGCGAGATCGAGGGCGACTGCGATATCAAAGGCCTCGTCACGCTGACCGATACCGCAGTCTGGCGCGGTACGATCAAGGCGGATTCGGTCATCGTCGCAGGCACGGTCGAAGGAGATATCAACGCAATCGGGCGTGTCGAGATCAGCGACACGGCCCGGATCTCGGGCACAGTCTCCGGCGACGCAATTGCCGTCGCCGAAGGCGCGGTCGTCGAGGGCGTCATGCAGACGACGGGCCGTAACGAACCGATGGAATTCAAAGAGAAACGTCAGGCAGAAGGCGAGCGTTAAGAAATAAGAGGCTCGAACCGCATTTTTCACTACGGCGCAGACCAACAGCTAGCGCATGCGAAAAATGCGGTTCGACCCCATTCTTGCGGCCGGCGCCATGCCCCCTGATTATGTTATGGGTTGCAGAGCCGGCGGAATGCACGGACAGACACGGAAAAACGGTTTAAATCCGCGCGATTGCGGGCGCTTGTGCGACGATCCCGAGCGGATGAAACGGCCGATTTAGCCGTTTTCGATCAATGATTTGCGAAGTGGTAGACTACGTCAGTCAAAAATAACAAGGAATGTTCTGCGTGGCATCCGATGCCATCGCGGGTCGAATAACAATAAGATGGCCGGGGCCCTGTCACCAGTGTTACGACTGAATCTGCTAACGCCGTCTGGGTCTGAATAGTGAGATGACCGGCAGAGTGCTACCCAGATATGTGATCCTCGTGTCGACCCTGGCACTGCTCGTCGTGGGCAGCATGCTGTTCATCTTCTACGGCCAATATCGCTGGCTCGCCAACGGCATCGTCGCCTCGAGCGTCGAGCAGCACCGCGTCAGCCTGAGCGACAGTTTCGAACGGCAGGCCAGGGGCGAACTGCACCGCATCGCCGAATCCCTGTCGGCGATCGAGATGTCGGATTACGGCGGCATCGTACTGCTCCTTAACCAGGCGATCGAGGACAGTGCGGATCTCACCGGCCTTCGCTTTGTGCAGTCTAATGGCATCAACGTGCAATCCGGCGGCGAGGTGGATGATCCGGGCCCGCAGGGTTTCATCTGGCACGAGCAATCCCTGACGATGTCGCATCCCGTCCGGCTCGGCGACGTGGAGCTCGGTACCCTGCTGAGCACGCATTCACTCTCGAGCCTGTCACGGGAAATGCAAGCTTTCGAGGACCGCCTCGTGCAGCAAGGCGTGGAGCGTCGGCAGGAGAGCCTGGGGTGGATAGGTGGCGCCACGCTGGTCACGCTGGCGCTTTGCGGTATGGTCATCTGGCTGATCGTCAAAGCACAGGCGCTGCGCATTCGCGAACTGAAGATACAGGCGCAGAAGCTCTCAGCGTCGGATTTCGGCGAACCGCTCAATGTACTGCACGGTGACGAACTGGGCGACCTTGCCGAGGTATTCAACAACATGCGCGACAAGCTGCGGCGTACCACGATTTCGAGGGATTACGTCGACAGCATCCTGTCCAGCATGAACGAAGCGATCATCGTCACATCGGCCGACGGAACCATCTCGCGCATCAACGAGGCTTCGTCTCGCCTGCTGGGTTATTCGTTCGATGAACTCGTGGGCCGGAACATCGACGTCATCATCGACCGAAACAAGGGCCGGCCGCTCGAATCCGACACCGGTATCGGTATGCCGCGCGAAGCGTTTTTGCTGTCCAAGTCGGGCGAAAACATACCCGTTTCTTATACGAGTTCGACCACCGTCAACGAAGATGGCGAAGTCGGTGACTGCGTCTATGCCGCCCAAAACATCACCGAGCGACGCAAAGCAGAGCAGAGAATCCGTTACCTCGCGAGAATTGATGCGCTGACCAAGATTCCGAACCGCATGCAATTCCAGCACCTGCTGCAGCGTGCAATCGCACGGGCACGGCGTTCCGGTAAATCGCTGTGCCTGCTTTATCTCGACGTCGACAAATTCAAGGACATCAACGATACGTTCGGTCACCTGGCCGGCGACAAGACGCTCGAAACTGTCGCTGCACGGCTCAAGTCTGCATCGCCGCCCAATTCGGTCATCGGTCGTCTCGCCGGCGATGAATTCGCCGTGATCGTGGACAACCTCGAGCCCGGTGAGCGAATACAATCGCAGCTCAGCGAGCTCGCTCGCAATATGCTCGATCAACTCGCCGAGCCTTTCTTCGTCAAGGAAAACGAGGTCTTCATGACTGGCAGCATGGGCATCGCGTTCTACCCGGCAGACGCGCGCAACGTCATCGATCTCATCCGCAATGCCGATGCCGCGCTGTACCACTCGAAGAAGAATGGCGGAAATGTGTTCTCGTATTACCGGGCGGAGATGAACGAGGCGGCGGTCGAGCGCCTGATGACCAAAAGCAAGCTCAAGCGCGCATTTGAAAGAAACGAGCTGCTGGTCCATTACCAGCCGAAGTACAACCTCGAGACCGGTCTGGTCACCGGAGCCGAGGCTCTCGTCAGGTGGGAGCTGCCCGAGCGCGGCATCATCATGCCCTCGGATTTCATACCGATTGCCGAGGAATCGAACCTGATCATCGAGATCGGCGAATGGGTTCTCGACCGGGTTTGCGAGGACTTTCGCGATTGGCAACGGATGATAAATCCGGTACATCGCGTTTCGGTCAACCTGTCACTAAAGCAGTTGCGGCAGCCTAACTTCATACGCCGCATGATGTCCGTGCTGCGCCATTACCAGGTGTCGCCGTCGTCGCTGGAGCTGGAGATCACGGAAACGACCCTGATGGAAAATCCCGAGCGGACCATCAAGTTGTTGGACGAGCTTTATTCGCTCGGACTCTACCTGGCCATCGACGACTTCGGCACCGGCTATTCGTCATTGAGTGCATTGCAGCAGTTCCCCATCAGCACCCTGAAAATCGACAAGTCGTTCGTCCGCGATGTCGCCACGAACGCTGACGATGCGACAATCGTCGGCACCATCATTCACATGGGCAAGAGTCTCGGCATGGATGTGATCGCCGAGGGCGTGGAAACAGAAGAGCAGCTGACGTTCCTGCAACGAATGAACTGCACCTACGTGCAGGGCCTGCTGTTCGGTGATCCGATGAGCTCCGACAATTACCTGGAGCTTCTGCTTTCGCAGTCGGAGGGCACCGACGAGCACCGCGCACTGTTTGCATAAGTCGCGGATTTTGCGCCTAACTAACTGATTCTAAGAGTAATTCAATCCGGAACTTCACTCATCGTCGGTGACATGATTAAATAGCGCCTCGTAATCGGCAGCTCGCCGACAGTAATCAAATAGTTCGCCCTCATCGAAAGACAAAATCATGAAAAATGTCATCAAGCTCTTATGCGTAGTCTGCGTCACGTTCACCACGCAGTTGGCATTCTCCTGTGAATACCCGGAACGGATATCGATTCCGAACGGCACGACCGCGACAAAGGAAGAAATGCTCGAAGGTCAGCGTGGCGTAAAATCCTATGTTGCGACCATGGAAGCCTATCTCGACTGCATCGTCGAGGAGGAAAAGAGAGCCCGGGCCGCGATCGAGGATCTGAGCCCCGAAGACGAGCAGCAACGCGAGGACATGCTGAACAAGAAATACAACGCGGCGGTTGACGAGATGGAAAGAACGGCGGCACAGTTCAACGTCGAGGTCCAGGCGTATCGGGCAAAGCAAGGTTCCTGATCGAAAAGACTGGCAACAGTCATATTATGTCCGGGGCATAGCTCGCAATTGCCCGCAGATCCATGAGACGCCCGTCATTCGACGGGCGTTTTTGCTGCTGTTTGCCCGCCGAAATGGCGTTGGTCCCGGTCACTACAAGGAATCGATTTCCTTCTTCAGGTCGAATCGATGCTCCGTAATGATGCGCTCCAGGACGCGGATACGCTCCTCGAGCAGGTCGATCTTGGCCAGCGTCTCTTCGAGCTCCTCGCTGCTCTCGGGTTCCTTCTTGCGCTGTTTCAGGTATGTGTTAATGATATTGGCGCACATTACTATGCCGACGAGCAGAAGAACGAATACGAGCGTGCTATTCATTTAATCTCCCTTGCCAGACACGACAGTCAAAGTTTTCTGAATTCCTGATCCAGGTTGAATCGCGGCGACGTCACATAGCGTTCGAGTCGCGCCAGGCGGCTATCCAGTGACTGGAAGCGGCGCCTGACATCGCTCAGCGTCTGCCTGGGCGACGACCGGACGGCTCTGCGGAATTCCGCGTCAAACGGCGCCTCCTGGCTGCCAACGGGCGTCGCGGGCACCAGCAAGACCGCGCCGAAGTATGCGACGAGGGTTACCGGCATCGCCATGAGGAGTGAGATTACCGCAAGCACCCTGGTCACTTTCAGATTGAATCCAAAGTAATCGGCCAGCCCGGCACATACGCCGGCGATGACGGCTCGATCGCGGTTACGGTGGAACCTGCGCCGGGGAATCGAATCGTATTTGCTCACGAGCGGCTCCAGAAATCGTCTGTCGTGCGGCGTCGCCAGAAATCATATTCATGCTGCCGGCCGGAATAGATGAGCGGTTTCTCGCGGAAAAGCAGTACCGCGGCCATGTAGACCAGCACGGTTGGCCAGAAAAACAGCAGCAGGCTGATGAACGTGATCAGTCTTATGGTCCCGGTGCGAAAATTGCCAAATTCCGCGATACCGGCGCAAACGCCGAAAATCCACGCGTTTTCCCGGTCACGATACATACCGCGCCAAGGGCCATGATCCAGGTTCCAGGTGCTTCTGCTCATGTCTTTTTCCTCCAGTCCGGCAGCTCTTCGTCCAGAATTATCTCGAGGGACTCGAGTCGCTCTTCCAGGCGTTGCGCCAGGATCCACAGATCCTCCAGCATCTTCTCTTCACCACCCGATATCTCGCGGGACTGCTTCCACCGGGTGATGAAATGCAGCACGATGAAGAGCGGCGCAGGCACCGCCAGGAAGACGATGAATGCTATGCCCAGTAACTGTGAGAATTCCAATTACTTTGCCTCTGCTTTCTCTTTTTCGCCTGCCACGCGTTTTTTCAGATCATCGAGCTCGCGGGCGACGGATTCTTCCGCTTCGAGCCCGGCAAACTCGTGATTCAGATCTTTCGGCAATCCCAAATCATAGGCCTCTATGCGACCTTCGACGTCATCGATGCGGCGTGTGTACTGCTCGAAGCGGACCAGCGCATCGTCGATCTTGTAATCGTGGATCTTCTTCCGCGCCGCGAGTCGGCTGTGCGCCGTCTTGTGCAGCGCGAGCAGTGCTTTTTGTCTCGTCTTCGCGTCCAGCAGTTTACTCTCCAGGCGCGAGATGTCGTCGTTGAGCTTGGAGAGGCCCTCGTCGATGCTCTCGTAATCGGCTTTCAATACCTCCGACGCCTGTGAGGCGCGCGATTTCTCGATCAGCGCCGCCTTGGCGAGATCCTCACGGCCCTTGCGCAAAGCAAGCTCGGCCTTCGAATCCCACTCCGTCTGCTCGCGCTCCAGCAGGGCGAGCTTGCGGTTCAAATCCTTCTTGTCCGCGATGGACCGGGCGGCGGCCGAGCGCACTTCGACCAGCGTGTCTTCCATTTCCTGGATCATCAGGCGCACGATCTTTTCTGGATCCTCGGCTTTGTCGAGAATGGCGTTGATATTCGAGTTCACGATGTCTGAGAATCTCGTGAATATGCCCATTTGTTTGTCCTCATTGTGGTAACGGTACGCCTCATTCGTTGCAGCATTCGTGCCACTTTTGCCTGCGCACGCTAAGTCATTGTTTTTTAAATAATACGGCCGATCGACGCGGACCCGGGCCGGCAGCACCGTTTGGCTAAATTCGCTATCTGTTTGCGAAAACAGCCACATTTTGGTCTATTAGGCGAATGGCGATCGACAGAGCGGTGCAACCGATCATCGGCGAGGCTCCGGCCTTCCTCGAGATGCTCGAGCACGTGTCCCGCGCGGCGCCGCTCTCGAAACCCGTGCTGGTCGTGGGCGAGCGCGGCACCGGCAAGGAGCTCATCGCCTCGCGCCTGCATTTTCTGTCGAAGCGCTGGGAACAGCCGCTCGTCAAGGTCAACTGCGCGGCATTGACGGAGTCGATCCTGGAATCGGAGCTCTTCGGGCATGAGGCCGGTGCATTTACCGGCGCGGTCAAGGCGCACATCGGGCATTTCGAACGGGCAAACGGCGGCACCCTGGTGCTCGACGAGCTGGCGAGCATCTCCCTGCGGATGCAGGAAAAGATCCTGAGAGTCATCGAGTATGGGGAGCTGCAGCGTGTCGGGGGCAGCGAAACCATATCCGTCGAGGTCCGCATCGTCGGCTCGACGAACGCAGATCTGCAATCGATGGTCGCCGCGGGCGGCTTTCGCGAAGATCTCCTGGATCGGCTGGCATTCGACGTCATCACGATTCCGCCCCTCAGAGAGCGCCTGGAGGACATCCTGCCGCTGGCTTACGCCTTCGCGCTGAACATGGCCAGCGAGCTCAAGTTCAGGTTGTTTCCCGGTTTCTCCGCCCGCGCGTCGTCGGCGCTGCTGCGTCACGACTGGCCGGGCAACGTCCGCGAGCTCAAGAATGCCGTCGAGCGATCCGTGTACCGCGCGAAGGACAAGGAAAAGCCGATCACGCGAATCGCGTTCGATCCATTCGACTCCCCGTTTCGCCTGCGCGAGGCCGCAAAGCCCGGTGACGAGGCGACGCTGCCGGACGCCGCCGACCGCGTCACGCCAATCCTGCCAACCGATCTCAATGCGCGGGTCGATGAGCTCGAGATCGAGCTCTTGAAAACGGGTCTCGAGAAGGCGCGCTTCAATCAGAAAGTCGCGGCGAACCTGCTGGGCCTGAGCTATCACCAGTTACGGGGAAAGATCAGGAAACACGGTCTCGATAGCAGGCCGGCGGAGACCAGCGGCGATTAACTGTCGTCCCGGTAGCGCCGCACATAGATGGCGGCGGCCGTGAACAGGCCACACACGATGAGTCCCAGCCACAAGCTCGGGCTGGAGAGAAATCCGCCGAAGTCCATGAGACCGAGCAGGCGCAATCGTGCGTCTGCGGACATGGCGAAATGCTCACCCTCCTCGAACAGACGCTCCATCGTTTGCAGGTCGATGAACAACGGCATCTTGACCGACCGCAGGAAGAACGCCTCAGCAAAGACCCCGGAATTGAAGAGCATTTTTTCGAGCAGCGGCAAGATGGCGAGCGGCAGGAATGCAGTCAGAAACGGCGAGCGCTTGGTAAAAGCGGACACGAACAGGAACCAGCCGACGAACGGTGACAGCCACAATGGCAGCGCCAGAAGGAATATCAGCGTCGCGGTCCAGTTGTCAAAAAAAGGCGCCGACGCCCAGATGAGGTGCCATGCGTTACCACCGCGAACACCGACCCAGATGCTGCCAATCAGGAACACGGCCAGGTGTGTGGCAATGATCAACACGAAACTGACCAGCGGTATCACCACAAGGGCGGTGATCAGTTTTGAAATGACCGTTTCCGAATCGGTAACAGGAATGGAGCGCCAGAAAAGAATGCTTCTGTCCTTGCGCTCGGCATACAGCGAATCGAGCGCATAGAATATCGTCAGTATCCACATCGCGAACACGAACGTGGTCGACAGGCCGATCATGATGCCGGACAGCACCGCAGCGCGGGTATTCTCCGGCATGTTCGATGCGCCGACGATGCCGAGCTCGACGTGATCGACGCCGTTGACCGATACCTGCCCTGTCAGCGCCCCGAGCGTCATCAGGACGGCGACGACGATCGGCGCGACATAGATCGCCCGGTGTTCCCAGAGCTCGCGCTGCAGCAACGCCATCTGACTCTGAATCATGCTGCTGCTCCTTTGACCTTGGCCACGAACAGGTCCGCGATGTCCGGCGTGCGAACCTCGCCGAGGCCGTCGAGCTGCTCGCGTTTGACGTTCTCGAAGGTGAGCACTTTCTTGCCGAACACCTCGCGTTCGAAGATCGGATTGAATTTCCTGGCCCGCTCGGCGTTCTCGCTGCTGGCCAACAATTCCACGTATCGGCCGGGCAGTGTGTCCATGCTGGCGTCGAGAACGATTCGCCCGTTATCGATGAACATGACGTCGGTCAGGAGGTTTTCGATCTCCTCCACCTGGTGCGTCGTGATGATGATCGTCCGGCCTTCGTCGAAGTAATCGCCGAGCAGGTTGCCATAGAACTCCTTGCGAAAAAGGATATCGAGACCCAGCGTCGGCTCGTCCAGTACGAGCAGTTTTGCGTCGATCGCCGTAATGATCGACAAATGCAGCTGCGTGACCATGCCCTTGGACAGTTCCCGAATCTTCGCTCGCGGCGGAATCTTCGTCCGGGAAAGCAGCTCGTCGGCTTTGTTCCGCGAGAAGTGATTGTGAACGGCCTCGACGAAATCCAGAAGCTGGTTCACGCGAATCCAGCGCGGCAGCACCGCAACGTCGGCTATAAAGCAGGTGTTCTGCATCAGTTCCTTGCGCTGGCGGAACGGATCCAGGCCGAGCACGGACAGCGTCCCCTGGCAATCCGTCAGCCCGAGGATCGCTTTCAGGAGCGTTGTCTTGCCGGCGCCGTTGGGGCCGATGAGACCCGTGATACAGCCTTCGCCGATTTCGAAGCTGACATCGTCAACCGCGCGCACCTCGCCGTAATGCTTCGAGACATTGCGAGCACTGACCACGTTAGTCATCTTTTCCTCCCGACTTCGACGTCTTGCCGGCGTCCGATTCTTTCAGGAGTTGCGCGACATCGAGGTCGAGCCGCTCGATCGTCGCCACGATCTGCGGCCAGTCCTTCTCGAGAAAGCGCTGCCGTTCGTCCTTCAGGAGGCGTTTGCGGGCGCCTTCGGTGACGAACATGCCGAGGCCTCGCTTCTTTTCTACGAGGCCTTCGTCCACGAGCTCCTGGTAGCCTTTCAGCACGGTCAATGGATTGAGCCTGTATTCGGCGGCGACGTTTCGCACGGATGGCAATGCGTCGCCATCGCCCAGGACCTCCTCGAGGATCATCGCGACCACCCGATCCCTCAATTGACGGTAGATCGGCTGGTCTTCGTTCCACTTCGGGTCCATTGCGTATCCGAGACCTGACATTTGTTGTTAGTTCTTGCTGCGGGGGCAGGCCCGAACGAGACTATCGTCGGAGTCTGTTCGCCGCCCAATAGTAGCAGGACGATTCTCGGATTCGCGATTACTGCGAGCAGGCACCGGCGCAAGGACCGCTGCGAATGCTGCGAATGCTTCTCGCCAGCTCGTCGACAGGCTGTTCACGCAGTTCAACTGTTTTGCTATTGACCCGGCAGCTTGTCGGATGCCGCATCGGGCGGGCTGTCGTCAACGACCGACAGGTCACGAATGCGGATATCGATGTCGATCGGCAGCGCAAAAAATGTATCGAGCAGATATGACCACGATTCGAGCTTCGAGATGACACTCCTGTCCATCCTGACGGCAATCTCGGATCGGTCGAGCTCGTCGACCGGCGACTCGCGGGCGGGCAGGTTTGCCCGTGCCTGACCCGCGATCAGCGCGACCGTGAACATCAGCATGACTGCCAGTGATATCAAGCTCTTTGTTATTTGATCGATTCGACTGTTCATGTTCATCTTCTTCGCTGTCCTGCCGATACCGGCGCCGGTTCAAGTGACCTAGTGTTATAGTCAACTATAACACTATAAGGCGACATTGCAAGCGCCTGGGGGAAAAAAACCCTGTTGGCGCCCGGTGGCCGTTGAATATAGTCAGGTACACGGCATTTGAGGCTTTCACATCAATGACTTGCGCCGTATCAGCAGGCACCCCGCGCCGCTCGGTGCCCGCGGCCCGGCCCACATGGCCGCGCTGACGGCCCTGCGCATCCGGGCCTGGCTTTCCACGCCCGGGAGCGTCGCTTATGCTCGGCCGATGGGCGCGCCGCTAACCGATTCGGCCTTGATGCTCCGCTACAAGGACGGCGACATCCAGGCATTCGAGACGCTGTATCGCCGCCACAATGATTCCCTGTATCGGTATCTCCTGCGCCTGTCTCTGAACCGGGATGTGGCAGAGGATTTGTACCAGGAAGTCTGGAGCAAGATCATCAAGGCGCGGCACCGATATCGGCCGACGGCGCAGTTCACGACGTTTCTCTTCCGGGTTGCTCATAATTGCTTTATCGACTATTTGCGGCGCAACAGCCGACACTTTCATACCTCGGGGGTGGATCCGGACAGTAACCCGTCCCCTGGCGAACAACCGGACCAGGCGGCCGAGAAAAGCCTGGCTCGACGGAGACTCGACGCCGCGCTCGACCTGCTACCCGTCGAACAGCGCGACGCCTTCCTGTTGCATGAAGAGGCCGGGCTTTCGATCGACACGATCGCACAGATAAGCGGCGTCAACCGGGAAACGGTCAGGAGCAGGCTCAGATACGCCGGCAAGAAACTCAAAGCGGCTCTCCTGGAGCCCGCCACAGCGGCTGAGCGCAGCGCATGACAAATCACCATGGCGAGCCGCAACAGGCATTCGATATGACGAACGACACACGCAATGATCCGCTGATCGATCCGGCCCTGTCGGATCACCTGAAATCTATCCCCGGCGAAACGACGCCCACAGGACTCGATGCGGCCATCCTGCGGGAGGCCAAACGAGCCATTCGGGCCGACAACCGAAGCGGCACCACGGCGGCCTGGTTCCGACCGCTGGCATTCGTAGTCACGGTGGGCTTGAGTCTCGCGATCATTCTCGAACTCAGCGAGTCGGGCATCCTCGCGCCCGCATCCGACCCGGACCGCGTAGCGTCACCCGCCGGCAGCGGACCGCCCGCCGCGATGCCGAACGGCAGCCGCGGCAATCGTGATCAGGCGACGCTTAACGAACTGAAGCGACAGGAAAAAACCCCGACGGCTGCGCGGCAGGCCGAAGATGCTGTCATCGCAACCGATACCCTGCGGCCGGAGCAGGCAAGTTCGTCGAAGATGCAGCCGGAGTCGCCGCCGCCGCAGGGCACAAGAGCCGGCGAGGCGTTTTCCGTGGAGTCCGAAAAAGCGATGCAACGCCTGCAGGTACTCGATGCGGACCGAGAGACAGCATCGCCATCACGGGCGGCAAGCCCGGCGCAAGACGCCGCGCCAGGAGCCGCCGGCCTGGAAACATCGTCGTCGGCGGCATGTCCCGACGCGCAGAGGACCACGCCCGATGCCTGGTGGAAATGTATCGAATCGCTGCGCCGCTCCGGGCAGCAAGCGGCGGCCGACCGGGAAACCGAATCATTGAGGAAGGCCTTTCCCGACTTCGAATTGCCCTTGTAAGTACATGTTACAAGTGCCGGCCGCACGAACCGGTGCTACAGTCGCCCCGCAAATCAAGAATTCTCGAGCTCGCCACGGGTTAATCCACGATGAAAAAATCGGTTCGTGTCACGATTACCGGCGCCGCCGGGCAAATCGGTTATCAGCTCGCATTTCGCATCGCCTCGGGTCAGATGCTCGGTGCGGATCAGGCAGTCACATTGCAGCTCCTCGAAATCCCGCCAGCCATGCCGGCGCTCGACGGCGTCGTCATGGAACTCCATGATTGTGCTTTCGACACGCTCGACGGCGTCGTTGCCACCGACGATGCGAATGTCGCATTTAAGGATGCGGATTTCGCGTTACTGGTCGGGGCGCGCCCGCGCGGGCCGGGCATGGAACGCAAGGATCTGCTCGAAGCGAACGCACAGATTTTCTCGGTGCAGGGACAGGCGATCAATGAACACGCCAGTCGCGATATCCGGGTGCTGGTGGTCGGTAATCCCGCGAATACCAACGCGCTCATCACGAGCAGTAACGCGCCCGATATTGATCCCGCGAACATCACGGCGATGACGCGACTCGACCATAACCGCGCCATCGCGCAACTGGCGCAGAAAACCGGCACTCACGTATCGAGCGTCCGCCGCATGACGATCTGGGGCAACCATTCCGCGACGCAGTATCCGGACATTCATCACGCGACGGTCGGCGGCAGGCTGGCCAAGGATCTCGTCGATCAGTCGTGGCTTACGGAGACATTTATTCCGCTGGTGCAACAGCGTGGCGCGGCGATCATCAAGGCACGGGGCGCGTCGTCAGCGGCATCGGCGGCATCGGCGGCCATCGATCACATGCACGACTGGGTGCTCGGGACGCCGGCGGACGACTGGGTGAGCATGGCGGTTCCGGCTGATGGCAGTTACGGTGTCGAACCGGGTGTTATTTTTTCCTGCCCGGTTCGCTGCCGGGACGGCAGATATGAAGTCGTACAGGACCTTGAGATCAACGAATTCAGTCGGGAGCGCATGCGGCTGACGGATTCGGAACTTCGTGAGGAACGCGCAGCCATCGAATCGCTTCTCTAGTCGCCGCGAGTGCTGAGAAGTGGATCACCGCATCCGGGACACTGATCTGGCACCATCGGTCGCGTGGTGATAGGGTTCCTGAGAGGGCGCTTGCGACTCACCGTAACTCCGTGCGGCAGCAAGCCGCATCTGAAAGGATAAGAGCGTGTCCGGCTTTCTGACTGATCTTGCGTGGTTCCTGCTGTTCTTCGGGGGCGGCATTTATCTCGCGTACCACCGTGTCAAGTTGTTTACTTCCACTGTCGTTGCCGGTGCCGCAGTCCTCGTCTACACGATTTACGGCTCCTGGAATGTCATTACGCTCCTGCTGGTGTGGATCGGCCTCGCGGTGCTGGTCGTGCCGAACTTGCCTGAGTTCCGGCGCGAGAAAATTACGCGGCCTGCGCTGGAGATCTACCGCAAATTGTTGCCCACGATGTCCGATACGGAGCGGGAGGCGCTCGAGGCGGGAAACGTGTGGTGGGACGGCGAGCTATTTTCCGGCATGCCAGACTGGGACCGCCTGACGGCATTTCCTGCGCCGCAATTGAGTGAAGAAGAGCAGGCATTCATCGACGGCCCCTGCGAGGAACTGTGCCGGATGATCGATGGCTGGGACATCGCGCACAAGCATGCCGACATACCGCCAGACGTCTGGGAATTCATCAAGAAGCACAAATTCTTCGCGATGATCATTCCGAAAAAGTACGGCGGCCTCGAATTCTCTGCTTACGCCAATGCGATGGTCATCGCAAAACTGGCAAGCCGTAATTCGGCCGTGTCATCGACCGTGGGTGTGCCGAATTCGCTCGGCCCGGCGGAGTTACTGCTGCACTACGGCACCGAGGAACAGAAACAGCGCTGGCTCCCGGGCCTCGCGTCGGCCGACGAGATTCCGTGTTTCGCCCTGACCTCGCCGCAGGCCGGATCCGATGCCGCGGCCCTGATCGATTCCGGCGTCGTTTGCAAAGGTACCTGGGACGGCAAGCAAACGGTCGGCATCTGCCTGAACTGGAACAAGCGCTACATCACGCTCGCCCCCGTGGCGACCGTGCTCGGGCTCGCGTTCAAACTTTATGATCCCGATCATCTCATCGGCGATGTCGACGAATACGGCATTACCGCAGCGCTGATTCCGACGAACCTGCCCGGGGTGTCGTTCGGCAGGCGCCACTGGCCGCTCTCGATCCCGTTCCAGAACGGACCGACGACGGGCAAGGACGTGTTCGTGCCGCTGGATGCCATCATCGGCGGTCCCGAGATGGCCGGCAAAGGCTGGAAGATGCTGGTCGAGTTGCTGTCCGTCGGCCGTGCCATCACATTACCGTCGACCGCCGCCGGTGGCAGCCAGGCGGCGACCTATGCATCCGGTGCCTACACGCAGATCCGCAGGCAGTTCAACCTGCCGGTCGCGAAGTTCGAGGGCGTCGGCGAGGCGCTGACGCGGATCGCCGGCCACACCTATATTATGAATGCCGCGGTTTCGGTGACGTCGGGCGCCATCGATCAGGGCGAAAAGCCCGCCGTGCCCTCGGCGATCCTGAAGTATCACTGCACCGAAATGGGCCGCAAGGTCGCGAACGACACGATGGACGTGCACGGCGGTAAAGCCATCATGCTCGGTCCGAGAAACTACGTCGGCCAAGGTTATATGGCGACGCCGATCGCCATTACCGTCGAAGGCGCGAATATCCTGACGCGCAGCCTGATCATCTTCGGTCAGGGCGCGATGCGTTGTCATCCGTTCGTTCTGCGCGAACTGCAGGCGGCGCAGGACCCGGACCAGGAACGCGGGCTCGCCGAATTCGACGATGCGCTCTTTTCGCACATCGGCTATGCCATCAGTAACGCGGCGAGAGCGTTCTTCCTTGCGCTGACACACGCGAAATTCAGCAGGGTTCCCTACAACACGCCGACGCGACGCTACTACCAGAACATCAACCGCTACAGTGCAGCATTCGCGCTGGTGACAGACTTCGCGATGCTCACGCTGGGCGGCAAGCTGAAAACCAAGGAATTGCTGTCGGCGCGGCTCGGCGACGTCCTGAGCTCCATGTATCTCGCATCGACGGTGTTGAAGCACTTCGAGAACCAGGGCCGTCGCGCAACCGACCTGCCGCTGGTGGAATGGTCCGTCAGGACCCTGATGTACAACGCGCAGGAACAGTTGCACAGTTTCCTGAGGAATTTTCCGAATCGGCTGGTTTGCTTCCTCCTGCGTATCGTCATTTTCCCGCGCGGGCGCACGTACTCGGCGCCATCCGATGATCTCGGTCAACAGATAGTCGAGCAGATCACGAAGACGGGCGAGGCACGGGACCGCCTGTGCCAGCAGGCGTATACCACGATTGAGCCGGGCAACCCATTAGGCCTCCTGCAGGAAGCGCTCGCACTTTCCGAAGAACTTGCGCCTCTCGAACTGAAACTGAAGCAGGCGAAGAAGGAAGGACTGATTCGCTCCAACTACTTCGGGCACCAGATCGACGAGGCAGAGCGCGCCGAGATCATCAGCGCGACGGAAACGGCCAGGCTGCGCGCGTTTCACGAGAAGGTACTTGAGCTGTTGGCCGTCGACGACTTTGCACCGGGAGAATTCGCCAGGGGCGGGTCGATACGAGGCGATACGCCTGAAGCGACCCCCGACATCATACCGCCGCTGCCGGCCGGAAAGCCGGCGGCCAAAGCGAGGGCGAAACAGGCCGCGGCCAAGAAATCTTCAAAAAAGAAAATGGCGAAACGTGCTGCGACAAAGAAAAGCAGCCGCAAGAAAATCGCATCGAAAAAAGCTGCCAAGAAAAAGTAGCTTCAAGCTGAACAATGTCCGGAACCCATTCCCCGGGGCCGCTATACGAGGTCACGTTCGACGTCGATCCCGAAATCGTCGTCGACTTCGATGCGTGGCTGGCGCAGCACGCCGGCGAGATGCTGGTGCGGCCAGGAGTATCCCGCGCGGAGGTGTTCGAGGAGCCTGCAGACGATGGCGGCCGCGTTGCCCGCGTGCTGCAGGTCGTTTTTCCGGATGATGCCGAACTGCAACGATACGTATCGGAGCAGGCCGCGACGGACCGGCAGGCGGCGGTCGACCGTTTCGACGGACGTTTCGGTGTCAAGAGCCGCATATTGCGTCGCTCGGGCGCCGCCGATCACCAGGAGAAGCCGTACGAATCCTGCCTCAACTGCGGCACGAGATTGCGCGGGCAGTATTGCGGAAATTGCGGACAGCGCGCAGCCAGCCGTCTCATCAGTGTCTGGGAATTGCTAAAGGACGCTTTCGGCGATTTGTTCGAACTGGACTCTCGCCTCTGGCGAACCCTGATTCCGCTGACGATACGGCCCGGGCAACTGACCCGTGACTATCTGCGCGGTCGTCGTGCGCGATACATGCCTCCGTTTCGCATGTACCTCGTCCTGAGCATCGTCTTTTTCCTGATCGCGTTTTTCGATCCGCGGCAAGAGCTCGGCTTCCTGTTCGTGCTCGAGGCGCCGCCAGCAGGTGTCGAAGCCACCCATCCCGCGAATGAGATCGGCGACGGGCGTGGCGATGCCGACATCGCGAGCGCCGCGGTCGTCGAAGCAGGCGAGGAAGGCAGCGAGCCGACGATGGGAATCGCCGTGGATGAGCGCATCAAAACCCAGTGCGATTTGGACGGGCTCGACGAAGAGGACATGCCGCCGTGGCTCAAATCTCGCTTGACGGCGGCACGGCTGCAGGCCATGTGTGACCGGATCGTCGCGGACGATGGCAGGGCGTTCCTCAACAAACTGCTCGACAACGTTCCGGTAGCCTTGTTCATCCTGTTACCGGTGATGGCGCTGATCCTGAAGGCGCTGTATCCCCTGTCGAAGCGGTTTTATGTCGAACACCTGTTGTTCGTCATCCACTACCACGCTTTCGTTTTCCTGATATTGAGCCTCCGGGTGCTGGTCACCCGGCTGGGCGCAGTGGCGCCGCTTCCGGAGCTGCCTTTCGACGTCGTGAGTCTCGCCATGGCCTTGTATGTTCCGGTTTATCTGTACAAGGCGCAGCGGCACGTCTACGGGCAGGGGCGATCCCTTACACTGGTCAAGTTTTCGATTCTCACGATTGCGTACTTTGGCGGGCTGCTCGTCATGCTCGGCCTGGTCGCGATCATTGCGGCCTTGTCGATCTAGGGGATTGCGCGGCCGGCGGCCTTGAGCGAGGGGGCGCGGACAACTAGAATTTGAAGGCTGCGCCTCAAGCGGGCGGCCGAGAGGACAAGGCGACAAGCGATCCATGAATATCAAGCGCATAGGCATCAGCGGACTGGCCTCCTATATTCCGCCGTACCGCGTGTGGCTGGAGGACTGGTGTCAGTGGACCGGTAACCAGTGGCCAAAGGTGCGGGAGGTCGTCGGCCGCAGCTTTCGTGTACGGGGCCCCGACCAGAGTGTTTACACGATGGCCGCGACGGCCGTGTTGCGCCTCATCAATCAGTACGACGTCGACCCCGAGCGGGTCAAATTCTTGGGTTTAGGTACCGAATCCAGCACCGACAATTCCGCCGGTGCGATCATCGTCAAGGGCATGGTGGATCGCGCGCTGGAAATGCAGGGCAAACCGTCGATCGCCAGGAGCTGCGAGGTACCGGAGTTCAAGCACGCCTGTTTGGGCGGCGTGTACGGCATGAAGGGCGCCATTCGCCATCTGGCACTCGACGGCATCGGCAGCCAGGCGATCGTCGTATGTGCCGACATCGCCGAGTACGCCCGCGGCTCGAGCGGCGAGCCGACGCAGGGCGCCGGCGCAGTTGCCATGCTGCTCGAGGAAGACCCCAGGCTAGCGGCAGTTGACCTCATCAACTCCGGGTCGGCGTCCGATTACCGGATTATCGATTTTCGCAAGCCGATGTTGAGGTTCTGCGGCCAGGATCGCAGCGAGAGTCACCAGGTCCAGGATTTTCCCGTATTCAACGGCAAGTATTCGACGACCTGCTACATCGACGAAACCCTGCACGCGCTCAATGACATGTACATAAAGCGCGACCTTAATCCGAGCGAGTATCTGCGCAGCCTGAAAACCATCTTCATGCACAGGCCCTATCGCAGGATGCCGGAGACCGGCTATGCCATTGCCTACCTGTTTGCCCTCGGGAGCGGCAGTCCCGAGGATCGGGCCGAGCTCGCCTCCTACTGCTACCAGGCAGGCGTCGAGCCCGGCCAGGTACTCGAGGAGATGATGAGCAAGCCGGCGGTTGCCGGGCTGGCCGTTCCCGAGCGTCATAATTTCGAAGCGTACCCGCTGACGATGGCCGTATTCAGGATCTTTCGCGCTGCGCGCAAGTATCGTCGCGAGATTCTGGACAAACTCGCGCTCGGCAGCGACACCATGCTCGATCTCGGCAACCTGTACACCGCGGCGCTCCCCGCGTGGATGGCGGCCGGTTTCGAGGAGGCCCTGGACGAGGATCGCGAACTGGCCGGCGAAGAGTTACTGACCTTCGGCTACGGCAGCGGCGATGCGGCCGAAGTGATTCCGTTGTTCGTCGCCGACGGCTGGCGGGATGCGACCACCAGGATCCGTTTCGCCCAATCCATGGAATGCGCGGTCGACCTGAACGAACAGCAGTATGCCGCATTGCATGACGGCAGGCGCGTCAGCGGCCTCGAATACCTGCCGCGAGACGAGTTCGTCATCGACAAGGTCGGCGATGCGGACCACCGCCAGTTTCAGGATATCGGTATCGAGTATTACCGCTACGTCAGCTGAGATCGGCTCATGCGGCACCATACTTCGTTGAATGTCACTCGAAACGCGCAGTGTACACGCCAGTACATAAGCAGTTTTGAGTGACATTCGCCTCGTCTTGCACGCACGTGAGCCAATTTCCATCGCGTTTCAAAGCGGTTCCGTGTAACACCGGAGTCGGTCGGCGAACTCTTCATTCAGCCGTTTCCACTCCATCTTGAACCATGGTGTGAACCGTTCCGGCACCGCATCGATTTCCTGGTTCAGGTCGTTAGCCGATACGTAACGCAGTTCCTCGATTTCTGCCTCGTTCGCGCTGACCGCTTGCCCGAGCCGGCCAAGGTAGACCCAGCACAGTTCGTTTTCCGAACCGCGATCGGAGAATCGGGCCTGGTACTCGAACTTGTAAACGAACTCGACGTCGGCGGCGGTATTCAGTTCTTCCCTCAGTCGTCGCGCGGTTGCCACTTCCATCGTCTCGCCGTATCTGGGATGACTGCAACAGGTATTCGACCAGTATTTCGGCCAGAGGCGCTTCTCCTTGCTGCGTCGTTGTAACAGCAATCGACCTTGGTCGTCGAACAGGAACAGTGAAAACGCACGGTGCAGAATACCGCCGCCATCGTGACAGGCTTCTTTACCCAGACTGCCGACTTCCCTGTCGTCGGCATCGACGAGGATCAGCAATTCGTCCTCGGATTCGACCTTTGTTCGCGTCACTTCAATGTACCCCTGTCAGTCCTGCATCCTGATAATCTGATATCCCGCCCGTTCGAGCGCCTCGGATACTTCGTCGACGGTTTCGGGACAAAGGGCGACAATGGATCCGCCGCCGCCGGCGCCGGTGAGTTTTGCACCGACCGCGCCGCTCCGCCGCGCAATCGAAATCATTTTCTCGAGCTCCGGTGTCGATACCTCGATCGCATTCAGGAACCCCTGGCATACGTTCATCATCGATCCGAGTTGTACATAATCCGCGTTCTTCAGTGCAATCGCGCCGGCCGTGGCGATCTCGTCCATCTCGTTGAAGATGGTCGTATACAGCTCGCGATTTTTTTCGTAGCGCGCACGAACCGCCGTCACCTGCTCGATCGTACTTCCCTTGATGCCGCTCGATGCGATCACGAGCGGTGGTGTTTCGCGGAGCTTGATCGGTTTGGTCCTCGTGCGCGTGCCCTTGCTGTAGAGCACCGGCTCGGCGTAGGTGGCGATATTGTTGTCGATGCCGGACGGCGTGCCATGCGTGATCTTCTCGCATTCGAATGCCAGCATTTCCACTGCGACATCATCCATTCCCTTGCCGGTCAGCTTGTCGAAAGCGCGAATGATGGCGACGGCGAGTGCCGCGGAAAAACCGAGGCCCATGGCAATCGGGATGCGTGTCTGTACCTGTATCTCGTAGCCCCGTTCCAGGATGCCGAAATGCCGCATGATCAGCGCCAGCACGGCCGTTGCAGCGCCGCGTGGCGGCGCCTTCGGATCCAGTTTCTGCTCGATGTCGAGCTCGGGTATGGTCAGGCGCACGCCGGATGGTGCCTCGGTGATTCTGGCGGTCACCGCGGATTTGATCGGTAAGGCAAGCACGTGCCGGTCGTAAACGGCGGCATGCTCGCCGAGCAGAATGACCTTGCCTGCGGCCACGCCCGCCGCCATGTTGATCGCCGGAGCGGTATCGTCCGCGTTGTCGCCTATGACGGCGCCTTTGCTCAGCACAATGCTGTCCGACATCGACAGGGTCGGAATATCCTGCTCGGAGGCCTGCTCCTGCGTTTGCAGACGCCCGATCAGCTCGTCCGCTTTCCAGGGTTTGACGTCGCCGCTCTCCACCATGCCGGCGACGACCTGCTCGAAGATCTCCGCAGGGGCACCGGCCGACGCCGCGACGCTGCGGGCGTGCAGTCCCATGTGACCTTTCTGGATGCCTTCGGTTACCAGCGCACGAAGTGCCGCGAAGTTCTGCGCCAGCCCCACCGCGCCCATGAGCTTTGCGAGCTCCGGCGCCGACTTGACTCCGGCGATTCGCAGGCCGATCGCCGCGCAGGGATTCGCCGATTGCGATCCGCCGACGACACCGATCTTGATCGGAATCGTGAGTTTGCCCTGCAGGGCTCCCGTCTCGTCGGCAGTCCAGCTCGTCAGGGCACGGTACGCGCCGTCGCGCACCGCGAATGCGTGCGCGCCGGCTTCGACCGAGCGCCAGTCGTTGCCGGTAGCCAGGGCCACGGCATCGATACCGTTCATGATGCCCTTGTTGTGGGTCGCAGCGCGATAGCGATCGGCATTGGCAAGCGCGTTCGCGAGCAAGATCCCGTCACGAACTTGTTCGCCGGAAAAACCGTCTCGCCTAAGCACTGCCGGCGCGATCTTTGCGGTCGCAGAAACCAGCGAGCGATCCGCAAGATTGGAAACAATTTTCATGAAGACCGAGCCGCCGCCAATTCGCTCCACATGCGGAGCGAGACCTTCGCAGATCGTATTGACGGCGTTTGCGCCCATCGCGTCCCGCGTGTCGACAAGCACGTGTAATACCACCGTCCAGCGCCCATCCGGCAGGCGGAACTTGAAGTATTCGACTGCCCGGGCGCCGCCGCCACGCGCCTTCAATTTCGGTTGCATGCCGTCTGCCAACCTGAGGAGCTCATCCTCGAACTCGTACAGCTTCTGGATGACGGCATCGGGGTTGTCGATGTCGATGATCTGGATCTGGCCGATGGATAATGGATCGGTCGCCATGACGTTGAAGCCGCCGCATTCTCTGATCAGCTTCGCCGCCCCGCTGATGCCGGCGACGATCGAGGGTTCCTCGACGACCATCGGCACGACGTAGTCGCGGTTGTTGACGAGGAAGTTCGGGGCGACGGCGAGTGGCAACCCGAAAACACCGATAACGTTTTCGATCATCTTGTCGGCTGCTTCGATCGACAGAAGGCATTCGTCGCTCAAGAGGATTTTTTCGTCGGCCGCGGAAATGAGGCCATTGTCCGCAAGCGCCTTTACGCGATCGGCATGACTCAGACGATAGAACTTGGCAATTCGCGAATCACTCAATGACGTCACTCCGCGAACTTGAGACCGGCACTTTCGAGCGCGAGGTCGAGCACCCTGAAATCGTACTCGAGCGCCCTGCCACAAAACGTTTCGATGTCATGCTCGCATGCCGCGAGGACAATGCCAATGTCACCACCCCCGGCGCCGCACGGTTTGTAAACGACCCCGGTCTTTCCCGCCAGGCGGACGAGGTCTTCATGACCCGCCTCGAAGACGCCGAGATCATGTTCCGCACTGAAACTGCCGAGGCCCTCGATGTAGGCGGGATACGATCGGAGGATTCGCGCCGCGTCCCCGCTCGACCAGGCGCTCGCCATCGCCTCCGCAAGTTCGCCGAGGCGCTGCATGCCGATGCCAGTGTCGTTGTCACCGTGATCATCGCCGAGCATCGCCAGCTTGTCTGTGGTTGCCACGGCCTGACCACTCCACAGGTACCGGTAGTGCAGCCGCGCCGGCCACTCGATTCGGCGGGCCTCGGCACCGGACCGGCGATACAGGATCAGGCCACCCCGGTAACTCGTCGCCACGTCCACACCGCTGCCGCGGCCGTTGAGAAAACGATTGTGCGCGGCAATCGCCGATTCACCGTCGTCCCCGCCCTGCGCCGCAAATCGCTGCAAGGCGGCCGTCAATGCCACGGCGACCGCGGCGCTCGAACCCAGACCCAGCTTGAGGCCCGTCGCTGCGTCGGTGAATTCGCGTGAGTCGACGACGATTTCGAGTGCCGGCCACCCCGATGGGTCGAAAGACTTCCAGACTTCCTCGACGAGCGAAAACGTCGTCGGCCCAGGCACGGGCTGCTGCCATTCGAACGTGGCATCGTCGCCATACCGAAACAGCCACTGTCCGTCGACGTAGCCGGGTGTGCTCAGGCAATGGAACTCGCCGGACGCTTCGGATATCGAAACGTAAGCCCGGCGGTCGACCGCTGCGGAGATTGCCGGAGCGTCCCGCAACACCGCATACTCGCCGGACAAGACTGCCTTTCCTGGCGCATTCGTCGATATCACTCGCTCTCCAGAACTCTCGCGCCCGCGCCGAGCCCGCTGACCATCGTTTTTTGCACGCCTTTTGAGGCATCGAGCGCGGCCTTGACGGCGCCGACTTCATCCGGCAAACACACCGCCTTCAGCTGCGGCCCCGCATCGATGGTGAAGAACACGGCACGCCCTTCGTTCTGCAGGGCGCGAATCGTTTCCATGCATGACAAGGTAGCGCTGCTCCAGTAAACGACCGGCGGCCGTGACGCCCACATCACGGAATGCATCTTCAGACAATTGTGCTCCGCAACCCCCGCGAGCTTTTCGAAGTCCCGCTCGAGCACCGCATCTCTGGCCATGGCCAGGTCTGCAGACTGCTCTGCTATCCACCGCGAGTAAAACGGCGAGCTCGAGGCACTCCGATTCATCGCCTCGCCCGAGCCGATCGGCTTCCTGCCTGCCTCGGTGACCGCAACCACGACTTCGAGCGGCCATGCGTCGGCATCGACAATCGTTTCGACCTCGATTTGCCTGTCACCGGTCCGCAATTCGACGAAGCCTCCGTAAAGGGACCGCGCAGCCGACCCCGATGTTGCACCCGCCATCCTGGCAAGTGTCAATGTATCGAGATCGAAACCTGCCGCCTTGCTCGCTGCAACGACGAGCGCGGCAAACGCGGATGCCGACGAGGCGAGTCCGGCGGCCATCGGAAAATTGCTCTCGCTGGTCACGGACGCGCGTGAACGATTCCCGCTCGCAACGCGGTCGATACACTCGCTCACGCGCGGCAACAGATCGCCGCTTTGCTCATCGTTGATGACAAGCTCGTCCGTCGCGAGGTCGTCCGAAAACTCCACCGACATCTTCGTCCACAGCGAGTCGAGCGTGATGGACAAGGAACCGGCCGCCGGCAGGTTCTCACTGACATCGCGTTTGCCCCAGTATTTGATCAGCGCGATATTCGGTTGTGCCTGAGCGTCTGCTCGCATCTCATCTCTGCCCGGAGCATTCATTCATCAAAGGGATCGGAACCTGCCGATGTTACCGTAGGAGCGGATTTATCCGCGAACCGGGGTTGAGCCGTTCGCGACTGAAGTCGCTCCTACAGCCGCTTCCGAGGCGAGGGGAAGGGGCCTGACTCCGGGTCTGACCCGCGAGCCGATTCGGTGTAGGCTAGGCGCATGCCGGAAGCGTATCGGATAGCCGTGGATTCACTGGCCGACAGGGCCGAAGCCTGGTCGGCACGCGTCGTGCGCTGCCTGGACCGCGCACTGCCCCCCGTGGACCGGACACCGCGGCGACTTCACGAGGCGATGCGTTATGCCGTTCTCACCGGTGGCAAACGCGTGCGTCCGCAACTCGTCTACGCCACCGGCGAAGTCCTGAATGTCGCGCCGGAAAAACTGGATGCGCCGGCCGTGGCAATCGAACTGATACATGCATTCTCCCTGGTGCACGATGATCTCCCGGCGATGGATGACGACGACCTGCGACGCGGCCAGCCGACCGTACACTGCAAGTTCGACGAAGCTACCGCGATTCTTGCGGCCGACGCGCTGCAACCGCTCGCCTTCCAGGTCATCGCGACGGCACCGGCGCTGGACGATGCCGGGAAGTCCGCGATCGTCGCGACAGTGGCGCAAGCCTGCGGCTCACTCGGCATGACAGGTGGCCAGTCCATCGATCTGGATTCCGAAGGCAAAACGCTGACGGCTGACGAGCTGACGGAGATGCATTTCCTGAAGACCGGCGCACTGATTCGCGCCTGCGTTATGTCCGCGGCCTGCCTGGCGCGGGAACTGCCGCCGCCGAAGGTCGAGGCGCTGGACCGATTTTCGCGTGATATCGGGCTCGCTTTCCAGATCCGTGACGACATCCTCGACGTTGCGGGAGAAACCCGGGTCATCGGCAAGCGCGCGGGCGCGGATCAGAAACTCGCCAAGGCGACCTGGCCTGCATTATTCGGACTCGAGGAGTCGCAACGTCGGTGCGAGGCATTGCTGCGTTCCGGCACTGCGGCGCTGTCGGAATTCGGTGCCGCTGCCGAAGTCCTGAAACTGCTGGCCACATACATCGTCGAACGCACGTCGTGAGCGGGCAGCGCAAGATCCTGCATGTCGACATGGACGCCTTTTACGCGTCCGTTGAACAGCGCGACGATCCGTCGTTGCGCGGCAAGCCACTGGTCGTCGGCGGCAGTAGCAATCGCGGTGTCGTCGCTGCAGCGAGTTACGAGGCGCGAAAATTCGGCATTCGCTCGGCGATGCCGATGCGCGAAGCGTATCGTCGCTGTCCCGATCTGCTGAGGGTCAGGCCGAGAATGTCGCTCTATCAGACGGAGTCCACGAAGATTTTCGCGATCTTTCGCGAATACACGCCACTGGTGGAGGGGCTGTCACTCGATGAGGCGTTTCTCGACGTCACCGAAAGCATCGCGCTGTTCGGCGACGAGGTCCGCATCGCGAAGGAGATCAAGAAAAAGATCAGGGAAGAGACTGCGCTCTCGGCGTCGGTCGGCGTGGCGCCGAATAAGCTGGTTGCGAAGATCGCATCTGATCTCGACAAGCCCGACGGCTTATCCGTCGTAACGGAAAGCAACATGCGGGAAATCCTGGACCCGTTGCCGGTTCGTGTCATACCGGGAATCGGTCGTGAGACCCTCGCCAGGTTGACGCGCATCGGCATCGAATCCATCGCCGACCTGCGGCGCGCCGCGGACCGTGACCTGAAGCCGATATTCGGAAAATATACGCAGCGCACGCGGGACCGGGCATGCGGCATCGACGATCGGCCCGTGCTCGCCGCACGGCCGAACAAGTCATTGAGTGCGGAGGAGACATTTGACACCGACCTTTCGGACATCGGTGCGATGAATCGCGAACTCCTTCGACTCTGCGAACGTACGGCTGCCCGTCTGCGCGCCAAGGAGCTGATTGCCGGTACGGTTCAGGTCAAGATCCGCCAGTCGGATTTTTCGACCTGTACGCGGCAACGCGCTCTGCGCCCGCCGGGCAACAGCACCGATCAGCTCTTTGAGATCGCAAAAAACCTGCTCGCCAACTGGCTCAACGAACATCGGGGCGCGCGCATTCGTCTGCTGGGCGTCGGCGGCAGCGAACTGGCTCGCGATGCGCAGCCGGACCTGTTCGGGTCCGGCCCCGGGGCCGGCGGCACGCAACTGGACCAGGCGGTCGACGGCGTGCGCGACCGCTTCGGTGCGCTGTCCGTATCCCGGGCACGGACACTGGATCGCGATCAAATCGGGTAGAATGCCCCACGCGGGACAGTCGGTGGAACAAGGGACGCCGCTTCGCCATGTACACTAGCTTCTTCGGCCTCAACGAAAAACCATTTGCGATAACGCCGGACCCTCGTTACCTGTTCATGAGCGAGCGTCACGGCGAGGGACTCGCACACCTTGTATACGGTGTCACCGAGAGCGGCGGCTTCATCCAGCTTACGGGGGAGGTCGGCACCGGCAAGACGACACTTGTCCGCACCCTGCTCGGGCAGATTCCCAACGAGGTCGACATCGCGCTGATCCTCAATCCCCAGTTGTCGGCCATCGAATTCCTGACCGCGATTTGCGAAGAGCTCGGCATTCAGTTACCCGAGGAAAAAGGCAGCACGAAGGCGCTCGTCGATGCGTTGAATCGTCACCTGCTCGACGCCCATGCGCGCGGACGCCGCACGATCCTGCTCATTGACGAAGCGCAGAATCTCGATGACGTGGTGCTGGAGGAATTGCGACTCCTGACGAATCTCGAAACCGCCAAACAAAAACTCCTGCAGATCATATTGATTGCGCAACCCGAATTACGCGAGAAGCTGTCGCAGACGAAGCTGCGCCAGCTCGCGCAGCGCGTAACGGGCCGTTATCACCTCGAACCGCTGTCGCGTGAAGAGGCGGAAAGATACATCGACCACCGCCTGCGAGTCGCGGGCGCGCTCACGGAGATTTTCGACCCGCGCGCGAGGCGCGAGGTATTTCGGCTGTCGGGCGGTGTACCCCGCATCATGAACGTCATTTGCGATCGCGCGTTACTCGGCGCGTACAGCCTCGAATCGAGGACGGTCGACAAACGGCTCGTGCGGCGTGCCGCAAACGAGGTATCCGGGCAGTCGCTGCCGCCCGCGTATATGAAATACGTCGTGCCGGTCTTGAGCGTCCTCGGTCTCATGGTGCTGGGCGCCGCTATCTGGTCGGCGATCGATCAGCAGGCGCCGGCGGTCGAGGAAGCGTTGTCGGCACCGCAAGCGGAACAACCGCCGGAGCCCGCAGGTACCACGACCGACAACGGACCGCCTGCGGCACCGGCCGGCGACCCACGTCTCGAGGCGGAGCTCGTGCGGGTCGCAAGCATGAGTGCAGCCGAATATGGCTTACCGGCACTCATGAAGCTCTGGGATATCGACTACGACCCGGCGGCGGGCTCGGCCTGCGGGCAGGCGCAGGCGCAGGGTTTCAGCTGTTATGCCCAGCGGGGCTCGTGGACTGGCATTCGGCAGCTCGACCGTCCGGTCGTGCTGACCTTGACGGATAGCCAGGGAAGAACCCACCAGCCATTGCTCGTGCGCCTCGACGACGATCAGGCCGAACTGCTGATCGGCGGCGAGCCAATGAGCTTTCCTGTCGACGAAGTTTCGGATCTCTGGTTCGGGGAGTTCATGCTCATCTGGCGACCCTCAGGTGGCACCTCGGTCGCGATTTCGCCGGGGATGCAAAACGAAAACGTGCGCTGGCTGAGACAGAGCCTCGCCGCACTCGACAGCAACTACCGGCCGATCGACCCGGACTCCGATTATTTCGATACCGACCTCAAGGAGCAGCTCCTGGCATTCCAGCGACAGCACCGCCTGGAAGCCGACGGGCTCGCCGGGCAAAAAACCCAGATCATCATCAACTCGCTACTCGCACTCGACGCCACGCCCAGGCTGTCGTCGCGGGAGTAATCCGGGTTAAGCGGATAAGACGATGTCGTTCATACTCGACGCACTGAAGAAATCGGAAGCAGAGCGATTGCGGCGGGACACGCCCGGATTCGCGGACGTGCCGGACCGTGTGCGTCATAAGCCGGCGACGCACTGGACCTGGATCATCGTCGCGCTGATCGCCATCAATATCGGCGTCCTTGGGACGCTGCTTTTGAAACGCGAGCGCGTCCCGGACACGGCCACCGCTGCACAGGTCGACACGCCGGCCGCGGCTTCGCCGGCCGTCGATGCGCCGCAAGCATCAAGCCCTCCCGCGGACGTGGATGAAGAAACGATCGTCGAACAGGCGGCGCCGACGCCGTCCCCCGTCGTTGCAGCCGCGATCGAGCCACCGGCCCGGCGCGCCGGACCGGCGCCGCCGGCAGCCGACTACCGCGCAGCGAATGTCGCCGAGGCCAACGCAACATTTGACGAGCTCAGGGCGCAGGGCTTGCTCCAGCTGCCTGACCTGCATCTCGACATCCACGTTCACAGCCCGGTACGCGAGGATCGATTCGTCTTCGTCAATACGAGGAAGTACAAGGAGCGGGCCCGGCTCGACGAAGGGCCCATCGTCAGGGAAATAACGCCCGACGGCGTTATTCTCGAGTACCGCGGCACGCCGTTCCTGCTGCCGCGGCAATAGCCGATGGCCTGATCATCAGGACAAGGTCTCGCCGGCGGGATCGATGAGCGCCGCACCTTCGTTTCTGGCGTTGTTGACCTTGCGGTCGACTGGCCAGGCCTGAAACGTCGGCGGTTCGTCGATCACTTCGGCCAGTAATTCCATGTCTCCTTCGAGCCAGCGATCGGCATGCTCCGGCAACATGACGACCGGCATGCGCTGGTGTATACGCGCCATGTACTCGTTGGCGGCGGTCGTGATGATCGCCGTCGTTTGCAGTGATTCGTCGCTGTCTTTGCTGTTCCAGGTTTCCCAGAGGCCCGCAAATGCAAACGGCGAACCATCATCGAGCGCTATGAAATAAGGGGTCTTGCCGTCGCCTTCCTTGCGCCATTCGTAAAATCCGTCCGCGAGCACCAGGCAGCGGCGTTTCCTGTATGCGTTCCTGAAAGACGGTTTCTCGGCGACCGTCTCGGCGCGCGCGTTGATCATGCGGTTGCCGATCGACGGATCCTTTGCCCAGAACGGCACCAGCCCCCAGCGCAACATCGCGACCTCGCGGGCCTCCTTTTCACTATCGCGAACCACCGCGATGTACTGCGTCGGCGCAATGTTATAGCGCGGCTCGACCTCCACGGACGAGTCCGCGCCGAACAGGGCAGCCGTCGCTTCGCTGGGAGAGTAAAAAGCGAATCTTCCGCACATTGCTATACCTCATTCACGAATACCGACACCACGGTTCAATAGCGTCAGGTTCAGCGTAAACAGCCCGAGCATGAAAACGAGTACGATGAGGTACGCATAGCCGATATCGATGTCGGACACGCCGAGAATACCGTATCGGAAGGCATTCACCATATAAAGGATGGGATTGCCGAGCGAGACCATTTGCCAGAAATCGGGCAATAGCGCGATCGAGTAGAATACGCCGCCGAGGTAGGTAAGCGGTGTCAGCACGAAGGTCGGGATGATCGAGATGTCGTCGAACTTCTTCGCAAACACCGCGTTCACGAAGCCGAGCAATGCAAAAACCATCGACGCGAGCAATACCATCGACAACGTGACGAGCGGATGCTCGACCTTGAGGCTCGTAAATGCGAGCGCGATCAGCGTGACGAGTGAGCCGACCATGAGTCCCCGCATGACACCGCCCGCAACGTGACCGAGAATGATCGTGGCGTTGGACATCGGCGATACCAGCATCTCCTCTAGATGTTTGCCGTACTTGGCGCCGAAGAACGAGGAAACGACATTGCCGGAAGAATTCGTGATCACCGACATCATGATCAGGCCCGGGGCGATGTATTGCATGTAGTCGAATCCGCCCATCTCACCGATGCGGCGTCCGATCAGGTTGCCGAAGATGATGAAGTAAAGCGTCATCGTGATGGCCGGCGGGACGATGGTCTGTACCCAGATGCGCATCACGCGCACGAACTCCTTGCGAATGATCGCCTTGAGCCCGATCCAGTTGAGCGCGACATTCATTGCGCCGCCGCCATATGCTGCTTGCTCTCGACGAGATCCATGAAAAGTTCCTCGAGCCGGTTCGCCTTGTTGCGCAGACTGACCACTTCGATATTTTTCTCACTCAGGCGGGAGAAAAGCGTATTGAGGTTGCAGCCGGCGTCGACGGTCACTTCGAGCTCGCCGTCCTCCAAAAGCGCCGTTTCGAAACCCGGTAGCCTCGGCGCCTCGCGGAGGGGTTCCTTCAGGCTCAGCACGAAAACCTCGCGCTGCAGTTTCCTGATTACGGTCGTCATTGGCGCGTCCTCGATGATCTCACCTTCGTCGATGATTGCGACGTGGCGACAAAGGCTTTCAGCTTCCTCGAGGTAGTGCGTGGTCAGGATGATCGTCGTGCCGGCATCGTTGATGCGTCGCAGAAAGTCCCACATCGAACGCCGGATCTCGATGTCGACGCCGGCGGTCGGCTCGTCGAGCATCAAAAGCCTCGGCTCATGGATGAGCGCGCGCGCGATCATAAGGCGCCGTTTCATGCCGCCCGACAGGTTGCGTGCATGGTCGAAGCGTCGCTCCCACAGCCGCAGTTCTCCGAGATACTGTTCGGCGCGCTGTAACGCCAGCTTCCTTGGGATACCGTAATAGCCGGCCTGATTGACCACGATATTCTGCACCGTGTCGAATATGTTGATGTTCAATTCCTGGGGCACGAGCCCGATGCACGCTTTCGCGGCCTCGACATCCGTGTCGATGTTGTGCCCGAAGATCTCGACCTCGCCGGAGGTCTTGTTGATGAGCGAGCAGATGATGCCGATCGCCGTCGTCTTGCCCGCACCGTTCGGTCCGAGAAGCGCATAGAAATCACCCGGCTCGACATCGAAATCGATGCCCTTCAGTGCAGTAAACCCGTTGCTGTAGGTCTTGGTGAGTTTCTTGATCGAGAGCGCGTGCATGGACGCGTATTGTATACAAGGCGTCGCGGCTAAGGCCGCTCGCACCGGTGTTGACAGCAATATGCAGGAGCGGCTTTTTGTACGGGGAGGTACTTATGTCGCTGCGCACAGGGACGTACAAGCAGCGACGAAGCCGCGAATGGCCGTGCCCGGGTTCGCGGATAAATCCTGCTACGAGTCGGCGACCTGCAACTCCGGTCGCGTCGTCTTGCAGGCTGCGACGGCCCAGCGCCGCGGGACGCTCACCGCCTGCCGCGTGAGCACGGTCTGCAGCGCGCTCATGTGCGCCGCCCTGGAGATGGCCGTGTCCCTGCTGACGCCATCGACGAGCAGTTTCTGCCACCACTCGTGATCGTCGTGCCGGCGCAGCACGAGCAGGTCCGGATAGGGCGCCACCGCCGCCAGCAAGCCAAACAACGTGCGCTCGGCGATGCGCTCACACCAGTGCAGCGAGGCACCGCAAGTCAGCCGCAGGGTGTAGGGATTCTGGCGCGCGAGCTGCCAGACGAAGCCGAGTGCCGCGGAGCGTAGCCGGTCCAGATCGTCGGACGGCGGCCCGACCGGCAGCTCGCCGGCGCCGCAAAGCAGCTGGTCCCACAGGCGATCGTCCCGTTCGCGTAGCGACAGCAGCAAGAACGGCGTCCCGGCCAGGCGCTCCACCTGCTGGCGCGTCAGCGACGCGATGCGATGCCGCAAGGACGCGCTCAGCTCGCCGAGGCTCGCCCGCGCCGCGGTGTTGGACCTCAAAAGGCCGAGGTAGGCGCGGTTCAAGGCTTCAACGTTGCGGTAATCGACGGTTAGCGGTCCCCTGAGTGGCATGTCATCTCCCCGATGCCGGCCGCGATTTCTGGCCACTGCATCCAGATACGTTATTTTTTATTGATTTCCCACGTGCGGATAATATAGCCTAAATTAAAACTATATATGGGATATAACTAGCAGAAACGGTAAGAAATGCGAGTCACCGACAACCGCTATGCCAGCGAGCGCAGCCAGTTCGAACTGGCGCTCCGCATGATCGGCCACGAAGCCAGGACGCGCACGATCAGGGACTGCACCGGGCTCTCCGATG